>JBEKFF010000028.1:0-23514 GCA_050013455.1 Acidobacteriaceae bacterium | reverse complement strand
ATTTGCAGCGGCTCCCCGCTGGCCGCTCCGAACGGCTGCATCAGCGCGGCATCCCCATAGAGTGCTCGCCCGCCGATCAGCACCAGCGCCAAATCCTGCGGCGACGCGTGCGTGATCGTCCAGTACGCGTCGTGCCCGCCGTCCGCGCCCGTCTTGCGCAACACGATCAGGTCGGCGGCATGGCCCGGCGCTAGCGATCCAATCTGCGCCGACAGATTCACAAGCTTCGCCGCGTTCGCCGACGCCATCATCACCAGGTCTCTCTCGCTGAAGGGAGGCGGCGTCTGCGTCTGGTTCCACATCGACGCATAGTTCAGCTCGCCGAGCAGGCCGTCGCTGCCCGTAGGGCTCCAGTCCGGCGCCAACGCGATCTGCACTCCGGCAGCCTTGGCTGCAGCAACGTTTGCTGTATCGCCGTAGAGCTCCACGTTGCTGCGCGGTGACCAGATCAGGCCAACGCCGGCCGCAGTCATCTCCGCGAACTCCTCCGGCGTGATCGCCACGCCGTGGATCAGCGAGACGCCGGGGCGCAGCAGGCCGCGCCCCTTCAGCATCGCGAACTCCCGCGCGGCTGCCGCATCATGCGGTGCGCCTTCGCCCAGGTGAATCAGCAGCGAACCCCTCGGATGCGCGCTCAACGCGGCGTCCGCCGCGGCCAGCGCTTCAGGACTCATCTGCAGCGGGAAGACGTCGTAGAGGATCTTGCCCAACCCCGGCCCAAGCTCAGGATCGACATCGAGATTGCGCGTAAGGTGCTGCACGCACGGTGCGTGGATCGAGCCCGTCACACTCGTCTCGCCCTCGGTGATGGCCTTGACCTCGGCGTAGTGTTCGGCCTCGCACTCGAGGCCCTCCTTCGCGATCAGGTCATGCGGCACCGTCATCTGGATCTTGTAGACCGGCTTCTGTTGCCAGTCATAACGGTTGCCAAATTCCTCGATCGGCTTCCAGCGTGGAAAGATATTCCAGCTCAGGTGGTTGTGCAGATCGATCAGCCCCGGCGCGATGATGCCCTCGGTAGGCACCACGCGGGTTCCAGCCGGCAGCGTCACCTGCGCACCCGACGCGACGATGCGGCCATCCTGCAACAGCACCGTTCCATGCTCGATCACGGCCTCCGGCATCACCAGCGTTCCGGTCAGGGCGATGGGTGTTTGCTGGGCCTGCGTGGCCAGGGATAGAGAGACAACAAAAAGAAAACACAGAAAAGGACGAACAGGATTTCGCATGCGTGGGGCGAGTCTACCTTACCGCCCGGCAGCAGACCAAGACGCCTGCGCTTTCCTCACGCGGAGCACGATTCGCACAGGAGCGCCGCAACCAACTAGCCTGCGATACTAGAGTGGCCGCGAGAAGTCCGCGCGGAGAAAGATTCTCATGCCGGAAGAGCTTTGCCCCATCTGTGAAGGAGCTGGTCTACGCGTCATCGAGCGCGCCGACGGAACCCGCGCCGCCGTTCCCTGCGACTGCCGCACAAGGGCCGGCTTCGACCGTGCATTCGCGCGGGCACGCATTCCGAAGAGGTTCTTGAACTACACCCTCGAGAACTACGACCCCAACCATGCGGGGCCGAATGCATCGCTGAATGCCGCGATCCTACAAGCCCGAAACTTCGTCAGGGCCTACCCGCAGGAAACCGCAGGCAAGGGCCTGCTGCTGGTCGGTCAGATCGGCACCGGCAAAACCCACCTCGCCGTAGCCACCCTCAAGTCCCTCATCGAGGATCGAGGCGTTCATGGCCTCTTCTACGACTGCTCAAACCTCCTCGACGACCTGAAAAACACCTACGAGAGAAAGGTGGATGCCACGGAGCGCGAAACGCTCAAGCCCATCTTTGAGGTCGATGTCCTCGTGCTCGACGAACTGGGCGCCGCCAAAGTCACCGATTGGGGAGCTGACGCCATCGCTCGCGTTATCAACGCCCGCTACAACGACAACCGAACCACCCTGGTCACCACCAACTTTGACAATCTGCCGCCCGCGGCCGCCACCGAGCGCGATACCTTCGCTCCCATGCGTCGCGAAACCCTCGGCGATCGTATTGGAGAGCGCATGAGGTCGCGCCTTCAGGAGATGTGTGTCGTTATCGAAATGAAAGGCCAGGACTTTCGCCAGTCGGATCGAGGCCGCGCCAGTTTTGGCGCTCGGAACACATCCACTACGAGAGTTTTGGACCTTAGGGGCAGGACGAAGAACGCGGGTGGAGTGTCCGGATCGTCCTCGGATTAGAATTCCAGATTAGAATCTCAGCATGAGCGAGTCCCCGAACGGTTCACCGAACTTGATGTTCACCGATCCGGTGCCGGCACGGAGCTTTCCCACCGCGGCCGTCTCCATCGCCGCTGTCGCGGTCATCATCCTGATCGCCGCATTGGTGCTCCTGGAACGTCGCGGTCCCGCAGCACCTTCGCCCCACACGCTGCAACCCGTGGCCGCCTACGCGTCCAACCTCCCGGTGACCAACCTGCAGATGAGCGAATCCACCAGCATGTCTGGCGGCAAGCAGACCTACCTCGAGGGCCACATCGCCAACAGCGGCCCCAAAACCGTCACTGGCATCACTGTGCAGGTGGTCTTCGCCAACGACACGCACATGGCTCCGCAGATCGAGACCGGCCCGCTGAATCTCATCTACATGCGTCAGCCTTATGTGGATACGCGTCCCGTCAGCGCTTCGCCGATTGCCCCCGGCGGCGAAGCCGATTTTCGACTCATCTTTGACGATGTCAGCGATAACTGGAACCAGCAGTTACCCGAGATCCACATCGTGCAGGTTGAAACCCACTAGATCCTCGCGCCCCCTAAAGACTTAAGAGAATTTGCCTTGGTTCGAATCCGCCGCCGATCCCCGTGCGTAGGTACTCCAGCGGAACCTCGCTGCGAGTTCGGTGTCTATCTTCGCCGACACCCCAGGGCTCTCCAAAAAGGAGAGAATCACGGCAGCTTGGCCCCCAGCGATTGGGGGCCCCTTTTTGCGCGCGGGTTGTGGCGGGCTACGCCTTTGCCGCCGCGTGAATCGCCAGCAGCTTCTCCAGCGTGGGCCTCAACAGGTCAAGATGCAGCGCGTTCGCGCCGTCCGACTTCGCCTCCGCGGGATTGTCATGGACCTCCAGAAACACTCCGTCGATCCCCGCAGCCACCGCCGCTCGCGCCAGCACTGGAATAAACTCGGGCTGGCCGCCTGAGACCCCATTGCCGCCGCTCGGCGTCTGCACCGAGTGCGTGCCATCGAAGATCACCGGCGCAAACCCGCGCATGATCGGCAGCGAGCGCATGTCGACCACCAGGTTGTTGTAGCCAAAGCTGGCGCCGCGCTCCGTCAGCGAGATGCGCGTGTTGCCCGAATCGCGAATCTTCTCCACCGCATGCCGCATGTCCCACGGAGCGACGAACTGCCCCTTCTTCACGTTGATGGCGCGACCCGTCTTAGCCGCCGCGATCAGCAGGTCTGTCTGGCGGCACAGGAACGCGGGAATCTGCAGCATCGCGTCGACTGACCCGAGCGCATCGCTTACCTGCTGGCATTGCTCCGGCGTATGGATGTCGGTGAGTACGGGGAGTTGATTGGCCTCGCCCACGGCGCGCAGGATGCGGCAACCTTCCTCCAGCCCCGGCCCCCGGAAGCTGCGGATCGAGGTGCGATTGGCCTTGTCGTAGCTGGCTTTGAAGATGTACGCGACGCCCAGGTCGGACGTAATCCGTTGGATCGCGTCGGCTAGTTTGCGGGCGTGCGGTTCGGACTCGATCACGCACGGGCCGGCGATGAGAAACAGCTCGCCACTGCCCACCGTGACGTTGCCGAGGAGGAAGCTCGAGGAATGAGGCATGTCTCTAGAATAGCTGACCTGCTGGCGCTAACGGCAGCCGTCAGCAAGTCCTGTCAGGGCTGGGAGCGCTGTTATTGCAAAGAGAAGAGCCCGGCCATGGGCCGGGCTCTTCTCCTTCGTACGAGTTCTTCAAGGTTAGGGTTGAGTCGACTGGGACGCATGCAATCCGTTCGGCACCGAGACCACGCAGATGGGCTGCGAGACCGAGGGGAAGAAGGACGTTGCGACCGCGGAAAGCGCACCGGTGTTCGGGCTCAACTGACCTCCCGAGATCGACGCGTTCAGGTAATCCGAGGTATAGAGGTAGATTCCCAGTGCCGGCTCAACCGTAACGCAGGTGGGACCAGTTGTGGTGGTGAAGTTGCTTCCGGCCGACGCGCCCAGCGATCCATTGGAGAGGTTGAGCGAGTACGAGCTAACCGTCTGCGAGTTGTAATTCGCGACATACACATACTTGCCGCGCGGCTCGATCGTGATGGATACCGGGTATTGTCCCGTTGCGAATGGGCTCGTAGTCAGTCCGGTGAGAGCGCCCGACGTGTTGTTGGAGATTCCATACCCGTAGACCTGGTTCTGCGCCTTGTCGGTCACGTAGACATACTTGCCGGTTGGGTCGATGGCGATGCTGCTGGGGAAGACGCCCGCGCTGAAGCCATGGTTCGGGTTGCTGCCGGGGATCGGCGTCAGGGCACCGGTGGTTGGATTCTCGACGAAGCCCAGAATTGTCGGCGTCCCGCCCGGGATCTGCTCCGCATCCACCACGTACACGAAGGACTGGTTGGTGCCGTTGTTGGCCGTGCCGGAGGAGCCCAGAACCACGCAGTTCGGGCTGCTGTTGCTGCCCAATGCCGGGGTTGCCGTGCAGGTAGGCGCCGAGGTTGCAAGCGCAACCGGGGTATTGCCCACGTTCACGTTGGTGGGAGTGCCCAGGGTGCCATCCGCGTTGATCGGGAAGATCGCCACGCCGCCAGGACCGGGAGAGACCGGAGAGTAACCGCTCTGGTAGGTGTAGGCGACGTACAGATACGTCCCCGCCAAGTCGATGGCGGCAGCCGTGGGATAGGTTGCGCCGCCAGTCAGGCTCGGCGTTGCCTGGCCGTAGAGCTTGCCGTCCGAACCAACCGACATCACCTCGACGTTCGCGTTCTGGCTGCCGCCAATAATGTAGATGGTCTTCCCATTGGGCGCAGCCACCACCGTGGAGGGGTTCGTAAGGTTGGTAGCGAACGGCGAACCGCTGATCTGGGTCAGCACACCGCTCTGATAGTCGACCCCATACGCGCTGATCTGTCCGGTACTGTTCGACACGGCATAAACATAGTCCGCCGTGTAGTCGCGGATGCAGGCGGTGGTTCCAAACGCGATTGCCACCGAGACGGTTGCGGCCATGGCAATACGGCTGATTGTGTTGAACTTCATGCGTTTCCCTTACATCGGGCATCGATCGGCCCGTCTTTGAATACCAGCCCGAAGGCCGGAGTGTGAAGTCTGCCGGCAGGGCCAACAGGCCCTGCCGGAAAATCGTCAACCGTCTCTAATCGACCGCGCCGCTGATCGCCAGGCAGCTCGCCTTGCCTACCGCTGTGAACTTCGAGCCCTTGGTGAGCTGGGAGAGTTCGCCAGTGGTGTTGTTGAGCTGGAAGCCCGTCACCGTTCCATCGTTGTAATTCGACGTGTAGATGTACTGGTTGCTGGGATCCTCTACGACGCAGACCGGTCCCGAACCTACCGGGTAGGGCGAGCCAATAATTGGCTGCAGCTGCTGGTTGGTCGAGTTGATCGTCAGCGCCGATAGGGAGCTATACGGTGTCGTCGGCAGCGTGCTGGTGGTCGAATTGTTCGCGACGTACAGATACTTGCCCGTGCTGTCGATCATGGTGTACACCGGATCCGACGTATTCGGGAAAGCGGTCGCGAGGTTGGTGTAACCGCCATTGAGCGCCGTCAGGTTGCACGCACCGGTCGACGAGTAGCCGTACAGGATATTGCTCGCCGCATCCGTGAGGAACATGTAGGTTCCCGATCCGTTGATGGACGTGATGTTGGTCTTTACACCGGTCGTCGACTGTGGGATCACGATGTTGCCGGTGGTGGTATACACCAGCTGGCCGGACGCTCCAATTGAATACGGCGTGACGGTCTGAGCGCCTGCCGAGGTATATCCGCCGTTGACCGTATAGAGGCAGCCGCCCTGCGCCTTCGACATGACGGGAGAGGGTCCAACTTCCCAGAAGGGCAGGTTGACCTGGCCAACCTGGGTCTGCGAGTTGGTCATCAGCGTGAGGCGGCCGGTGTTGGGGTCCGCAGAAAATGCCGTGATTGCGCCATTGCCATCCGTGTTCGGCGCATTGTAAAGACCGGTCAGCGTATTCAAGCCGGGAGAATACTTGTCCACCACATACAGGTACGTTCCGCTGGAGTCCATCTGGGCCCACTCCGAGACGTATCCCACGGTGTTGTACTGCATCTGGAAAGCCAGGGTTCCGTCTCCACCAACGCTGTACAGCGCAATCGACTGACCTTGCCCCGGACCATTGGGACCGCCGCCCACACCCTGGTTAATGACGTACACGAACCGTCCACCCGACTTGATCACAATCGATATCGGTACCGATCCGTTGCTTGAAAACGGCGACCCCGGAACCTCGGTCAGGTTGCCGGAATACTGATCTACCTTGAACCCGGCGACCTGGTTATATTCCTGTCCCAACACCCACATGTAACCAATGGTGCCACCACCACAGGCAGTCATGCCAAGACCCAATGCCAACGACGCGAACAAGGCCATCGACCACCGGCCAATCAAACTCAACTTCATGCGTTTCCTTCATCCCCGCTCGGGAGTAGCCAGCATGGCTTGTTCGAACGGAGAAACCTGTTTTAGAGGGAGTACAAAACCTAGGCTCGATTGTAGAAGGTAGAGCGACTTAACGCCAATTTTCGACAGGGTCATTTCCACCTCCAGCTGCGTTTCAGTGATCTTTTGACGCGGCTGCGAGAGATTGGCGAGCAGAAAAAAGGCCCCGGACCGAAGCCCAGGGCCTTGCCTTTTCGTTTGCTCAAAGACCTACCAGGTGCGGCAGCCGCCACTCGCTGGCATCATCGGCTGGCCAACCTTGCAGCCAAACGCCTTGCCGAACTCGTCGAAGTTCTGCACCGAACCATTGGTGCGCCACTCTCCCGGGCTGTGCGGATCGGTCTTCGCCAGCACGCGCGCCGACTGCTCGGTCGCGTTCTGGCACCATACCTGTCCGAAGGCGATGAAGAACCGCTGCGCCGGCGTATAGCCGTCGCGCTTGCCGTCGGTGTAACCCGGCTCAGCGGCGGCTCCGTCCTTCGCCAGCGTCGCCATCAGCGCCTGGTAGGCGATGCGCAGCCCGCCATTGTCCGCCGTGTTCTCGCCCAGCGTCAGATGCCCGTTCAGGTTCTGCCCCGGCGCTGCCTCAAAGCCGTCGTACTCCTTGGCCGTGCACTCGGTGCGTTCCTTGAACTTGGCCAGATCTTCCGGCGTCCACCACACCTTCACATTGCCGTGCAGGTCGTACTTGGAGCCCTGGTCGTCGAAGCCGTGCGTCATCTCGTGGCCGATCACCACGCCGATGCCGCCAAAGTTCACCGCCGGGTCCAGGGCGTTGTCATAGAACGGAGGCTGCAGAATGCCGGCAGGGAAGTTGATATTGTTCTGCGGCGGGTTGTAGTACGCGTTCACCGTCGGCGGCGTCATGCCCCACTCCATCGGATCCACCGGCTTGCCATACTTGTCGAGATTGCGCTTCTCCTCAAACCAGTCGGCGCGCTGTACATTGCCCAGCAGATCGTCACGCTTCACCACGATGCTGGAGTAGTCCCTCCAGTGGGTCGGGTAGCCGATCTTATCGGTGATCGCATCCAGCTTCTTGCGCGCCTCTGCCTTGGTCGCATCGCTCATCCAAGGCAGCGTCTGCAGGTCGGCGGCCATGGACGCCTCGAGCGCATGCACCAGCTTCTCCATGTTGGCCTTCGCATCGGGCGGGAAATTCTGCTTCACCCAGTCCTGCCCCACCGCCTCGCCGAGCGCGCGATCGGTCAGCCGCGTGCAGCGCTTCCAGCGTGGCTGCTCCTCCTTCTGGCCTTGCAGGCTCTGCGAGAAGAACGCGAAGTTCTCATCCTCAAACGGCTTGGAGAGCAGGGGAGCGGCCTCGTGCAGCGCGTGCCAGCGCAGGTACGCCTTGATGGCCTGCAGCGGCTGCGTGCCCAGCACCTCGTTCGCGGTCGTCACATAGCCTGGGCTGGCCACGTCAATGTCCTTCACCTGCGCCATGCCAATGCCGTCCAGGTAGACTGTCCAGTCGTAGTTCGGGCTCAGCTTCTGCAGATCGGCGACGCTCATCATGTGATAGCGCTTGGCCGGATCGCGCATCTCCACCCGGTCCATCGAACCCTTCGCCAGCGATGTCTCAATCTGCATCACGTCGTTGGCCTCGGCGACTGCCTTGTCCTGGGTATCGCCAAGCAGCGTGAACATCTTCACCATGTGGTCCATGTACTGCTTGCGGATCGCGACAAAGCGCGCGTCCGGATTCAGGTAATAATCCCGGTCAGGCAGCGTCAGGCCGCCTTGTCCCGTCGCCGCAATCTGCTGCGAGCTGTCCTTCTGGTCCTGGGTCACGCCCACGCCAAAGAAGCCGCCGCCGCCCCGCCGGAGCTGCTTGGCATTGAACGCGGCAAGGTCCTTGGTGCCCTCGAGCGCCGCAATCGCCTCGAGCTGCGCCTCCAGGGGTTTAATCCCCAGCTTGTCGACCTCGGCCGTATTCATGCAGGCGGCAAAGAAGTCACCGTACTGCCGCTGCAGCGCGGTCTTGGGCGCATCGGCGGCCGACTTCAGCTCCGTGTACAGCAGGTAGTTGTTGCGCTCCGACAGCTCATTGAACCGCCCCCAGCGCACCTGGTCGGACGGTATCGGGTTGGCCTTGTTCCAGTTCCCGCAGGCGTACTGGTAGAAGTCCGTGCACGGGTCGGCCGTCTTGTCGATCGACGAAAGGTCGAAGCTCACCGGCTTCTTCGGAGCTGTCGTCGGTCCACTATCGGCCGGCGTGGAAAAAGTCTGAGCCATACAAACGGGTGCGGCGAGAACAAGCACTACTGCGGATAGGAAGGTGCGCATGGATCTCCTTGAAGGTAGACATCCCGCCTGCAGACATCACGCCTGCAGACAGCCGGTCACTCTGTCGCAGCCAGAATAGAGCAAACATTCAGGGTTGCGAAAGGGCACAGCTGGGGGCGATGTACCTCATACGTCGACAGCCCAGCGAAAGTTTCAGCCGCCCCCCCCCCCGACTCGCCTAGAAGATCTTCATATGGATGACCAGGTACTTCTTCGGGTCCTTACGGATCGCCGTCACCAGGTCCGTGCTGCTGGTCAGCAGCGTGTTCAGGTTGCCGTACAGGGTGTCGTCGGTGGCCAGCTTGCCGATCGTTCCCTTGCCGCTATTCACGTTGGTCAGCAGCGTGTCCAACTGCGTCACTGTTCCGTCCAGCTTCTTCGCGAAGGCCTGGTCCTTGGTCAACAGTCCCAACGTTCCCCTGCCGGCATCCGCCTCCGACAGTAGATCGTTCGCGTGCTTCAGCGTCGAATTCAGGTTGTTGTACACCGCATCATCCTTCAGCAGCTTGCCCGCCGATCCCTTGCCGTTATTCAGGTCCGTCGCGATCTGCTGAAGCTTCGCAGACGTATCGTTCAGCCGGTCGTAGAGCTGGTCGTCGTGCAGCAGTTTTCCGGCCGAGCCCTTGCCCTCATTCAAATTCGTCACCATCGTCTGCAACTGGTCGATCGTCAGCACCGCCTTGTTGTACATTCCCGGGTCATTGATCAGCTTGCCCACCGTGCCCTTGCCATTCTGGATGTTGTCCACAATGACATTCATCTTTGCCAGGATGACATTCAGGCTCTCAATCGTGCCCTGGCTGGCCTTCACTACGTCGGTAAGATTCGGCGTCTGCAGCGTTCCCAGCTCGGAGCCGGTCTGCACCTCCGGCCCCGTCGCCGCCACGCTGTTGATGTCCAGCACCGTATCGCCGAGCACGCCCACCGTCGAGAGGGACGCCTTCGAATCGGTGTGCACGCTGGCGTGATACTTGGGGTCGATCTTGAAGGTGACCTTCACCGGCGTCAGTTTCCGTGCCGGATCCGGCGACACCGTCACATGCGTCACCTCGCCGATCGAGACGCCCTCCAGATTCACCGGGGCCCCGATCTTCAGGCCGTCGGAGTTCTGGAAGTAGGTGTAGAGAATGACCTTGTGGCTGAAGACGCTCATTCCCGACGCGCTCGTCATGAGAAAGAGCAGCGTGCTCAGCAGAGCGATCGACACCAGGACGATCAGCCCAACCTTCAGCTGCGACCACTTGACTTCTTGCTGGCTGGGCATCGAACTCCTCGAAGATCTCTCATCAGTGAGGGCAGATCGGGCATGTCACACTGTGGAACCATCGTATCAGCGCCTTGCACGAAATCACTGCCTGGGCTTTGCAACTTTTCGATGCAGCGTCCGCCCTTCAAGATGCTGTAAGTACGTCTCCGTCTGCTGCACGGAGTCTTCCGGCTGCCGCACCTAATCTTCTGCCACCACCACCGCAATCGACAATCCCCGCGAATGGGCCAAACTTAGCGATAGCCGCCGGATTCCCAGCGCCTTTGCCACCTCCTCTGCCCGTCCGCTTAAGTGCAGCTCCGGCCGCTGCCCCGGAAGCCTCCGAACCTCGAACTCCAGCCAGTTCACGCCGCGGCTGATCCCGGTTCCCAGCGCCTTCGCGCCGGCCTCCTTGGCCGCAAAACGGGCCGCCAGGCTCTCTGCCGGGTTCTTCTTCTTGCGCTGGCAGTACTCAATCTCCCCAGCCGTAAAGACGCGCCGCAGAAACGCCTCGCCATAGCGCTCCACGCTGTGCGCGATCCGCTCAATCTCGATCAGGTCCGTGCCAAGTCCGATAACCAAGGGCCACCCCCCATTGCTCTGGATCTATGGCTTTCAGTGTACGCACACTTCGGATCGCGCACATTCCACACGTCGCAACGAACATCGTCCCACGATAGCCCTGGTCCGCCACCGTGCCTTTCTGGCGTCGCAGCCTGCGACACCGCTCATGTCCCGGCGCCGATCTCCGATATCTCCAACAGCAAGTGAGGCACCATGAACCCAGAACCGCTCGCCACCTCCGAAACCACCGTCGCCCCCGAGTTTCCCGTGGTCGAACTGCGCGGTCGCTCGTTTGAAGACCACCAGGAGTTCGTGCCGGTGCTGCTGGAAACAATGGCGAGTTGCGGCTGCTGGCTGCTGAAACGGCGGGAGCTCCCTCCCAACGTCAGCGAGCTCAAATTTGAACTCCTGCTGCGCTCCGTCTTTGAGCTCTACAGCGGCCTCCTCTCCTGCGGCATCGAGCTCTCCCGCGACAGCCATATCCGCATGAAGAGCCTCTGCACGGTGCGCGATCACAATCCTCACCGCGCCCGGCGCCGCCGCGTCCTCACCATCCGCCTCGAGCTCATCTTCGTGGAAGAGCCGGACTGCCCCTCCGACATGGCCCAAATCGCCATGGGCCGCGCCTGACGTCCGTCTGGTAGCATGCCCTTCAATGACGCAAGCGGAGCACGACCACATCCGGCAAGAGTACGGCAAAATGTCGGAGATAGAGCTGATGGACGTCGCCCGTGCGTATGACGGATTGCAGCCGGAAGCTCAGGCTCTGCTGCGCGGAGAGTTTGATCGCCGGTCGCTGCAACCTCCCCTGATCGAAGAAGAGGCTGAGCTTGCTTATCAGCACCTCGTGACGGTAGCCAAATATCGCGATCTCAGTGAAGCCATCGTCGCCCGCGCGGCCTTGGAGTCGGCGGATATCCCCTGCTTTCTCAAAGACGAAAACATGATTCGCATGGACTGGGGATATTCCAACTTCCTCGGGGGTCTGCGGCTCCAGGTTCCGGAGGAGGACGTGGCGAGAGCCCAGGAGGCCCTCAGCGCGCCGCGCCCCGAATCCATCGAGTTCGCCGAAGAGCCCGGCTTCGAACAACCCACCTGCCCCAAATGCGGATCCTCCGACATCGAGCTGAAGAAGCCAAGCAGAACCGCACTCCCTTTGCTGTACTTCTTTGGCATTCCGATCCCGTCCGGATCAAGATATTCCGGCAAAGAAGTGTGGTATTGCCTCCATTGCAAATGTACGTGGCTGGATGACGAAGAGCCTCCTCCAGCCGCCTCCTAGCCTCCCGCTGCGATAGACTTGAATCCTCACATGGAATCACGCAGCCAAGCCGCCGTCCTTACCCCGCCACCCACCGCAGACGCCCCGATCATCTCCGCTCAGCACCTCGGCAAGATCTACGGCTCCGGCAAGCTCAAGGTCGAAGCCCTCCGCGACGTCACGTTCGACGTCCAGCCGGGCGAGTTCGTCGCCATCGTGGGACCGTCGGGTTCCGGGAAGTCCACGCTCTTCTATATCCTCGGCGGGCTGACCTCGGCGACCTCCGGCTCCCTGATCATCCAGGGCAAAGATTTCTCCCGGCTCTCCGACCCGCAGCGCACCACCCTTCGCCGGTCTCAAATCGGCTTCGTCTTCCAGCGCTTCAATTTGTTGCCGACAATCTCCGCACAAGCGAACATCGAGCTGGCCCACGAGATCGCCGCCACCGGCAAGCCCTTCGACCAGGATCTTCTCAACGAATTGACCCGCCTGCTGAAGATCGAAGGGCGGCTCAACCATCGCCCCAACGAGCTCTCCGGCGGCGAGCAGCAGCGCGTCGCCATCGCCAGGGCCCTGATCACGCGCCCGGCTATTCTCTTAGCAGACGAGCCCACCGGCAACCTCGATTCCCAGAACGCCGACACCGTTCTTTCCATGCTCCACGCCTCCAGCCGCGAGCTCAACCAGACCGTGCTCATGATTACCCATAACCCCGACGCCGCGCAGATCGCCGACCGCATCCTGCACATGCGCGATGGCCAGATCGTCCAGATCGAGCCGGGCGCCCGCCGCGTTCCTCGCAGTCTCTAGCGATGCGCCTCCTCCGCACGCTTGTCCTCCTGGCCCTCGGCAGTGCGCTCAACCTCGCCTGCGCCCAGGGGCTCGTTTCCTTCGAGCAGCAGCTTGCCCACAGCACCCACCGAGCTTCCGACCCGCTCGATATCAACACCGCCTCCCCGCAGCAACTGAATGCGCTGCCCGGCTTCGGCCCCGCCTACACCCGGCGCGTCATCGCCGGCCGTCCCTACACCGCCAAAAATCAGCTCGTCACCCGCGGCGTCATCCCCCAGGGAGCCTACGAAAACGTCTCCGACCTCATCGTCGCCCATCGGATCGCCAAGTAATCCACACCTGCAAATTTGGCTATTGACGAAGGTCCCCCCAGGCGGCGTAATATTGGCCCGCAGCAAAAGAAAGAGAGCTAGCCCCGTGCGTAAATGTCCCTTCGGGCATTGCGCTCGGGGCTGATTTTTGTCCCCACCCGACCCACGCCGCCCGCCAGCCCCTCCGACCCTCCCGCCACACCTTTCCTTCTTTGGCACTTCGCCTGTTTTGCACGCCCCCGCGCGCGACGAAGTGCCTGCAAATCCGATAGAGTCAGCTGGTACGCGAATTCCGTGTACACCGTCAGCTCCGGGCCCTTCCATCTATCGATTCCATGGCGTCCAACCCCCATCCCGGCAGACCCCGAGCAGGCCGAATGTCCGATCGCCGCCGTGCCTTCTTTGCCGCGATGCTACTCGCCGCCGCTGGCCTCTCCGGTTGCCAGGGCATCACCTCAACCTCCGCGCAGCTCCGCATCATCGACGCCTCCCCCGATGCCGGCGTCATCGACTCCTACCAGAACAGCTCCGCCCTCGCCTACAACCTCGGCTTCGGCACCATGACCAGCTACATCCCCATGTCTCCCGGTGTCTACAACCTCGCCGCCAACAAAGCGGGAACCCGTCAGACCCTGGTCGCCAACAGCGAAACCCTCGCCCCCAATCGCCAGTACACCGAGATCATCGGCGCCGGCCTGGCCAACCTCCAGCAGACCCTCCTGCTCGATCAATCCACCCCCGCCACCACCGGCCGCATTGCCCTCCGCGTCATCAATCAGACGACCCGTTCCGGCGCCGTCGACGTCTATCTGGTTCCGCTGGCCTCCACGCCAGGGAAGGGAACCAGCAGTTCTCCCCTGGCCGTCAACCTCGGCTTTGGCGCCAACTCCGGATACATCGATCTGCCCGAAGGCACCTACGGCCTCGACGTCGTTCCCACCGGAACCCTGCTCACCTCGTCCACCGTAACCCTGTTCAGCGGCGCCCAGGTCGAGTACGCCTCAGGCGCCGTCCGCACCGTCGTTCTCATCGATCAGGCATCCGTCGGTACCCAACACGCAGCGCTCCCACCCGGCGTGCAGGCCATCGTCGCCGATGATGTCGACGCGCAGTAACGCAGGAAGCAGTCAAAGCAAAAGGCCGCCGATCTCTCGGCGGCCTTCAGCTTTTCCCTACGCTCTACCCTCTACACTCTGCTCTTAGTACCGATAGTGCTCCGCCTTGTACGGCCCTTCGACCGGCACGCTCAGGTAGTTCGCCTGCTTCTCGCTCAGGGTCGTCAGCTTCACGCCAATCTTCTCCAGGTGGAGCCGCGCAACTTCTTCGTCGAGCTTCTTCGGCAGGATGTAAATCCCAATCTCGTACTTGTCCTTGTTCTTCCAAAGATCAAGTTGCGCCAGCGTCTGGTTGGCAAAGCTGTTCGACATCACAAAGCTCGGATGGCCCGTCGCGCAGCCCAGGTTCACCAGCCGTCCTTCAGCCAGGACAAAGATCGCGTTGCCATTCTCGAACGTGTACTTGTCCACCTGCGCCTTGATGTTCTCGCGCACGGCGCCCTTGTACGCATTCAACGGCTCCATCTGGATCTCATTGTCGAAGTGCCCGATGTTGCACACAATCGCCTGGTCCTTCATCTTCTTCATGTGCTCGAGCGTGATGATGTCGACATTGCCCGTGCAGGTCACGTAGATGTCGCCGCGGCCGAGCGTCTCCTCGATCGTCGTGACCTCGTAGCCTTCCATCGCCGCCTGCAGCGCATTGATCGGATCGATCTCGGTAACGATCACGCGCGCACCAAGACCGCGCAGGCTCGCCGCCGAACCCTTGCCCACATCGCCGTAGCCGCAGACCACAGCAACCTTGCCCGCCACCATCACGTCGGTAGCGCGCTTGATGCCGTCCACCAGCGACTCGCGGCAGCCGTACAGGTTGTCGAATTTGCTCTTGGTCACCGAATCATTCACGTTGATCGCCGGCACCAGCAGCGTGCCGTGCTCCAGCATCTTGTAGAGCCGGTGAACGCCCGTCGTCGTCTCTTCCGAAACGCCGCGCCACTCTTTGACAACGTCATGCCAGTGCTTCGGCCGCTCTGCGTGGACCTTCTTCAGCAGCGCCTTGATGACATCTTCTTCGTGCGATCCCGAAGGCGAATCCACCCACTTGTCGCCATTCTCCAGCTCATAGCCCTTGTGGATCAGCAGCGTCGCGTCGCCACCATCGTCGATGATGAGTTGCGGTCCGAGGAAGCCGCCGTTGCCGTCAGGGAAGGTCAGCGCCTCATTCGTGCACCACCAGAACTCTTCCAGCGACTCGCCCTTCCACGCAAATACCGGCACGCCCGCTGCCGCAATCGCCGCCGCCGCATGATCCTGCGTGGAGAAGATATTGCAGCTCGCCCAGCGCACATCTGCGCCCAGGTCGACCATGGTCTCGATCAGCACGGCCGTCTGAATCGTCATGTGCAGCGAGCCCATCACGCGTACGCCTGCCAGCGGCTTCTCCGCGGCATACTTCCGCCGAATCGACATCAGCCCGGGCATCTCCTGCTCCGCGATGATGATCTCTTTGCGTCCCCAATCCGCAAGCCCAATGTCGGCTACCTTGTACTTCGGCTGTACTGTTTCCAATGTCGCTGTTGCCATAATGTTCTCCTAAAAAATCCTGTAGCTCAAGGGTATCAAACCTCGGGGGAATCCCGCGCAGCGAACCCTCATCGTGCGTCCTGCCTTCATGCCGTAGCGTGTCTCCGGCGTCCTCTTCGATTCGCTGAAGCTGCCTCAGCGTTTCCCGCCGGCTCGCTCCATCTGTTGCAGCCGCTCCCACACCGCCGCCACCTGCTGCTCCAGGAACTCCACATCCCCATCGTTGTGCAGCACCAGGCAATCGCCCGGATATACCGTTGCATGCTGCACCTGCAGCCGCCGCCGCGCATCGGCCTCGAACCCCTCGCGCTCCTCGCCAGACAGCGCCCGCCCCGCCGCAATGCGGTCCACAAAGCGCGCAATCTTTACCTCTTCCGGAGCGTCCACCACCAACACGCAATCGAACCGCTCCCGCCAGTTTCCCCGCGGGCCATACTGCGTAGAAAAAATCAGCGCCGACTCCACCACCACGATCGCCTCCGGACTCGTCTTCTCCATCTCCGCCAACTGCTCCGCCTGCGCGTCAATCACGGCCGGATGAATGATCGCGTTCAGCTCCTCGATCCTCGGCTGCTTCGCATCGAATGCCAGCGCTGCCAGCTTCTTGCGATCGAGCGACCCGTCGGCGGCAACAATCTCGCTGCCAAACGTCTCCACAATCTGCGCGTATGCCCGCTCGCCCGGCTGCATCAGCGCGCGCCCCATCTCGTCGGAGGACAGCACCACCGCGCCGCGCTCCGCCAGCATCCGCGCCACCGTCGACTTGCCGCTCCCCAGATCCCCTGTCAGCCCTACACGCAGCATCGTCACTCAAATCCGCCGCAGCCGCGCGGCCTTCACGGTATTCGCCATCAGCATCGCAATCGTCAGCGCGCCCACACCGCCGGGGACCGGCGTATACGCTCCCGAGATCGCAAACGCTGCCGGATCCACATCGCCCATCAGGGTCGATCCGCGCTTGTCAAACGCCGCGCGCCGCACCGCATTGCCCGGGAAAAATTTCTGCAACTCCTCCTCGGTCGAAATCCGATTCATCCCCACATCAATAATCGTCGCGCCCGGCCGCACCATCTCTGCGGTCACCAGCCCCGCCTTCCCAATCGCCGCCACCACGATATCGGCCTCGCGCGTAATCGCTCCCAGGTCGGCCGTCTGCGAGTGGCACACCGTCACGGTCGCCGACGCATTAATCAGCATCGCGGCCGCCGGCTTGCCCACAATGTTCGACCGCCCAATCACCACCGCACGCTTGCCGCGAATCGGAATCTTGCTGCGTCGCAGGATCTCCATAATCCCCGCCGGCGTACACGGCGCAAGAATCTCCTCCATCGGAGATCCACTCAGCAGCCGGCCTGCGTTCACCGGGTGAAAGCCATCGACGTCCTTCTCCGGCGCGATGGCTTCCAGGAGCAGCGACGTATCCACATGCGCAGGCAGCGGGAGTTGAATCAGGATGCCGTCAATGTCCTCGCGCGCGTTGAGCGATGCCACCAACTCCAGCAACTCGTCCGTGGTCACGCTCGCCGGAGGCGTATGCATCTCGGAATAAATCCCCAACTCCCCGCACGTCTTTACCTTGCTGCGCACGTAAATCTGCGAGGCAGGCACTTCGCCTACCAGGATCACGGCAAGCCCTGGGACGTATCCGCGGTCGCGCGCGGCCTCGACCTCCGCGGCCAGCTCTGACTTGATTTGCCCGGCGATTGCAATGCCGTCAAGCACAAACGGTGATGTGACGATAGAAGACATACAGACAGAATATCGTGCGCTTACGAGAATTCATTCCCATCCCGGCACAAGGAAATGCAAGTTTTGTGAATAAATCACAGCCATACTGCAACCTGCACCCTACGATTTACTTCTAACACTACAAGTCGCGTTTATCTGTCGCGATCAAAGGAGGTCGAACCCGTGAGCGAAGCCGCGAATAAAAACGATGACCGCACGTACGTTGAGCAATTCACGCCCACCGACCTCATGACGCTGCGCAATGAACTGCTGCAGTCCGGCGTCGATTCGTTCCAGGCCGCCGAGATCGTCGCCAACTTCCTCAGCGGCCGTGGCTACGGCGTCTCCCATCACGAGGCCCGCACCGCCGCGTCCCGCATTGAAGTTCCCGGTTGCACCGCGGAGCACATCCAGGCCGAACTCGAGCGCGTTGCCCTCGCGATGTAACATTGGCTAGTCGTTTTACTGCTTGATCTCGCCCTCGGGCTCATCCGTCGGCGAATCAATCTCGGCCTGAAAACCCTCCAGCAACCGCTCCAGGAACGCCTCTTCATCGAAGTCCTTGCGATGCATCGACTCCGCGTTCACAATGTGCCGCGCCAGGTCGGCCAGCACGATCCCCCACGCAAACGGATCCTCCCACGCGCCACTGCGAAGACTCACATGCTGACCCTGCTCAGCCACCCACACCCGAAGAAGTTCAAACGAAGCCTTGTCGCGACTTGCAGCAGGCGGCGGATCAAGAAATTTTGCAGTGGCCATAGACGCTCCTAAACGAACCGTGTTCAACGAGAACGTATGCCCTTAAAGCTTACGCCAGCCTGGGTGCTGCCGCGTCCACTGCACGTGACCATTATCAGCGCCAGCTACCGCGCCGCCAGCTTCGCCTCAATGCCCGAGTTCACCGACGCCGACGCAAACTCCGCCGCCACCCGTATCCCGTTCATCACCGCGCGCTCATTCGACGAGCCATGCCCCACCACGCAAACCCCGCGCACTCCCAGCAGTGGCGCCCCGCCATACTCCGAGTAATCCAGCCGGCTCTTGAACGCCTTGAACGCCTTCTGCGACAGCATCGCCCCCACCTGCGACGTCACCGTCATCTTCAAACTTTCGCGCAGCGACGAGCTCACCAGCTTCGCCAGCCCCTCGCTCGTCTTCAACGCCACGTTGCCCACAAACCCATCGCACACCACCACGTCCGCGTTGCCGTTGAACAGATCGCGCCCTTCCACGTTCCCGATGAAGTTCAGGCCCAGCGCGCGCAATAGCGGCAGCGTGTCCCGCGTCAGAGAGTTGCCCTTGGAATCTTCTTCCCCAATCGACAGCAACCCCACCCGCGGGTGCGCTACATGCAGCACATTCTTGGCGTACATGTGCCCCATCACCGCAAACTGCACCAGGTTCTCGGGATCGCAATCCACGTTCGCGCCTACATCCAGGATCACGCACGGCTGGCCCGTACTCGTTGGCAGCATGGCCGTCAACGCCGGCCGGTCGACGCCCGCCAGCGATCCCAGCACCATCTTGGCGGTCGCCATCGCCGCGCCCGTATTGCCGGCCGTAATAAACCCCGCCGCGCGCCCCTCGCGCACCATTTTTAATCCCACACGCATGGACGAGTCGCGCTTCGACCGCACGGCCTGCGCCGCCTTGTCCTCCATGCTGATCCACTCGCTGGCCTGCACCATGAAGATGGGCAGCCGCGGCTTCTTATTACCGGGAAATCCCTGTCCTCCTGGGAAGGACGGTCGCGCCGTAGCCTTCAGCGCTTCCCTTAATTTCGGACGCAGCACATCCTCCGGCCCGACCAGGTGGACACGTACGTCCAGCTGGCGACAGGCCAGAATAGCTCCGCGAATCTCCGGGTCCGGGGCTTTATCAGACCCCATGGCATCGAGAACGATGTCGATCGGCATAACGCGCGTAGGCTCGAAACTCTCTTACTGGGTTGGAGACTTCATCCGCACTGCAGAATTAAGCCGAAACCGCGGCTTGACTCGAACTACGCAGCGTCCTTGACCGCAACCACGGCGCGACCCTTGTACTCGCCGCATTTCTTGCAGGCGCGGTGGGGAAGCTTCTTCTCGCCGCAGTTCGGGCAGTTGGAGACGCCCACGGGCGTCAGGAAGTCATGGCTACGGCGTTTTGCGGTGCGCTGCTTAGAGTGCCGGCGCTTTGGATTAGGCATGGTAAACCCTCTTCTTCATGGGCCAGTCAGCTCAAAGCTGCACGGCCGAAATTCTTGGTAATCAGAAACTTGCGGCTGTTCAACTGCAAACAACCTAGCCTTTGAGCGCAGTAGCGATCCCGGCTAACGCAGCTAACCGTGGATCCACCGGCTTCTCAACACACTCACAGTTTGCGAGGTTGCGATTGATGCCGCAATGCGGGCAAAGACCCTTGCAGTCCTCCTGGCAGAGCGTCCGTCCGGGCAGGGTGAGAAGCACCTGCTCGCGCACGGCGTCCTCCAGCAGCAGGCCGCTCTGTTCATAATACCCGATTTCCGTCTCATCTTCCGTAATTGCGTGCTCCCCAGCCACATTATCGACACCCCCGGGCCGGAAGATCAGGTCAAACGTCCCCTCCAGCGGCTGCTCCACCGGCTCCAGGCAGCGTGCACACAGCTGCTCGAATCTCCCGGAGAAGCTGGCACGGAGTCGGATGTCCTCCACAAACTCCTTTGGACCGCGATGCTCCACAATCAGCTCGGCTTGACCTTTCACCGTGAGCGGCCCCACCTGCCGGATATCCGGCGCAAACTCGATCGCGCCCGGCGCAATCGTTTCATCCAGCTTAAGCGGCTCGTCAACGAGTTGTGCAGGCGAAATGACCATGCCTTAACGGTAGGACGCCTCCGCCCCCACGTCAATCAACCACAGCAAGGCAGGGAATCAGCGGCTATTCCTTTCCTCCCCGGCTCAATGGAAGTGCAGCACGATCCCGGTCGACACCGCGAACGCCTGCACGCCGCTCGATCCACTAAAGAAGCCAGCATTTAACTCCAACATCCGCCACCGCACGTACGGTCCAAGATCCCGTTCCACGCCGACCGCCATCTCCGACGTCGCGCCGGAAATCTGCTTCGTCCCTGTCGCATTCAGTATGTGGCTCGGCCCGAAGAGCGCAGCCGCATACACATCACCCCTGAAAAGTGAGTGGGCGACCCGCGGCCCCGCCAGCACCAGCCGGCCTTCCAAATCGCCATCCGTGCCCCGAACTTCCACGCCCGGCCGAAACCGAAATCGCGCCGCCTCCACATACGCCCCGCCCGACGCCGTCACGGCAATCGGAACGGGCTCACCCCCAACCGATCCGTACACGCCGCCCGCAAATCGCGGCAAGTCACTCTGCCCCACCGCCGGCAGCGGCAGAAAGCACAAACCAAGGACGAAACTGCAGCAACGAGAGATTCGCATGTCTGAGAGCCTGCGCTCCCCAGCGTGCGAAAGAGTTCCGCCTTAAGCCACTTCCTGAAGTGTCACGAGCCCGCGCGGTCGAGCCCCGCGCCTTCAATCTCCCTGAGTTCCGCGAGCGAAGCGTCGGCCACCAGCGGAAACCGCAAAACGTGAATCCCCGCCGCAACGCTTTGAGCGGTCCACGAATCGCACACAATCGCCGCTGCCTCCTTCAGGCCGATCTGCCAGTCGGGCAGCCGCGCGTCGCGAACCATCAGCGCCTCTTCGTCGACTCCCGCAGCCAGCAGCATCGTCCGCGCCACGTCCAGAAACTTCGGCCAGCGCGAAGCAATCCCGATCAGACTGGCCTTTGGCGCGGGTAGATGTCGGGTCAGGGAATCGGCCGCGGAACGAATGCGCAGGACCAGCAGAGGTGTGCCTTCAGGCAGGCAGGAGCGCGCCGCGACCGCGTTGCTAGGCAGCACCAGCACCAGCCTGCCCTCAAAATCCTCGTCCAGCACACCCGAGACAGGCAGCGCCCCAACGCTCAGCGGCAGCGTCACAGCGGTTCGCAACTCACACAGAACAATCTGCCGCAGTTCCTCATCCGGCTCGATCAGCACCAGGCGACGTACCCGGTAACGTTCGATCGCGCCCTGCACCCGTTGCTGCATCTCCGCTGCACTCATTCCACACTCGCGCGCCGCCGCCAGCAACGCAGCGATCATGCGGTCAACCGAAAGTTCTCGAATCGTGCCCGGCTCAGTAGCGCTTCTCACCGACCCAGCCTCGCGAACAAACACGCCGCTGCCATGGCGCATCTCAAGCCAGTTCGCCTGCTGCAGCTTCTGATACGCGGAGCTCACCGTGTTGCGATGAATCCCATATCTATGCGCCAGCGCCCGCACGCTGGGCAGCCGTTCTCCCGGCTTGAGCTCGCCAGAGAGCACCGCCATCCGAACCTGTGTGACCATCTGTTCGCACAGCGAAACTTCGCCCGAGTGAAGAAACCAGAGCTGGACCATAAGGGTTCGCCCATCATACTGGTTGCGATCGCCTCACCCGAACAGCCGAATCCCCGCCACGCCGCACGCCCCCGCCTCGATGCAAAGCTCGGCCCTCGGCCACGTCACGCCACCCAGCGCCAGAATCGGCGTCCTATCGGCCGCGCCGCAAGCCTCCTGCAGCTTCTGCAGTCCCAAGCCTTTGCCCACCATCTCCCCATCGACGCGTTTCTCAAATACCGGCCCAAACAAAATGAGATCCGCCCCATCCGTAACCGCCCTGCGAACTTCAAAAAGCGTATGGCACGACACGCTGATCAGCGGCTTGCCCGCGCCCGCGGCCTCAAACACCTGGCGCGCCTGCTCCACGGTCAGCTCGCCCACCTGCGCCGTCAGGTGAACCCCATCCGCCCCCGCCGCCACCGCTATATCCGGCCGCCCATTCACCAGCAGCTTCGCCTTTCCTGACTCGCGCAAGACCGCCAGCATCGCCACCGCAAGCTTTACCAGCTCGCCAGTGTCCATCTCCTTTTCGCGCAGCTGCACGTACTGCACGCCCTCATGCGACCAGCGCCGCACATGTTCCATCACGGCCCAGCCTTCACCGCTCGTGATCGCGCACTTCAGCATGCAGAAAGTGTAGACCCGCTAGCGGAACCTAAACCAAGCCCATCCAGACGAAGTCCCTTCGCCGTCCGCGCAGGACCTACCGCTGGCACGTCGGGCAATACACCGTCGTCCGTCCCCCGACGACGATCTTCTTCAGCGCCGTCCCGCAATCCCGGCACTCTTCGCCCGCGCGCCCATACACCTTATGCTCCAGCTGAAAGAACCCCCGCACCCCATCCGCGTCCACGTAATCCGACACCGACGATCCGCCCAACTCAATCGCATGCGCCAGCACCTTCTGCAGCGCCTCACGCAGCCGCGCCAGCTCCGCCTTCGTCAGTCGCCCTGCCTGCTTCCGTGGCCGAATCCCCGCCCGAAACAAGCTCTCGTCGGCATAGATATTTCCCACTCCATGCAGAATCGACTGGTTGAGCAGCGCCGCCTTAATCGCCAGCTTGCGGCCTTTGAACAGCTTCGAAAACTCCTCCACCGAAATCGTGGTCGGCTCCGCTCCCGGCCCCGCATACCCGCCCGCCTCCGTCACCACCGACAGCCGCCCAAACCGCCGCGGGTCGACAAACCGCACCTCGCGTCCATCCCCCAGCGACAACACCGCATGCGTATGCAACGGCAGCGGCACCTCCGACTGCGACACCAGCAGCCTCCCCGTCATCCCCAGGTGCACCAGGAACTGCGCGGAGCTTTTATCCTTCCGCGCCAGGTCCATCACAATTGTCTTGCCCACCCGTCGCACCCGCTCGATCCGCGCCCCCGTCAGCGTATCGGCAATCTCCGCCTCGCTGGACTTGAACGTCTGCGGTTTCCCGCTCGTCCACACGCGCTCGATCCGCTGGCCGCGCACCCGCGCATCCACCCCATTCGCAACCGTCTCGACCTCGGGCAACTCGGGCATCGTCCCATAGGATACGCAACCCAGCCGAAAGATTCGCCCAGTCATAGAATGCATGTATGTCCACCACGCAAAGCAT
>JBEKFF010000027.1:0-23888 GCA_050013455.1 Acidobacteriaceae bacterium | reverse complement strand
ATCCCATGCCCGAAGGCATGATGCTCATGGCGCCGACGATGATCCTTCCCATTCTGCGCTCGAAGCTGATCTCGTGGCCCGGCAAGCTGCGCATGGGCCTTGAGATCTTCATCAGCCGCAACACCACCGTCGCCGACGAAAGCCTCGGCAGCTTCGTACGCCGTCGCATGGGATCCGAGCTGCTCGCGAAGATCGCGGGCCCGCTCATGGCCGGCATTCACGCGGGCGATCCCGAAGCGCTCAGCCTCCGCAGCACCTTTCCCATCTTCACCGACATGGAGAAGACGCACCGCAGCCTGATCCTCGGGATGATGAAGCGCAAGAAAGCCCAAGCCGCCGCGCCTTCCACGAGCCCACGTCCGTCCATGTTCACCACGCTCTCCGGCGGCCTGCAGCAACTCCCCGACGCCATCGCCGCGCGCCTCAACTCGCAGCAGGTCAAGCTCAACACGCGCGTGCAATCGCTCGCCGCCGATGGCAATCAGTACAAGCTCACCCTGGCTGACGGCTCATCGCTTCTGGCCGACAACGTCGTCTTCACCACGCCCGCCTACGTGACCGCGGAGATCGTGCAGCAGCTCGATCCCACGCTCGCCGAAGACCTTCGCCGCATCCGCTACGTCTCCACCTCCACCGTCTCGCTCGCCTTCCGTCGCAGCGAAATCACCTGCGACCTCAATGGCTTCGGCTTCATCGTGCCCGCCACCGAAGGCCGCAAGATCAACGCCTGCTCCTGGTCGTCGACCAAGTTCAGTCACCGCGCGCCCGACGACTTCGTGCTCATGCGCGTCTTCATCGGCGGCGCCTTCGCGGAAGACCTCGCCGAACAGGATGAGGCTACGCTCATCGACATCGCCCGCCAGGAACTGCGCGAAATCATGGGCATCACGGCAACGCCCGTGCTCGCCCGCGCCTACCGCTGGACGAAGTCAAACCCTCAGTACAACGTAGGCCACAGCGCACTGATCGGCGAGATCGACCAACGGGTCTCCGCGCACCGCGGCCTGTATCTCGCCGGCGCAGCCTACCGCGGCTCGGGCATCCCCGACTGCATCCAGAGCAGCGTCGATACCGCCGCCAAAATTCAAAAGCCCGAGAAGCTGCAGCCCACCGCACCCTCCAGCACCAGCACCAACGCACCACCTGTTCCTGTTAGCACTTAGGAGAACCACCATGTCGTCCCCAGCCTCGATCAAAGACATCCGTTCCATTCCCATTCCCACTCCCGCCCGTCATGGACATCCGTCCACGCACCCGCAGCACTCCTCCACCCACAGCTATTCGGATCAGCCCATGCTGGTCTACTGGGAGATGACGCAGGCGTGCGGCCTCGCGTGCCGTCACTGTCGCGCCGAGGCTGTCTCCACGCCGCATCCCAACGAGCTCTCCACCGAGGAAGGGAAGAACCTGCTGCACCAGATCGCGGCCTTCAACCACCCCACGCCGCACCTGGTCTTCACTGGCGGCGACCCCCTGCGCCGCAAGGATCTCTTCGAACTCATCGACGAAGCGCGCTCGCTCGGCATCAACGTCTCCATCACACCCAGCGCCACGACGGACCTCACCTACGAAGTCCTCGCCAAGCTGAAGGAGCACGGCATCGACAGCTTCGGCCTCAGCCTCGATGGCTCCAACGCCGCTCGCCACGAGGCCGTTCGCGGTGTCGAAGGCTGCTTCGACTGGACCATCGCCGCTGCGAAAGCCGCCGCCAGCCTGGGCGTTCCCATCCAGATCAACACCCTCGTCGCCGAAGAAACCGTCGACGACATACCTGCCATCTATGAACTGCTAAAGACGTTCCCCGTCATGCGCTGGAGCCTCTTCTTCCTCATCGAAGTTGGCCGCGGCAAGGTCCTGCAACCGATCTCCAGCGAGCGAGGCGAACAGCTCATGAACTGGATCTACGATCAGTCGAAGGTCGCACCCTTTGCCATGGCGACCACCGAAGCGCCGTCCTATCGCCGCGTCGCTCTCACCCGTATGCGCGAAGCCGGCATGGTAGCCGCCGAGATCGAGCGCACGCCCGTCTACCGCGGCTTCGGCATCCGCGACGGCCACGGCATCATGTTCATCTCCAACCAGGGAGACATCTGCCCCGCCGGCTTCCTCCCACTCCCCATCGGCAACGTCCGCACCGACCAGTTGCAGGACGTCTACAGAAACTCCCCGATGTTCCAGGTGCTACACAATCCCAACCTGTTCAAGGGCAAGTGCGGTTACTGCGAGTATCGCGCGCTCTGCGGCGGATCCCGCGCCCGCGCCTTCGCCGCCACCGGCGATCCGCTGGCCAGCGATCCCTTCTGCCACTACGAGCCCGCCGTCCACTAGAAACAACTCGCCGCCAGTCGACCGCAATCTTTGCGGCCGACTCGCGGCGTCGGACCGTTAGCGCTTCACTGCAGAAACGATAGCGGCACAGTAGACTTCGATGGCACAGGATGGCTCGCGAACTCCGGGTCAGCCGCCGCGTCACAAAGAACCGTGATCACGGGGCACGGAGCCTCGGTGATCACGCGGAACACAATCGGCAACGGGTCATCCGGAGAAAAGATGCTGTTGCGCCGAACCCCAAAAAAGATCAGACTCGCCTCATGCTGGCGGCAATAGTCGACCACCGCATTCGAGATCTCGCTGCCGTAGATCACACTGCAAACCGGCTTCTCGATCGGAACCTCACTGGTCGCGACCAGGTGTTTCAGCGCACTGGTCAGGACCTCAGGCAGCGTGTTGTCATGGCCGGATTGCAGCGCACGCGGAAGAACATGCAGGCAGTGCAGCTGCAGCTCAAGGCTCTTGCAGTAGCAAACCGCCTCTTTAATAGCTTGCCGCGTGACCGAATGAAAGTCCGTGGCAAAGACCACCGGCCCTTCGGACGCATCCGCCGGAACAAGATCCGCAGCCACCGGACCAACCGTCATGATAAGACAATTCGACTTGCGCATCACCTGTTCGGCCGTGGGCCCGAAGGCGCCGCGCTTCGATCCGCGAAGCTCGCTGGTCCCGAGAATTAGAAGGTCAATCTGCCACGCTTCAATCGCCTCCAGAATCTTCTCTGCAGGCACTCCTGACTCAAGCTGGGTCGTGCAGCTGATGCCCAGCCCGATCGCGCGCTCCTTCATCTGCCGAAGAATTAAAGCCGCACCTTTATCCGTCGACGCACGGATATTCTCAGCCGGCGATCTCTCCGGTTTGAGTACATACAGAATGCGCAGCGTAGATTTATTCGTCTGGCAGAAATTGAACGCTGCCTCGAGCGCACCTTCGTAATCCACCGAGCAGTTGGTTGCAAACAGCACGCGTTGAAAGCGAGACCGTAGCTTGCTGGATAAATGTCTCATTGCCGACTCCTCACTCAACATTCGAGCCTCGCACGCGCACCTTCGCTGGTCTCGGAAAGGAGCTCGGATACTTGCACTTCGACCGTCCGGTCACACTGGAAATTTCGTAGTGCTGCGTTGTGCTTGATTCAATGCGGTTCGAGAGCCGATAGCTGTGACAAATGTCACAAACGGATTTTATGAATGACTCGTCAGCCGATTATGAGATGAAACTTCTGTTCGCTTACGAACATAACGTCTCCAGTCCTATCGGCGAAACGACGCGAAAGGATGAGCCATGAATTTCGATCAGGCCTTCCTTCTGAAACTTCCCCAGCGCGCGCGTGACCGTCTCTCGCGACGTGCCCGCCAGGTTCGCGAGCTCTTCATGCGTCAGCGCCATCGTGAACCGCATATCGGTTCCATTGCATCCCGCGGCCGCGCGTCCCCAGTCCAGCAGCACGCCCGCCAGCCTGCCCGCCGTTGATCCTGACAGCGCAAGCCGCCGCGCATCGAAGAACGCCGACTTGTACTCCTCGGAAAGTGCCTTCGCCGCCAGCATGCTCGCCTGGCCATACTTCTCCAAAAACGCCAGCAGCTCGCTGCGCCGAATCTTCTTCACCACGCACGGCTCGATCGTCTCTGCCGTCACCTCGAAGTGTGCGCCGGAGATCGCCGCGCCCATGCCAAGCACGTCTCCCGGAACCGCAATCTTAAGAATATGGGTCTTGCCCTCGCGCGAGGTGCAGGACAACTTCACCTGGCCCATGCAGACAATCGTCGCCGCATCGCAGACGTCATCTTCCTGGAAGATGATCGCGCGCTTGGGCAGCTTCATCTGCATGCCAAGGGCTTCGAAGTCAACGCGCGCCTGCCCGGATAGATCGCAAAGGATGCGCAGCGAGCGGTCCGAACAGTTCTTGCAGCCCGTGGTCAGGTGTGGGTGGGGATACGTCATACAAGCCTTCTCTCTTGAAATATGTAGGGGTAAATGTTTGTGCACCGAATGCGTCTCTGCGTCGGCGAAGGGCAAAGAGCCGGCCTGTGATCTTGATCACTGCATTCATAGATGAGGGTTGTAGAGTTGCTCATGAGGACAAGAGTGATGACAGGTAAGCAGGAGTTGCTAGCACGCAAAGGTTCAGATCTCTGGGAACGGCTGACCGTTGGCGGTGTCGTTGTGATCCTTGTCGCCTTCCTCGTCTTGTTCGTTGCCAACCTCGCGACCACCCTCTGCTCTGCCCAGCTCCCGCGGTAATGTCCGGCCTCGCCAAGGCTCATGATTCCGTCTCTGCATGGACGTGAAGCTTCGAACGACGCAATGTGATTCGATCGGCACAAGATATCGATCTGAGCTTCCGGGCCTGCCGATACTCTCATCGCTCTTCCTCGCCGAAGCTGCAGTGGCATACAGCCCCCAGTGAATTCAGGTCGCTCAGATAAACCCGCATCCCCATAAAATGCCAAGCCTGAACATGACGCGGTGATGCGCATCACAAGATGCGTTTATCGCACTGATTAACCGCATATCGCACCCCATCTCTTCCGAATCAGAAATCCAGCAACTACCGCCGTTTCAGTAGATTGCGCCTCCGCCCCGAAGTATTGCGAAGGGGGAGTGATTCCTTGTCGTCATCCGTGTGATGAAGGTCACGGTATGCGGCGGAAGGCAAGACTATGGTTGCGATGTTGAGGGTGTGGCCGACTTCGACCAGTAGATGGAACAACAAACTTAACGCGCCAAATAGAGGTGTTTTCACATGGGACAATTGCCCCGCAAGATAACAAGGTATTTCCTTCTGGTTGCAATGGTTGGGGCACTGGCCACGTGCGGCGCGGGCATGGCGGCCGCGCAGACGCAGACTCAGACTCAGACACAGACATTGAAGCAGACCACGACGGCCGCGGCAGCAACACCAGCGCCCGGATACGTAGGCAGCGAGACCTGCGCGACGTGCCATCAGGAGAAGGCGGACCAGATGGTGAACAACCCGCATGCCAAGCTGGCGCTCCAGCATGGTGGAACGGGCGCGAGCTGCGAGAGCTGCCACGGACCAGGCCAGGCGCACGTGGAGGGCGGCGGGGATGTCACCAAGATCGTGCGCTTCGACAAGCTGACGCCGACCGAGGTAGATAAGACCTGCCTGGGCTGCCACGCAAACACCCATCCGAACTTCCTGCGCTCGCCGCATGCGAAGGCCGGCGTGAACTGCCTGAGCTGCCACAGTGTTCACAAGTCAGTGCCGGAGACGAAGCTGTTAGTGGCAACGCAGCCGACGCTCTGCTACAGCTGCCATACCGACATCCGGCCGGACTTCGACATGCCCTTCCACCACAAGGTGAATGAGGGCCTCATGAAGTGCAACGATTGCCATGACGTGCACGGCACGTTCCAGAACGCCAATCTTAAAATCACCGCCGATCAGAATGCGATCTGCACCAGGTGCCACATGGAAACGCGTGGACCCTTCGTGTTTGAGCATGCCGTGGTCAAGGGCGAGGGTTGCCTGGCCTGCCACACGCCGCACGGATCGCAGAACGCGCGCCTGTTGAATATGCCCAACATCAACACCCTGTGCAACCAGTGCCATAGCACCGTGGGCCAAGACAACATTCACGGAATCAGCGCGGGCTCAACTGACCTTCAGCCATGCACCGACTGCCACACCATGATTCATGGATCGAACCTGAACGTCGCCTTTATCAAGTAACGAAGCCGTGCCGCGCTGCCCCGTAATGAAGCAGCTCAGACAAGACCAGGTTACGAACCGAACTCACCCAGACACCTGGGTCCAACTTTTGCAACTGTTTCCTTCGAATGAGGCTTGAGATGACGAAAACGAACTTTTCTCGGCTAACCAATGAGCACCCCGCGCGCACAATGACCCATCGGGTCGCCGGAGCCATTGGCGTCGCCGTTCTGCTGTTCATGCCAGGCATGGCAGCTGCCCAGGGCACAACGCCCGCAGCGCCAGCGGCCGTACTCCAGACCCCGCCACAAGCGATTCAGAACAAATTTGTAGTCCACCAGACCGTGGACCTTGGCGGCCACATGGTCGGCGTCTCCGGCAGCGGCGCCATGTATGACACCCTGGTCAACATCCAGTCCGGACCGCGCGTACTGGGTCAAACCCTTACGATGCGCGCTGTTCCCGGTGCCCAGCATACGCTGCTGGACAATCTGACGGCCTTCAGCAATGGCTTTGGTGGCGATCCGATCAATGTCGTGAGCATGGACGTCTCCAAGGGCAAGCTCTACGAGTTCTCCGGATTATTCCGCCGCAACCGTCAGTACTTTGACTACGATCTGCTCAACAACCCGTCGATCCCTCTTGGACTGTCGATCCCGATCGGCCCGGGCGGTTCTCTCGGGCAGTTTCCCATCCCGCAGGTGCAGCAATCGCCGGTAATGTTCAACACCGTGCGCCGCATGCTCGACACCGGTCTTACCATTTTTCCGCTGTCCAAGGTGACCTTCCGCGTTGGCTACTCGCAGAACGTCTTCCAGGGCCCCAGCATGAGTCCTAGCCGCAGCGTCGGCAAGACCCAGTTCATGACCGAAGAATATCAGCGCAATAGCACGGACGACTTCATCGGTGCTGTCGACTGGAAGCCGCTGCAGCAGTCCAAGTTCACCTTCGAGGAGGAGGTTGCCCACATCAAGGAGAACTCCTACTTCGTCCTCGCCCCGAACAGCCTCACCGTGCAGGAAGCCAACGGCCTCCCCGTGTCGCTCGGTAACTGGGATCAGTACACCCCCTACGCTTCCACCAATTGCACCGCGAGCATCGCGACCCCGGGTGTGGTCCTCGTCAATCCCTCCGGATCGATCGGTTTGCCTGTAGTGGATCCTGCTTGCAGCGTCTACTCCAGCTATCTGCGCTCACAACCGACGCGCATCCTCTATCCCACCGAGATCTTCAGTTTCCAGAGCTCGAGCATCAAGAACTTCGCGATGAATGGTGACTTCCGCTACACCAGGGCGAACTCGAATCTCCCCAACTACTATGAGAACTTCCAAGGCTTAGTCGCTGAGGCCGCTACTGCTGCAGGAGTGACACCGAAGTACCCGGCACAAGCGGTCCGCAGCGCGACCTTCACCGGCAATGCAACCGCCCAGCGTCGGGTGGTCGCGGCCGACTACGGCGTCACCTGGCAGGCAACAAAGACTCTAAGCTTCTCCGACCAGGTCGATTTCTCCAATGCTCATCAGCCCGGCATGGCCGACATCTCTGCCGGAATCACGCAGAACACGCCCACTAACCCCAATGCAACCATGAACTACCCAGGCCCGCTCGGCCCGGGAGTCAACCTCTCCACCTCGGGTATCACGACCGGCCCCGGCGGCGTAGGCATTCCGGCGTATGGTTACTTCGGACAGAAGCTCATTACCAACAACGCGACGGCAAGCTGGGATGCGACCCCCCGCGCCAACTTCGCCCTCACCTACCACTACTTCACGCACACCATTGTTCAGGACGCTGGCTCTGGCCCCAACGCATCGGTCATCACCATCAATGGGAACGGCGGCACCTTCAACGCAGCAGTGCGTCCCACCAATCACTGGAATATCAATGGCACGGTTGATCTCCTTTACGCCGATAACGCCTTCACCCCGCTCACCCCTCGCCAGACCCAGCACTACAGGGTCCATACACTCTACAAGCCGACCCATTGGGCGACGTTCTCGGGCGCCTTCAATGACCTCGAGCGCCACAACAACACCAACAATACCGGAACACCCTCGGTCGCCGGCCCTATCGATCACGTCGACCACAGCCGCATCGTAAGCGTTGGCGCTGTCTTGTCCCCCAGCGAGCACTACGGGCTTGACGTGAACTACGCCTACACAGACGTCTACACCGCAACCAACATCTGCTTCCTCTCCGGCGCCACCCCAGCCATGCCTGGCGTCAACACCGGTGTTCTTTGCCCAGGCGCGCCGACCACCTGGTATGCCAGAGACTTCATGGATGCTCCCACGCAGTCTGCCACCGTCGGCCTCGCTCTATCGCCTGTCCGCTCCATCCATGCCCGGGTCGGCTACCGGATCAGCGCGGTAAGCGGCAACCAGTTCTTCACCGATGCCCTCCAGGTCAACGGCTCGCTGCAGTCTGCCTACCAGACACCCTACGTGCATGTTGCGTGGACGGTTCACCCCGGCTGGGTCTGGGCAGCGAACTACGACTACTACGGCTATGGAGAAGGCGGACCGTCCGGAGCGAAATACTGCAGCTACACAACCTCCGCTGCCGCCGCCGCTGCGCCCTTCCCCTGCGCGGTAAATCCACCATCCGGCCCCTCGGCGCCTAGAAACTTCCACGCCAACCTGCTGACCCTGTCCATGCACTACGAGTTCTAAAACCCAGGATCGAACGAGAAGCAAATTCATACCCAAGAAGGAGATCGGCCATGAAAACACAACTACGACTCGCAACGGTACTTGCAATTGCCGCCTGCACCCTTCCCACCTTCGCCCAGAACACCGGTGCGGCCACTTATACCTCCAAGTGCCAGATGTGTCATGGCGCAGATGGAGCAGGCACTACTCCCGCTGGAAAGGCCATGAAGGCTCCGTCTTTCCTCTCCCCGGCTGCCGTAAAGGAGTCAAACGCCGATCTCATCGCGGTAACAAAAAGCGGTAAAGGGAAGATGCCGGCCTATGCTGGCAAACTTACCGACCCAGAGATCAAAGATGTCATTGCTCATGTACGCACGTTGCAGAAATAGTAGGAGCGTAAGGTGAAATTCAATCTCGTAACCGCCGCAGCTTCCCTCATTGCGATCTCCATGGCCACTCCCGTGTTTGCGCAAGGATCTGGCGCAACGATTTACAAAGCGAAGTGCCAGATGTGTCATCTAGCCGATGGAAGTGGCAACAAGGGAATGAAAGTCCCCGCATTCGCCGCAGGTGCATCCAATGCCAGCCTCATTGCCGCCACCAAAAACGGCGTGAGCACCGGCGCCGCCAAGATGCCAGCCTACGCTGGCAAGCTTACGGACGGTGACATCAGTGACGTTGTCGCCTACATCAAGACGCTGAAGAAGTAACCACCCAGGCAGAGCTATCTTTGTGCTGAAGATAGCTCTGTTTAGAACAGCACCGCGTGATTGTATCCGTTACCATGAAGCGCACGACGGACACAGATTCTGTGTCCCGCGCGTTTCCCAAAATACCAAACAGGAGCAATCATGAAAATCTTTCTGACGATCGCAGCTTCACTTCTAGCCGTGTCCGCCGTTACCCCTGCACTTGCTCAAGGAGCAGGCGCCGCAACGTACAAGGCAAAGTGCCAGATGTGTCACGGTGTCGACGGCCAGCCGACCGCGGCTGGCAAGTCCATGAAAGCGTTGCCCCTCAACTCGCCTGAGTTGAAGAAGGCATCTACCGCTTCGCTAATCGCTTCGGTTACGAATGGCAAAAATAAAATGCCAGCGTATGCAGGTAAGCTCACCGACGCCCAGATCAAGGAAGTCGTGGAGTACACTCGCACGCTGCAGTAGTGACAGTGTGAAAGAGGCAAGGAATGTCACCGTTGGGTAAGCTCAAGAAAGTATGGGCAAAATCCCTGCTCTCCAGCAATATCAGTCAATTGAGATGGCCGGAGTCAGAAACACATAACCCCTCAATCAAGTCCGCAAGCCTTCTCACTGCCAGGTTTCCCCTCAGCGGCAGAACGCTATCCCTCTTCACCACTGATAAATCAGGAGCGAAACGGCCTCGTCGCCTCTCAAGCTCTCCCATCGCAATCGCCGGAAACCCGGCGATTGCGATGGGATTCATTCGCTGGAAGCCATTCGTCGCAGCATGCGCGGTTCTGCTTCTCGCGTCTTTCCCCCTCGCTCTCCAGGCACAAACTGACTGCCTCTCCTGCCATGGCGACGTCACCATGCAGGATGCCGCAGGCCACAACGTCGGAGTCGATGGAAACACCTTTCACTCCAGCGTGCACAGTGATCTCGGTTGCAGCGCCTGTCATTCCTCGATCACGGCGTACCCACATCCCGACCATCCCCAGGCGGTAAAGTGCGTTTCCTGCCATGCAGACGAAGCGGCAGCGCTTGTCGGCAGCGTGCATGAGCATTCCGGGGACCAGCCCTGCACCACCTGTCACGGAACGGCCCACGCCATCCTTCCCAAGGACAATCCAAAGTCAGCCGTCTATCCTCTCAACATTCCGGCCACCTGCGGCAAATGTCATGGAGACGCGGCGATGGCCAGGCAGCACCACCTGGCCAATGTATATCCGCAATACATGGATTCCATCCACGGATACGCTGTCAGCCAGGAAGGCCTCCTGGTCGCCGCAAACTGTGCGAGTTGCCACGGATCCCACCACGTTCTGAGTCACACCAACCCCAAAAGCCCAACCTACAAGACATCGATTCCGGACACCTGCGGCAAGTGCCATGCAGGCATTCGCACGCAATACGTCGCCGGAGTTCACGGGACCGCGCTCGCCAGCGGCAACCTGAACGCGCCCTCCTGCACCGACTGCCATACTGCCCATACCATCGGCCAGCCCACCATGGCCCAGTCCACACCCATGTGCGGCTCCTGCCATCAGGCCCAACTGTCCACCTATCGCGACACCTTCCACTCCCAGGTGAGTAACCTCGGCAGCTATGTGGAAGTAGCGCGCTGCTCGGACTGCCACGGACAGCATGAGATTCTGCCGGCCTCGGATCCTCGCTCCCCCGTCAACCCAGCCAACCTCGTGAAGACCTGTGGCAGGTGCCATCAGGGTGCCAATGCCGGCTTTGTGAAATATTCCCCCCACGCAAATCCGCACAACCGGCACATATCGCCGCTGCTCTATTACATCCGTCTTTTCATGGTTCTGCTGATCACCGGCGTGATGACATTCTTCCTGCTGCACAGCTTGCTATGGCTGATACGCTCGCTCATCGAGAAGGCTCACGGCGGGTCAGTAAAAGGAGAGAAATAATGCCTGACCAGACGATTCCGGTAGGAGAAAGCAAGTTGCCTGACCAGGTAGCGCCAGCAAGTCGCAACGCGGAAGAGCTCCACCCCGTTCGCTACTTCATCCGCTTCACGCTGCTGCAGCGATACATGCACGCCATCATGTTCACCACGTTTCTTGGCCTCGCCGCCACCGGGCTGACCATACGCTTCAGCACCAATGCCTGGGCGCAACACTTCGCCTTCGCCATCGGAGGATTCGGCACCATCCTGTTTCTTCACAAGTTTTGCGCCGTGATCCTCAGCCTCGAATTCTTGTATCACCTGCAGAATATTGCGGTCCGCATCCTGGTGCGAAAGGAAAAAGGACTCCTCTGGGGTCCCGATTCCATGGTTCCGAATCTCAAGGACCTGAAAGACATCATCGGAAACTTCCGCTGGTTCTTCGGCCGGGGGCCCAAGCCGAAACTCGAGCGCTACGCCTACTGGGAGAAGTTCGACTACTGGTCAGTCTTCTGGGGAATGATCATCATCGGCTTATCCGGCTACGTCATGTGGTTCGGCCCCTTCTTCGGAAAATTCCTCCCCGGCTGGGCATTGAATGCTGTCCAGATCGTTCATGGCGAGGAGGCCCTGCTCGCCGCCACGTTCATCTTTTCCATCCACTTCATCAACGCGCACCTGCGACCAGACAACTTCCCGATGGATACCACGATCTTCACCGGTACCCAGACCGAGGAGGAGTTCAAAGAACGGCATCCCGAAGAATATGAACGCCTCATGGCCCAGGGCAGGCTGGAGCAGCAGGTCACGACAAAACCTCCTACATGGCTTATGAACTTTAGTAAAGTGACGGGCTTCACAGCAGTCCTTATCGGCGTTCTGTTACTCGTATTGTCAGTGAGTGCATATTTCCGGGAATAACCAAACTTCCCTCCGGATCCTGTCCCCGGGAACGATCGTGGAAACCACCGCGAATCCGGGCCAGGAAGTACGACAAATTCAGCGACGAGGCGTCCTTCGTGTCCGTATTCGAAAACTTTAGAAAACGTTGGCTTCAACCATTTTTCTTCCTGGGAAAGAACACCCTCAGCCTTATCGGTGGCGCAATTGCCACCGCGGCGGCCTTCGTCCTGATTGGCTTCTGGATGGTGGATGTCTTTGGGCATGGCGGCTCATCGAACCCCTACATCGGCCTGATTCTCTTCCTCTTCCTCCCGGCCTTCTTCATCCTTGGCCTCATCCTTATCCCCATCGGCATCGCGATCCAGCGCCGCAAACTGCTCGCCCAGGGCCAGCTTCCTTCCATCTATCCCGCCATCGACTTCAATGAGCCCATGTTCCGCCATGCGCTCAACTTCGTGATCATCGCGACCTTCGTCAACTTTGTGATCGTCGGTGTCGCCAGCTATCGCGGCGTCGCCTACATGGACACACCCGGTTTCTGCGGCGCCGCCTGCCACGTCCCCATGCAACCCCAGTGGGTGGCCTACCAGCACAGCCCGCACTCTCACGTCGACTGCACCGAATGCCATGTTGGCAGCGGCGCCGCCAACTACCTCCACGCCAAGATGGCGGGAATGAAGCAACTCGTCGGAGTTACGTTCAACACCTTCCCCCGCCCCATCCTCGCGCCTCTCTCTGAGCTTCGTCCCGCGCGTGCTACTTGCGAGCAATGCCACGCACCGAAGCGCTTCATCGGCGATCGCCTGCTGGTCAAGACCACCTTCGGCGACGACGAGAAGAATGCCTCCACAAAGACCATGCTTGTGCTTCACTTAGGCGGCGTAGACTCGCTCTCGCACCTCAGCGGCATCCACGGTCACCACCTCACCAATTTCCAATACACCTCAACCGACAACGAGAACCAAACCATCATCTCGGTCGAAGCGCCTGGCCCGAACGGAACCACCACCGAATATGTCAGCACCGATTGGAAGGGCCCCGTCAAAGGCGTGAAGCGCACCATGGATTGCATGGACTGCCACAACCAGGCCGCCCACTCCTATCAAACTGCCGCAGACGCAGTCAATGAATCGATGGCCAACGGCACGCCCGATCCGTCTCTGCCCTTCGTACACAAGCAAGGCCTGCTCTTGATCCAGGCCAAGTACGGCTCGCAGGCCGAGGCCGCCACCAAGATCAAATCCGGCCTTGAAAACTTCTATCGCTCGCAGTACCCCGCAATCTGGAGCAGCCACCAAGCCCAGGTCGAACAGGCCGCCGATACCCTCACCACCATCTACAAGCAAAATGTCTTCCCGGAGATGAAGGTAACCTGGGGCACCTACCCGAACAACATCGGGCACAACAACTTCCCGGGCTGCTTCCGCTGCCACGACGGCAATCACACCTCCAAGGACGGCAAGACCATTACCAACGACTGCGCCGCCTGCCATAACCTGCTGGCCGTCGACGAAGCCAACCCCAAGCTGCTAAGCGAGATCAACTTCCAGTAGCCCTCCAACAACAGCAAAAGCGGCATCCTCCCTCAGGATGCCGCTTTTGCTTGGTCCGTCACTCGTTACTTCCCGCGCGCGCACCAACCCCCTCTACGGAGTCCCCGCGACCTGCTTCACCGCTCCGTTCGTGTTCACCTGGTTGGCTGCCGGAAGCTGCGTCGTATCCCATCCCCCGCCCAGGGCCTGCACCAGTTCCACCGCCGCCGTCATCTCGCTCACGCGCAGCGTCACCTGTGTCTGCTGATAGCTCAGAAGCGTTGTCTGCGCGCTAACTACGTTCAGATACGGGTCCAGGCCCGTCTCGTAGCGAGCCGTCGCGATGTCCACATACCGCTGCGCCGACTTCACCGCCGTATCTTCCTGTTGAATCTGTTGCGAGGTCACACGCAGCGTGGCAATATAGTCTTCCGTCTGTTGGAACGCCGTCAGCACGGTCTGCCGGTACGTCGCAACATCCGCGTTATACGTCGCGGTGTATTGCGCGACCGTCGCCTTTCGCAGGCCCCCATCAAAGATCGTCTCCGCCGCCGAAGCTCCTACCGACCAGAACAGCGCCGGCGCCGAGAACAGCGACATGATCGTTGACGACTCCAGCCCACCTCCGCCGGTCAAACTCAGCGTCGGATAGTATGCCGCCTTCTCCACGCCGATCAGCGCATTCGCCTCGGCCATCGTGCGTTCCGCGCCTGCAATATCCGGCCGCCGCTCCAGCAATTGCGAGGGCACACCCACCGGTATGGCCGGCACCGGCGTCGACAACAACTTCACGGGCATCGAAAAGGTCGAAGCTGATTTGCCGATCAGCGTCGCAATGGCATGCTCATAGATTGCGCGATTCGTCGCAATGCCCGTCGCGATCTCCTGCGCGCCCTGCAGCGTCACCTCTGCCTGGGCGACCGCCTCATCGTTGTCGATGCCGGTCTCGTACAGCGACCTGGTCAACTCCAGCGATTTCTTATCGGCCTCCACCGTCTGGTTGTACAAATCCTGTAGCGCATCCTGTCCGCGCAGCTGGAAATAATACACAGCCAGATCGGCCTGCTCCGTCAGTCGCTCATTCTCCAGGTCCGCCGCACTCACCTGCGTGGCGTACTGGTACTCGCGCACCGTGTTGCGGATCTTGCCCCACAGATCCGGCTCCCACGACACGTCGAACGGCAGCGCTAATTCGTTCGAAGTGACGCCAGCGGCCCCAGATGCAGCGGCCCCGTGCAAGGCTGCGGGGGTTTTTGAGCGGTTATACGAAGGGTCCGTCGTCACGGTCGGATAGAACTGCGACTTCGCCTCCCGCACCTGCGCACGCGCGGCCATGAAGTTCTGGAAGTACACCGCGATGTTCTGGTTATTGATATTGAGCTGTTCCTCAAGCGCATTCAGTTCCGGCTCGTTGAAGACCTCCCACCACTTGCCCTTGAGCGCCGCATCCTGTGGTTGCGCCGGCCGCCACGTTCCATCCGGCGTCGTTCCTTCCGGCGGATTGGTATAGGCCGCCGGCGCCGACTCCTTGAACTCCGGCGCCGACGCGGGCGCGGCCGGCTTCACATACTTTGGTCCAACATTGCATCCGCTCAGCAACATTGCCGCGCAGGAAGCCGCACACACAAAACTCTTTGCGCCAGCGAAGCCTGCCGCCCGTGCCGTCGTCTCTTCCAACGTCTTCCTTCTCATCATTCCCATTCTCATTGGGCCTGCTTTCATCGCGCCGTCGCTGGAGTAGCGGTAAAGAGCCTTGCCCGCTTATCTCCCTGGATCTTCAAACGCAAATTATCCATGAACAGGTAAATCACGGGTGTCGTATACAGCGTCAGCACCTGGCTCACCAGCAATCCGCCGATGATCGTAATACCCAGCGGGCGCCGCAGTTCCGATCCCATACCGGTTCCCAACGCCAGTGGCACTGCTCCAAACAGCGCTGCCATGGTCGTCATCAAAATCGGACGGAACCGCAGCATGGACGCCTCAAAGATCGAGTCTCGCGTATCCTTGCCCTCAATCCGCTCGGCATTCAGCGCGAAGTCGATCATCATAATCGCGTTCTTCTTCACAATCCCGATCAGCAGAATAATGCCAATGATCGACATCACGTCCAGCGGCGTTGCCGTGAGCCGCAGCGCCAGCATCGCGCCCAAACTCGCCGACGGCAGCGTCGACAGAATAGTTATAGGATGCACCAGGCTCTCGTACAGAATGCCCAGCACGATGTACACCGCCATGATCGCCGTCAGCACCAGGTACGGCTCGCTGCCCAGCGACTGCTTGTAGGCCTGCAGCGTGCCCGCGTACTCGCCGTGCACCGTGGCCGGTACGCCCATGTTCTGCTGAATCTGGTTGATCTCTTTGGTCGCCTGGCTCAACGACACGCCCGGTGCAAGATTGAAGCTCACCGTCACCGAAGGAAACAGCCCCGTGTGGTTCACGGCCAGCGGGCTGGTCGACGGCGCATAGCTCATCACCGCATCCAGTGGAATCGCTCCCCCGCCGCTCTTCTGAATCAGGTATACGTCCTTCATGCCTTCCGGAGACTGCCAGTACTTCGGCGCAACCTCCATCACCACGTAATACTGATTCAGCTCAGTGTTGATGACCGACACCTCAGCCTGTCCAAACGCGTCATACAGCGTGCTGTCGATCGTCTGCGGTGTGATCCCCAGCCGCGCCGCCGTTGCCCGGTCATACGTCAGCAGCGCCTGCAGCCCGTCATTCTGCTGGTCCGTGTTCACATCCTGGAACCCGGGCGCCTTGCGCAGCTGGCTCAGCAGTTGAGGCCCATACTTCTGCAAGTCCTGGGTTGTCTCTGCGCTCAGCGTGTACTGGTACATTGCGTTCGAGCCGCGTCCGCCGATACGAATATCCTGCACCGCCTGCAGGTACGTAGCGGCCCCCGGCACCCTTGCCAACTGCGGCCGCAGCCGGTTAATAATCTCCGCCGCACTATCCTTGCGCTCGCTCAGCGGCTTTAGCGCGACAAAGGCAAAGCCGGCATTGGTCGATCCGTTGCCGCCCGTAAACGCCATCGCCTTAGCCACACCCGGATCTTTCGAGATAATAACGTCGGCCGCATGCACGGCTTTGTTCATTGCATAGAACGACGAGTCCTGAGGCCCCTGCATTCCACCCATGATCACGCCCGTATCCTGCTGCGGAAAGAAGCCCGTGGGCGACGTCACGATCAGGTACACATTCAGCACCAGGGTCGCTACAAACACCAGCAGCATCAGCGCCGGATGATCCAGTACCCACGTCAGCGACTTGCGGTAGCCGTTGAGCGCGCCGTTGAACACGCCCTCGCTCCACTTGTACATCCGGCCATGCTCAATATGTTCCTCGGATCGCATCAGCCGCGAGCACATCATCGGTGTCGTCGTAAGCGAGATGACCATCGACACCAGGATTGCCGTCGCCAGCGTAATCGCGAACTCGCGGAACAGCCGCCCAATAATGCCGCCCATCAGCAGCAGGGGAATGAACACCGCAATCAGCGAGATGCTGATGGAAAACACGGTGAAGCCGATCTCCTGCGCCCCCTTCAACGAGGCCTGCACCGGCGTCATCCCCGCCTCAACATGGCGCGAGATATTCTCCATCACCACGATGGCATCGTCCACCACGAATCCGCTCGCAATCGCCAGCGCCATCAGCGACAGGTTGTCCAGCGAGAACCCGCACAAATACATCACCACGCACGTCCCAATCAGCGACACTGGAACCGCCACGGCAGGCACCAGCGTTGCTGGAACATTGCGCAGGAAGAGGAAGACGACCAGGATGACGAGGATCACGGAGATGATCAAGGTCATCTCAATGTCATCCACCGACGCTCGGATCGTGAGCGTTCGATCGAGAATCGTGAAGATATGTTCGCCCGCGGGGATCGACTCCTGCAACGACGGAATCGCCGCCTTGATCGCGTCGACGGTCGTAATAATGTTGGCGCCCGGCTGCCTGTAAATAATCAGGTTTACCGACGTGCCGCCATTCAAATATCCCGCCTGCCGCACCGACTGCTGCGAATCAATCACGTCGGCGACGTCCTGCAGACGCACCGCCCCGCCATTGTGATATCCCACCACCAGCGGCTTGTATAACGCCGCTTTGGATATCTGATCGTTGGTCAGAATATCCACGGTCCGGTCGCCGCTCGAGAGTTGGCCCTTCGCAATATCCGCGTTCTGTCCCGCGATCATCGCCTGCACCGCCGGCAGGCCGATGCCGTAGCTGTTCAGTTGCGTCGGATTCAGTTCAACCCGCACCGCCGGCAGAGACGCGCCGACGGCCCGCACAAAACCCACTCCATAGATCTGCGAGATGCGCTGCTGCAGCACCGTCGACGCTTCATCGTACAAATCCTGTACGTCATAGATGTCCGACTGCAGCCCGATCACCATGATCGGCGAATCGGCAGGATTCACCAATCGATACGTCGGGTTCTGCGGAAGGTTCGCCGGCAGATACGTCCGCGCCGCATTGATGCCGGCCTCCACGTCGCGCGCCGCTCCATTGATGTCGCGGTTCAAATCGAACTGCAGCGTAACGCTGGTGCTGCCCAGCGAGCTCGACGACGTCATCTCCGTCACGCCCGCGATATGCGAAAACTGCCGCTCCAGCGGCGTCGCCACCGACGACGCCATGATGTCCGGGCTCGCCCCAGACAGCGCCGCCGCCACACTGATCGTCGGAAAATCTACCTGCGGCAGTGGCGATACCGGCAGGACGCCAAACGCAATCACGCCCGCAATCGCCACCGCGATCGTCAGCAGCGTCGTCGCTACCGGCCGCTCAATGAAGACGCGTGAAGGGTTCATGCCTCGGCTGCCTCGTGGTTTCCTTCGGTCTCAGGGCCGCCGTTCGGTGCATGATGGTTGCGCCGCGAAAACCAGCCGCCCAGGTTGTCGAAGAAGATATAGATCACCGGCGTCGTATACAGCGTCAGCACCTGGCTGAACAGCAGCCCGCCCACCATCGACACGCCCAGCGGCTTGCGCAGCTCCGATCCAATGCCGCTTCCAAACGCCAGCGGGATACCGCTCAGCAGCGCGCACATCGTCGTCATCAAAATCGGGCGGAAGCGCAGCAGCGATGCCTGGTAGATCGCCTCCGTGGCATCCAGTCCATGGTGCCGCTCTGCTTCCAGCGCAAAGTCCACCATCATGATGCCGTTTTTCTTAACGATGCCAATCAGCAAAATGATGCCAATGATCGCAACAATATCTAAATCAAGATGGAACAGCTCCAGCGCCAGCAACGCGCCAACACCCGCCGACGGCAGCGTCGAAAGAATCGTTACCGGATGCACGAAGCTCTCGTACAGCACGCCCAGCACGATATACACCGTCACCAGCGCCGCCAGGATCAGCAGCCCTTGATTCGAGAGCGACCCCTCAAACGCCGCCGCCGTGCCCTGGTAATTCGAGACCACGCTGCCCGGCAGTTTGTCGTCCTTGATCACCTTGTTGATCGCAGTCAGCGCCTGCCCCAGCGAGTAGCCCGTATTCAAATTGAACGAGATCGTGACAGCAGGGAACTGGCCCATGTGATTGACCGAGAGGCTCTCGCTGGTCGGCACAAAGTGCGCGAACGCGCTCAACGGCACCGGCGTCTGGAGTGAGCTGCTGCTGCTCGTGCTGCTCGATCCGCCTCCGCCTCCGCTCGACGAGCTCCCCGTCGACGTCGATCGCGACGTTCCACTCGTCGACGTCGTCGCGCTCGACGATGTCGACGTGCTTGTACTCGTGGTCGAAAGCACAGTCGAACTTGTTCCCGTCGTCGACGACGAGGACAACGACGAACTCGAGTTCACAGGCGCCGCCGCCGACGTCGACGTCGTGTTACCCGACGACAACGCAGAGGTCGAAGACGACGCCGAAGAAACCCCACTCGACGAAGTCGGCGTCAGCAGCGAGGTGGTCGCCCCACCCGAAGCCGCGCCTGCGCCCGACGACGATCCGGCCGTATTCGATGCCGTCGCCGGCACCGTCCCCGACGTCGTCGCCTGCACATAAATGTCGTTCAGCTTGTGCGGGTCCATCTGGAACTGTGGATCCGCTTCCAGGATCACGTGATACTGATTCACCTGGGTATACATCGTGTTGACCTGCCGCTGCCCGAACGCGTCATACAGCGTGTTGTCGATCGTCGACGTCGTCACGCCAAATCGCGATGCCGTTGCGCGATCGATCACCACGTTCTCCGCCGCCGCGCCCAGTTGCTGATCCGTTACCACGTCCGCCAACTGCGGCAGCTTCTTGAGCTTTGCCACCAGTTGCGCCGCCACCTGGTTCAGCTCTTGCTGGTTCGGATCCTCGAGCGTGTACTGGTATTCCGTACGGCTCACCATGTCGTCGACCGTCAAATCCTGCACCGGCTGCATGTACAGCTTGATGCCCGCAACCTTTTCCAGCTTAGGCGAAAGTCGATCGATCACCTCGGCCGCGGAGAGATTACGCTCGTCCTTGCCGCTGCCCAGCGGCTTCAGATTAATCTGGATACGCCCGCTGTTGAGCGTCGTGTTCGTTCCATCCGCGCCGATGAACGAAGAGATTCCCGCCACCGCCGGATCCTTCAGCAGCTCCGTCGCAATCTCCTGCTGCCGCTGCTCCATCTCGGCAAACGAAGTCGACGGCGATGCCTGCGTGATGCCCTGGATGATCCCCGTATCCTGCGTCGGGAAAAATCCCTTCGGAATTTCCATGTACAGGAAGACCGTCAACACCAGCGTTGCCACGGCAACCAGCAGCGTGATCGTCTGGTACCCCAGCACCCATTTCAGCGTGCGTCCGTAGAACGCGATGATATCTTCGAAGACCTTTTCGCTCTTCTTGTAAAACCATCCCTGCTGGCTAACCGGCGTATGCTTCAACATCCTCGCCGACATCATCGGCGTCAGCGTCAGCGACACGACCGCCGAGAACACAATCGTCACTGCCAGCGTCACCGCAAACTGCCGGAACAGCCGCCCCGCCACATCCCCCATGAACAGCAGCGGAATCAGCACGGCGATCAGCGAAACCGTCAGCGACAGAATCGTGAACCCAATCTGCTCGGCGCCGATCAGCGCCGCTTCCATCGGCGCCATCCCCTCTTCGATATAGCGCGAGATGTTTTCGATCATCACGATCGCGTCGTCCACCACAAATCCCGTGGAGATTGTCAGCGCCATCATCGTCAAATTATTCAGGCTGTACCCCGACAGGTACATCACGCCAAACGTCCCGATCAACGACAGCGGTACCGCAACGAACGGAATGATCGTCGCCAGCAGGCTGCGCAGAAACAGGAAGATCACCATGATGACCAACCCGATCACCAGCACCAGTTCGAACTCAACGTCCGCCACCGACGCGCGAATGTCCGTCGTCCGGTCCGTGATGATCTGCACGTGCACCGACTGCGGCAGAGACGCTTCCAGCTGCGGCAGCAGCTTCTCAATCGTGTCCACCACCTGGATCGTGTTGGCTCCCGGCTGGCGTTGAATATTCAAAATCACCGACGGCGTCTCGTTACTCCACGCAGCCAGCTTGTTGTTCTCCACTCCATCTACAATTCGCGCCACGTCCGTCAGCATCACCGGCGCGCCATTGCGATAGGCCACCACCACCGACTTGTAATCCGCGCTGGTCTCCAGCTGATCGTTCGCGTTGATCGTGTAGTCCTGCGCAGGCCCGTCGAAGTTTCCCTTCGCCGCGTCCAAACTATTCGCGGTCAGCGCATTGCGCACGTCTTCCAGATTCACGCCATACGCCGAAAGCGCGGTTGGATTCGCCTGGATGCGCACCGCAGGCTTCTGTCCGCCCGAGATGCTCACCAGGCCCACGCCCGACACTTGCGAAATCTTCGGCGACAGTTCCGTGTCCGCCAGGTCTTCCACCTTCGACAGCGGCATCGTCGACGACTGCAGCGCCAACGTCAGCACCGGCGCATCCGCAGGATTCGATTTGCTGTACACCGGCGGCGCCGGCAGGTCAGCCGGCAGGTAGCTCTGCCCCGCATTAATCGCCGCCTGCACCTCTTGCTCGGCAATATCAATATTCAAGCTGAGCTGAAACTGCATCACGATGATCGACGACCCGCCCGAGCTCGTCGACGTCATCTGGCTCAGTCCGGCCACCTGCCCAAACTGTCGTTCCAGCGGCGCCGTCACAGCCGACGCCACCACGTCCGGGCTCGCACCCGGGTAGTACGTCATCACCTCGATGGTCGGATAATCCACCTCGGGCAGCGCCGACACCGGCAGCTGAAAGAAGGCAACTCCCCCCGCCAGAAAGATTGCCGCCATCAGTAGTGCCGTCGCAACCGGACGGAGAATAAATGGACGCGAAGGACTCATGGAGTTGTGCTACCGCCGCTGTTGTGGCCCATGCCCGTTGATTGTGTCGTCGACTTCTGCTTGCTCTGGTGCACCTGCACGTGCGCACCATTCTCCAGCCGATCGAAGCCGCTCGTCGCAACCGTTACTCCCGTGTTCACGCCCGTCACCGCGGTGACCTTGTCATTGCCCGTCACCGCCTGTACCGGCTGCACACTCACCGTATTGTTGGCGTTCACGATGTACACAAAGGCAGCCGTGCCGTTATATTGAACCGCCGCCGTCGGCGCCAGCGTCGCATTATTCAGTGTCCGTTCGAGCAAACGCGCATTCACAAACTGGTTGGGAAACAAATCCAGGTTCTTGTTCTCAAAGCTCGCCCGAAACTTCACCGTGCCCGTCGTCGTGTCGATCTGGTTGTCCAGCGACGTCAGCCTGCCCGCCTCCAGCATCTTCTCGTCCGCGCGATCAAACGAGTCCACTTCCATCGCCTTGTTGCCCTTCAACTCCGTCTGCACGCCCGGCAAATCGTCTTCGGACACATTGAAGACCACCGTGATCGGCTGCAACTGCGTAATCACCACGAGCGTCGAACTGCTGCCCGAAAACACCGTGTTCCCCGGATCCACCAGCCGCAATCCCACCCGCCCGTTGATGGGCGCAACAATGTGGCAGTAGCCCAGCTGGACCTTGTCATAATCCACCGTCCCCTGGTCGGCCTTCACCGTCCCCTGGTACTGCATCACGGCTTTCTCCTGGTCGTCCAGGATCTGTTTCGCGATGGCGTTGCGCGCATACGCTGCCTGGTAGCGCTGCAGATCCATCACCGCCTGCGCCAGCACGCCCTGGTCGTGCTCCAGTGTTCCTTCTGCCTGCGTCAACGTCGCCTGGTAGGGACGCGGATCGATGTCCACCAGCGGATCGCCCTTGCGCACAATCTGACCCTCGCGATAGTGCACCGACATCACCACGCCCGTAATCTGGCTGTAGAGCGTCACAGTCGCCACCGGCGTCACCGTGCCCAGCGCGCTCACATACACATTGATGTTCCCCGCCGCGGTCTTGCCCACCGTGATGGCCGCCGGCCCATTCTGTCCCCGGCCCTGCGCGCCCGCAGCCGCCCCGCCCGTCTTCGGCTTGGTGAAGTAATACACCAGGAATACCGCCAGCAGCGCCGCCACGATCAGAATCACCCACAACACCGCGTGCGACTTCTTCTCCACCAGCAGCTCCGGAGAAGCATTCCGCTCTTCAAATGCCGATCCAACATTTCCGCTATGCGCTTCAAACGATGGGCCCAGATCATCAGCGTGCGGTCGCTTATCCCGGCTATCTTCCAGAGCCATTCTTGTCCTCTTCGATTAGTACGTCTTAAATGTCTGATGTTGGGGGCACACTTCGCGCCGATGGAATATCTACATCTATGGATGGTTAACTGTGAAAAAAAGTTTCGATTGCCCGGCCATGCCACTTTCAATCATTCATGAACTCAACTAACCCTTCGTGAATCAATCACTCAGGCCTAACCCAATCGCTTTACGGCGTTTAAGCCGGGAGCAAAACAGGCTCCCTTGATTATCTGTTAGCGTCGGCAACGGTGCCAAGATCTCGCAGCGTTTCTTAATCTCGCTGCGACGACCAACCCAACCGGGTGAGGGTACCGACGACCAACACCACTGGGTGCCCCATTCATACGCGCACTTGCGGATGGGTGGGGTGAGGGTGCAAAGGATCCCGGTATTTCGCCCTGTCGCATCGACTCGGGGCCCACCACCACCCTCGAAGGGGCACGGCTTCAGACATGCCATAACCCCCGCATTGCGGACACGGCTTTAGCCGCTGAGGTAAGCTTGGCCATCGAAGGAGATTCCTTCCAGAGCAAC
>JBEKFF010000026.1:0-23890 GCA_050013455.1 Acidobacteriaceae bacterium | reverse complement strand
GTATCGCTGGTTTCTCTTCCGCTACAGCCCGCTTCGGGATGAACAAGGACGCATCACACGTTGGTATCTAGCTGGGACCGATATCGAGGACCGGAAGCAGGCTGAGCAGCGGCTTCACAACGAGAACGTCGCGCTACGTGAAGAAATTGCCAAGGCTTCGATGTTCGAGGAAATTTTGGGCACATCGGCGCCGCTGCAATCGGTGCTTTCCCGCATATCCAAAGTCGCTCCGACCGACTCCAGCGTTCTAATTACCGGAGAAACCGGCACGGGCAAGGAACTGGTTGCCCGCGCCATTCACAAGCGTTCGCAGCGGTCGTCACGCCCCTTTGTGAGCGTCAACTGCGCGGCCATTCCGCGCGATCTCATCGCGTCAGAGCTGTTCGGCCATGAGAAAGGGGCCTTTACCGGGGCGACGCAGCGGCGTTTGGGGCGATTTGAACTCGCCGAGGGAGGCACGATCTTCCTCGATGAAATCGGCGAGCTTCCGGCTGAGACCCAGATCGCGCTGTTGCGTGTTCTGCAGGAGCGCGAATTTGAGCGTGTTGGTGGAACAGTATCCATCCAAGCGAATGTTCGGGTGATTGCTGCCACGAATCGTGACTTACCTGCCGCTATCGCTCGAAGCATATTTCGGAGCGACCTCTTTTACCGACTTAACGTATTTCCGATCGAGGTTCCCTCACTGCGCGAACGAAGGGAGGATATCCCCCTCCTGGTCGAATACTTTATTGATCGTTACGCAAGAAAAGCAGGGAAGAGCTTTCAAGCGGTAAACAAGAAGAGCCTTGATCTGCTTCAGTCCTATTCCTGGCCGGGAAATATTCGCGAATTGCAGAACGTGATTGAGCGCTCTGTCATTGTCTGTGAATCGGACGACTTTTCCGTCGATGAGAGTTGGCTTTCTCGACGGCCCTCTGAAAGCGGACCACAGGTGAAGTTTCAATTTCCAGAAGATCTCGCTGCCCACGAGAAAGAGATGATTGAATCCGCCCTGCGCGAAACCAAAGGACGGGTGTTCGGACCGTCGGGAGCGGCCGTCAAACTTGGAATGCCGGGAACTACATTGGATTCGAAGATCAAGTCTCTGAAGATAGACAAGAATCACTTCAAAATTCTCTAGCCCAAAACAATCCCTATTCAACTGCGTCTCGTAACGCACTCCCCGGGAGCGTTACGTGTTGCTTTTCACAATCAGTGTCGCAATCTGATCAGTTTATGTGGGTTCTGGCACACTTTTGGTGAAGAGAGCACGCGAGGTCGCCACTGCGTTCGGGGTGCAAACTTATCCCTGGTTGAGTACGCGGAGTCTGAGCAGATCGAAGCCGGCGCGGCCGTACATTTGTCGCTTGAGGAGCTTCAGTCGGTGGATCTGTCCCTCTACCATCCCGTTGCTCCAAGGTAGTTGCAACGCCGCGGCGACGGCGGCCTGATCTCTCCGGAGGTGCCGAGCAAAACGTGCATAGGGTGATTGTTCTGCAGCTTCAAGCCATGCCGGCCATGCTGCAGCATCCCGCTTGCGAATGATCTCGAATAAGCCTCTCGCAGTGTGAGCGATCTCACTAATTTCTGGCGAAGCACGGTAGAGTGCTTTCAGATAGCGGTTTTTGAGAGGGTCGGCCTTCAGCATCAACCAAGCGATGCGCTGATGTCCGATGGGGATCGATCTCTTGGGAAGCGGCCCCATCCTCATCTTCTTGGGAGAACCAAATCGACGCCGCAGCCATGCGCGAACCGCTAATGATCCGCCTTCGAAGCCTCGTCCTTGAAGCTCCTTCCACAGGACAGTGATGTTCCGGCAGCCTTCTCCGTACCGCTTGTCTAAATGTGAACCGTAGGCATCGACGCTATTAGGGAACACCCGATGCTTCCGCTCCGGAAAAACGCCATAGGAAAGCCAGCGCTGCACCGTGCGCATACTCACGCCCAGCTGTCGCGAGGCTTCGGACTGGCTGGTGCCGGCTTCGAGCGTGCACATAAGGTCTTGATAAGTCCTCAAGCGGTGCTCGCGCTTCTGTAGTGTTCTCTGCGCAGCTGCCGTTGAAGCAGGGTCGTATTCTTCCACGGAGGAAGCAGCCGCGGACTTGGGAACCATTTTCCTGGCTACTTCAGTCATCGTCTGCCGATGACGCTCGAGAGACCTCATTAGAGTCTCAAGCAAGTTGTTCAGGAGATGCCAGCGATCAGCAACCTGCACTGCTTTGGGCGCACCCCTGGCGATCGCATCTGCGAAGGAACTTGCCCGGTCCCGGCTGACAACTTCCACAGTCGGGTGCCGGCGCAGCCATGCTGCTACTGTCTCCGTCTTACGATTCGGCAGCAGATCGATGACTCGTCCCTTCTCCAAATCACAAAGGATGGTTCCATAACGGTGACCCTTCTTCCACGCCCACTCATCGATTCCGACGATCCGCGGTAAAGAGGGAGCGGATGGTCGGACTCGCTTGCGAAGCACCCGCAGTAGGGTCGGGCCGCTTGCCAGCAAGCCCAGTTTGCGGGCCAGCCGTGCACCTGCTCGACCGCCGAGCGACATCGTGATCGCACTCAGAGCCTCGCTCGAGCGGCTGCTTCGCCGAGAATATCGCTCCACCGTTCCTGGCAGCTTTTCTGTAAAAATGCGCCGCGAACACAGCTCTTGATCACAGAAAAACTTGCGGGCTCGAAGCAGGATCTCAACCGGGACACCGTTCCAAGGTAGGTCTGCGATCGTGCGTCGGTATCGGCTGTGCACTCGGGATGAGCGGCCAGCGCAGCTGGGGCACACAGAAAAAGACTGGCGGCCACGCAACTCGACCTGGATCGTTCCGGCCTTTTGACGAAGACAGACCAACTCCACTTCCGCAACGTCGGTAATGAGGTTTGCGCGATTCATGGCTAAAGGTTTACACCAGCAAACGCTCCTTCACCAAAAGTGAGCCAGAACCATTATTTGGCACACCCGGTCACGCCGACGACAGGAGCTGCAGCAGCATCTGATCAGGCTTGCCCGATCACCAGGTTCTCGCGGGCGGGTTCAACGACGTCCACCGACAGGGTCTCAAGTCCGTTGATGGCTAGAACGCGTTCCATCTGGGTCAGAAGTCGTACGAGCAGCCGGAAGTTGCCGCGGGTGAGTCGAATCACGGCGGTGATCACTTCCGGTGCAGGAGATTGAGCGGGCAGGTATATGCCGACCGGCGTCCATCGTTGTTCCAACAGGACCTGGATGTCAGCATCGCTCAGCGGTCTAAACTCGTGAACGAAGCCAATCCGTGAGAAAAACTGGGGATAGCCACCGCGTGGCGATCTATCAAGAGCTCATATGCCTGCTCGACGCCGGCACTTATCGAATTCAGGCGAAGATAAGTTCAATACCTGAGATGCTTTTGACACCTTTGTCTCCTCGCAATCCTGCCATCGCAACCCATTGCGTCAGGAAATCAATGCCCTGCGCACCTCTTCCCTAAATCAGAACGTAGGTGGCGTATTCACCCACAGCAGAACTGCTTCCTGGTCACTGACGTTGCTCCAGCGGTGCGTTTGGTGGCTGGAGAAATAAAGACTATCGCCAGGCTGAAGCCCGTAGTGTTCCACTTCGTCCAGCCAGAACTCGCAGCTGCCACTAATAACGTAAATGTACTCTTCACCCTCGTGGTGATAGGAGCCGCCGCTGCTGGCGCCGGGCGCGACATGGAACAGGTGCGGTTCCATTGCCGTTTCCCCTTCCGCCAGAAGTTCGATCATGATCCCGGGCTCATTCGAAATGCGCTTGCGTTGCGCCGGCCGCACGAGTTTGCGAGCTTTCTTGGCCTTTCCGAAAAACGCAAGAACATTTGTGTCGTAAAGCAGCGAAAGCTTTTGTAAGCTTGCGACCGACGCATTGGCCTGGCCGCGCTCCACACAACTGAGAAAGCTAGGCGAAAGGCCAGCCCGTTGCGCAGCGTCTGCGAGAGTGAGGCCGCGTTGCAGACGCAGTTTACGCAACCGCACCGAAATCGAGAGGGATGCCTTTCCAGCAGCGGAACGAAGCTCCTTCACGGGTTCCGCCGGCCCCATCAGATGCTTGATAGCATCAGGGTTAAGATTCTTATCCACTCGCAGCTGATGGATGACTTTCAGCTGCTCGACATCTTCCGGCAGATAGACGCGGTAACCACTCTCTGTCCGGTGAGGACGGGCCAGGCCGCGTTGCTCCCACAGTCGCAGCGTGGAGGCGCTGACATTGATCATCTTAGCGACCTGGGAAATGGTGAAGTGAACCTCTCCCACAGGGCTGTGATTGGACATTCTGGAGGTCATAGGTGTGCCGCCTCATGGTAAACCATAATGACAACCTATTGATAAACCACGAGTAGCTGACATCGCGGCTTTATGCGGCGATGATGAGTAGTCGCGGCTCAGTCATTTCTTCGATCGCAGCACGGACTCCTTCTTTGCCGACACCGGAGTTTTTCACTCCGCCGTAGGGCAGTTGGTCTGCCCGCCAGGCCGAGGACTCATCCACCAGGACCGCGCCTACTTCGAGTTCGGCCCAAGCTTTGGCCATCGATGCCCAGTTTCGGGTGAAGATGGCGGCCTGCAGCCCATAGCTGGAAGCATTGGTGGAGGCAATGGCCTCGTCCAGCGTGTCGAAACCGTTGACGATCACAACCGGGGCAAAGGCTTCCTCACGGCACAATTGGGATGCCGGCGAAACGTCACTCAAAAGTGTGGGCTCTACCAGTGTTCCCATGCGACCGCCGCCGGCATGGATAGTTCCACCATCCTTGGCAGCTTCGTGAATCCACGCCTCTACTCGCTCCGCGGCTGCCAGATTGATCATCGGGCCAAGCCTGGTGCTCTCGTCAAGCGGGTCGCCAACGGACAGCGATTTCAGCCCGTCGCGAATGCGCCGGATAAGGTCGTATTTGATGGAAGCATGGGCATACACCCGCTGCACGGAAATGCAGCTTTGACCTGCATAGGTGTAGCCACCAGCAAGAATCCTCTGAGCGGCGAGATCCACATCGGCGTCCGCACAGACGATCACAGCAGCATTGCCGCCCAACTCGAGCGTGACGCGCTTGCGATGCGCCATCTCTTTGAGCTTCCACCCGACGGCCGCACTGCCGGTGAAGCTCAGCATGCGTATGCGTTCGTCCTGAACGATCAGTGCGGCGATTTGGTTGGAACACGGCAGTACGCTGATAGCTTCAGCAGGCCAGCCGGCTTCGACTGCAATTTGGCCAAGACGAAGGGCTGTCAGCGGGGTTTGCGGCGCGGGTTTGATAATGATGGGATTTCCCGCGGCGATCGCCGGCGCGAGTTTGTGCGCGACAAGATTCAGCGGAAAGTTGAACGGGGTGATTCCCAGGATCGGTCCGATGGGATAGCGCCTTGTAAGCGCGATTCGACCCTCAGTGCCCGGAGTCCAGTCGGCAGGTTGCAAGCCGCCATCGATGCGTTTCGCTTCCTCCGCTGCTGTCCGAAATGTGTGGATGCCACGCCCCACTTCGGCCCGAGCGTCTTTCAGTGGCTTTCCTGCTTCAAGAGCGATGACCCTGGCGATCGCTTCACTGCCGGAAGTGATCGTGTCCGCCATGCGTGCGAGGATGGCAGAACGCTCCCAGGATGGCAGCTTCTTCGTGATAGCGAAGGCACGCTCGGCTGCCGCGCAAGCGACGACGGCGTCGTTCGCGGTTGCATAGCAAACCTCCTCAATCGCCTGACCGTTGTAAGGATTACGAAGGATGACTATTTCGGCCCGTTCTTCCGATCTTCCCGCCAGCATGATTGGCTTCGGGGTGGTGCTCTGCATGACTACTCTCTCCTGTACATTTCCCGCCCGCCAATCCAGGTGCTCAACACATGGACATCTTTCAACTCATCAACCGGGGCGGTGAAGATGTCGCGGTCGATGACGATGAAGTCGGCAAGTTTCCCTGCTTCTAACGACCCTTTATTCTTTTCGTCGAAGCCTGCGAGAGCTCCGTTGTACGTATATTGCTGGATGGCCTGCTGAACGGTAAGCCGCTCTTCAGGTGCGAGGACCGCGCCGCTGTTCTGCTCTTTGCGTACCACCGAAGCCCATATCCCCCACCACGGGGAGAGCGGAGTGACATAGGTGTCCGAGCCCCCTGATGCGACAATGCCGTTGTCAAAGTAGGATTTTCCCGGATAAGCCCACCGTAACCGTTCGGGACCATAATGCTGGAAATGCTTGCCCAGGAAATATACGAATGGCGGGTTGTTATCTACATAAACATGTTCTGCGACAAGACGAGATTGAATCGCAGGCGTCGCGAGTCCATCGTGAATGACACGGTTCCGCAGATCGCGGCCAGGCAGCGCCGTTGCAACTTTCGCGTAAGAATCTAGAACTTCATCGATAGCGCGATCGCCAATGGCATGGGTGGATAGCTGCCAGCCATGCTCGGCAAGTTTCAACTGCAGTCGCTGCAAGTCTTCAGGCTTCCAGATCAGCAGCCCGATATTTTTCTCGTCACCGTTTGGGCCAGGAGGATAGATCGCAATGGTGCGCGCGGCCATGCCACCATCGGAGAAAAATTTCACCGCGCCGAATTTCAACCAGTCATTGCCGAAGCCTGTATGAACACCTGTGAAGATGAGTGCATCGGCGTCCTTTTCACTGGTGACCAGCGGCGCCATTTCCACGCGAACTTTAAGCACACCTTGCGCCAACGCATCCTGATAGGCATTGATGGCAGGCGCCAGCAAAGCTACATCATGGATCGACGTGAGTCCGTATTGCGCGCAGGCACGGGAGAGATATCCGGCGGCTGCAATCCAGTCAGCGTGGCTAGGAGCTGGAAGAATCTTGTCAACGATTCCCATTGCATTGTCTTTGACGATGCCTGTGGGTTGACCCGATTTATCGTGATCGATGAGGCCGCCGCTGGGGTTCGGAGTCGACGCGTCGATACCGGCCAGCTTCAGTGCGGCGGAGTTTGTGGCAGCGAGATGCCCCGTAACGTGTTCCAGATAGACAGGGTTGTTGGGCGCCACGCTGTCGAGATCCTGACGCGTGATGTAACGGTCGTCGGATAACTTCGAATCGTCCCATGCGAGGCCTTCAATCCACTCACCCGGCTTGAGTGCAACGACACGTTCACGGATCTTCGCTTGTACATCCGCAATACTCTTGACGTTGGGATAACGAAGGTCGAGCTGACCGCGAACCACGGAGACAGCCCAGTCCATCGCATGCGTGTGGGTATCGATCAGACCGGGAAGCACGGTCCTGCCGTGGAGATCTATGCGCTCGGCTGATGGCATCGCCGCTCGCGCGAGCTCGGATGCCTCGCCCACAGCAACGATCCGGTCGTCGCGAATAAGCATGCTGTCTACAAACTTCGGGTGAAGGCCTCCGATATAGATGTGGCCATTGGTAAAAAGCAAATCGGCAGCAAGGAGCGGCCGCGACATCCCCAGAACGGCAACTATGACAATGGCTACATGTTTGCTTACTCTCATCATCCCGCCTCAATTTCCACGCATTACTTTGTTGCAGATATCTCGCGGCTCACTTCATCGAGCGCCGCTTCCAGAATCATCATTCCCTCTTCTACCTGGTCTTCTGTCGCGACCAGGGGAGCCAACAAGCGAATCACGTTTCCATACACTCCTGCAGAGAGAATGATCAGACCCCGGCGGTGGCAAGCTGCCAGCACTTTCTGAGCTTCTTCCTTTGCTGGAGTGCGGCTGTCTCGGTCGGTAACAAGTTCCAGCGCCTGCATGGCGCCGACGCCACGTACATCGCCGATGAAGTTGAACCGGCGCTGCCAGTCTTCTGCATAACGCCGGAACGTGCGGCCAAAGGCGTTGGCGCGCTCGTTAATATTTTCGCGATCGAAGACTTCCCAGGATGCCAGTGCCGCAGCGCACGATAACGGATTTCCACCAAAGGTGCCACCTAGTTGGCCGGGGCCTGGCGCGTCCATGATTTCCGCGCGTCCTGTAACTGCGCCCAGCGGCATGCCAGCCGAAAGCGACTTCGCCGTGCAGATGACGTCGGGCTCCAGTCCGACACGCTCGCATGCGAAGGTCGTTCCCGTGCGTCCAATTCCGGTTTGCACTTCATCCGCGATGATGACGATCCCGTGTTTACGGCAAATCTCGCTAATCTTTGCGAACCACTCCGGCGGCGGCGCAACAAATCCACCTTCACCAAGGATCGGTTCGAAGATTACTGCAGCCACCGAATCCGCGGCTACATGGCGAAGAAACATGTCTTCGAGCTTGGCTGCGCAATGCACGTTGCATTCCGGATAGGTGAGGTTGTAGGCGCAGCGATAGCAATACGCATACGGCATCCGGTAGATCTCGGGGGCAAAGGGCCCGAAACCCGCCTTATAGGGAGCAACCTTGCTGGTTAAGCTCATGGTCAGCAGCGTTCGACCGTGGAAGCTATCTTCAAAGGCTATAACAGCCGGCCGGCCCGTATATGCACGGGCCACTTTGATTGCGTTTTCGACAGCTTCTGCTCCGGAGTTGAAGAGCGCAGTTTTCTTGGCAAATGTGCCTGGTGTGCGGCGGTTCAATTCCTCCGCCAGGAGTACGTAGCCCTCATAGGGATTGACCATGAAGCAGGTATGAATGAATAGGGCCGCCTGTTCCTGGATGGCCTTAACCACCTCGGGCGCAGCATGGCCTGTGTTGACGCATCCAATCCCCGCGGCAAAGTCGAGAAAGCGATTGCCGTCGATGTCTTCCAGGATCGCGCCCTCGGCGCTCTTGATGAAAACTGGGAACACTGCCCCTAGTGACCTTGGGACCGATACAGACCTTCTGTTCAGCCACTCCCTTGATTTAGGACCGGGTATCGAAGTCTTCAATTCGACCGAACTGGCTTTTGTGGTAGTCATGGTTCACCCACTTCTGTTGTGTACTCGTGGTCTTGCGGGCATTCCTACAAGCGCCTAGAAGAGCAGCTTGACAGCGAACTGCATATTGCGTGCAGTGAACGCTGTAGTTGACTGCCCGAAGAAAGAGCTGCTCAGGTTTGAATTTGGCAGGTAGAGATTGACGCGATTGAACAGGTTGAAGCTCTCAGCACGCAGCTGAAGCTTATAGCGGCTCGTAAGCTCGAACGATTTGAACAGGGACGCATCCACATCGGCATAACCAGGACCCCGGAAGGTGTTGCGTCCAAGATTTCCGTTCTTCCCTTCTGGGATTCCGGAAATACTTAGAGCCTCGCTCGGCACTGATGCTCCAGTGTTCGGATCAGTGAAGTCCGCGGCATGAATGAAGTCGCCTTTTATGTAATCGGACCGATGCAATCCACGCTTGATGTTGCCATAGATTGGGGCATTGGGACGGTCGTAACCATCCCCGTCACCGTTGAAGTCGCAGTACGTGGTATTGGTACAGATGACGGAAAATGGGCGTCCCGACTGCAGGCTCATAACCCCATTGAGTTGCCAGCCACCGAGGACACCTGCTACCAACGTATGCCCCTTTGGCGACGGCACCATCCACGAACCGTCGGCAGTCAATCTGTGCCTCGCATCAAAGTCTGATGGGCCGTAATCGAGCCGGGGCTTTTGTTCATCCATGGCGCCGTTATAAAGTGCAACCGACACGTTGGAGTAGTCTCCAAGCCCGGGATCGCTCACAATATCGAGCGCCTTCCCATAAGTGTAATTGACGGTGAGCGAATAACCTTTGGCCATTGGATGCTGCAGTTGCAAGTTCATGCCGTTGTAATTCGATGTATTTCCGTTATCAACATACGTCGTCGATCCCCACTGCTGGTTGTAACGAACGGCGCCAACTCCATTGCTGGAGCGGTCACCGGTAAAGCGGTTGATGTCGTCCCGAATATAAAGCTTGCGACCATCGGTGCCAACATAGTTCGCAGTAGCAAAATATCCCGCTCCCAACTGCTGCTGAATGCCGAGAAAATACTGATTGGAATAGGAATTGCGCAGGGTTTTTTGAACCCCGCTAGGGTTGATGCGCGTGCCGGCGATGCCGCCCTGGGGGGTCAGACCCGTCTCATAGGCAGGATTGAGCAGCGCGGGAACGCCATAGGTGATCGTGCCGCCGTAGTAGTAGGGAAAAACGAAGGGGAAAGCGACATCGGGAGAATCAAATCTCGATGCATTGGTATACAGGTTCGAGAATGGAGCGAGATAGGCTTGGGCGATACTGCCTCGAATGGACGTTGTGCCCTTACCTGTGACGTCATAGGCAAAGCCGAATCGCGGCGAAACGTTATTGTGGTCGCCATCGAATAGTCGGGGCACGCGGCCAACGATCGCGTTGGCGATCTGCTGCCCGTAGGTAGTCCCGGTCCCAAGCGTGATATTGCTGAGGATGCCATTGGTCTCGGTAGCCACGCCGTACAGGTCATAGCGCACGCCGAGATTGACGGCCAGCCGTCGCGTGGCTTGCCAGTCGTCCTCAGCGAAGGCAGCAAACCATGTCTGGCGGAAGTGCCGAGGCGTGGAGGCGAACTGTCCTGTTACGGGATTCACCGCTGCTGTCTGGTAATAGGCGCCATCGTTGCCAAAGGTGAACTGATCTTGAAACTCATAAAAGCCATTATCCTCGGAGTGATAATTGCTATTTTCCTCCAGCCGCTGAAGTTCGACTCCGGTCTTGATGGCGTGCTTGCGAACCTGCAGCGCGACGGAATCCTCGTAGGTGAAGTTATTGAACACGAAGTTGCGAGGCACAAAGTCGGCGCCCCCAAACGCCGTGAACCCGCTGTCGAAATAAAGCCACGGATAGTTAGAGGCAGCCATCCCGGCGCCAGGAGCATCGAATCCGATGCCAAAGTCGCTGCGGGCATATTCAACACGGAAGTCGTTGAGCACGTGAGAATTGAAGATATGGATTTCGCTCAAGAGGAAGCTCGGAAAGTTTCCGTGTAGCGGCGCACGAAAGCCCCGAGCAGCTGCGCCATTCAATTCCTGAGAAGCAGTATCCGTCGAATGCGTATCTTCGATAAAGCGTGCAAACATGCTGTCTTTATCGGAAAAGTGGTGATCGATGCGTGCGGTGTACTGGTTGGCCAACACCGGCGTGCGATAAAGATAAGAAGTCTCGCAGGTGTCTCCGCCGGATGCTTCAGGCGGACCATCGACAAACTGCTGCAGTACCGGGGAGGCGGCGATTACCGATTGCGGAGCCGTCTCGCCATAGATGCTTCCGGTATTGGTGACCGTGCCTGGAACACATGGACCGGAGGGGAACAGTTGGAATTGCTGATTGGCGATGGAGGCCGGCCTGTATTGCGCCACCTCGGCTCGATACTGCGGCGTCTCGCCGATGCTTAGGAGGGTGCTTGAATCGGACTCCTGCAAACCTTCGTAGTTGAAAAAGAAGAAGGTCTTGTCCTTGCGAATTGGACCGCCGAACGAAACGCCAAAGTCGTTGCGATGAATGTTTGACTTACCGGTGAGGGGCTGGTCGAACTCGTTACCCGCGTCGAAAATGGGGTTGCGGATGTAATCGTACACACTGCCGTGGAAAGCATTGCTTCCAGCGCGCGTTGTCGCTATGACGATAGCCCCGTTGTTGCGGCCATATTCGGCGGAGAAGTTTGCTGTCTGCACTTGAAAGGACTGCAGCGCCTCGACCGAAGGAGAGATTTCGGGGGTCCCACCTAGCCACTCGTTGTTATTGGAAACTCCGTCGACCACGTAATTGTTGCCGCGGGCGGTGGCACCGTTCGCAGAAAATCCGTCCATGAAGGTGTTGGCCTGTGTATCTGAAATAACCGGTGCAAGAGTTGCAACAATGCCGGGCTGCAGCAGCGCGAGAGTGTATACATCGCGGCCGGCCGTCGGAAGATCCTGCACTTGCTGCTCGGTAAGCGTATTCGTCAATCTGCCCTCTTCTAAATCGATTGGCGAAACAGTGCCTGTCACTTCAACATTCGCCGCAACACTGCCGACGGCAAGCTTTATATCCGCGCGGACGACCGCGCTGGGCTCAACGATGATGCCGTTGAGTTTCGATTCACCAAAGCCTGCTTGATTTGCGGTGACGCTATATGTGCCCGGCTGCAGATACTGGAACCGATAAAGGCCGCTGGCATCCGTCACCTCCGCTCGCTCGACCCCGGTAGCTGTATTGCGTGTCACGACTTGGGCTTTAACTACCGCCGCACCGCTTTGATCCGTGACACTGCCGGTGATGGAACCTTCTGTGACTTGAGCAAATGTCGCGACGCTTCCAAACAGCAGCAATCCTAGAGAAAATAGATACAGTATGCCCCGTAGCGCTTTCATGAACCGTCCAGATGACTGAGTTGTTTGTGAGTTGGATAGTAAACTTGTCAAAGTTTGCAACTTTTCTACAAGGTTGTCAACGGAGATTTTGAAATATTTTGTGCGGGCTGCAAGAAGGAGGGCGAGGCAGTGCACGCGGCGCCATGAAGCGTCACCTCATTTCGTTTGCGATTGAGGCCACTTTTGGCCACGTCTCTCTCACTCATCTGCAAGGAATGTCGAAGCTTCAGGCCAACGTCAAAGCTTCGGTAAATATTGAAGCCCAGCGAGATCATCTTCGCCGTAATACACTCCGTCACCAGCTTGAGCGAGGCTAACCTTATCGAATTTCTGCAAACTTCGTGCTTGACTCAGAGGCCCACATTGCCCTACTTTGCATTTAGAGAATTCACCTTGTCATCAATGCGCTGGTGCCGCCAACAAGAGCGACTCCGGCTGAAATCTAACTCCACGGCAGCGTTTCGCCTTACAGCACCGCATTCTCGGTTTGATCGTTGTCGATGGGGGACAGATGCACAGCAGTGGAAAAGGTCTGCGAGCTGGGACGATTTCACAGTGGGAAGCTATAGGACAATCGCTTGCCAATATCGCCCCTACCGCTGCTCCGGCGATGGCTATACCTTTTATTCTTGCGATCTCTGGAAACGGATCATGGCTAGCCTGTCTTGTGGCACTGCTGGCGATGGCCTGCGTTGCACACCAGATCAATTTGTTTGCCCGTCGGTCGAGTTCCTCGGGTTCGCTCTATCAATATGTGGATGAAAGCATAGGGCGGAAATTTAGCCTGATTACGGCGTGGGCTTTGCTCATTGCATATATAGGAACCGGATGCGCTGTGACCGGTGGACTCATTGTCTATACGTATTCGTTGCTGGGCGGTGCACTGACGACAACTGTATTGACTACGATTATCATCGCGATACTTGCCGTGACTCTGGCCGGCTACCTTGCCTACCGCGATGTCCACATTTCGGCGAGAATGATGCTCGTTATTGAGTTGATTTCCATTCTTTTTATACTGGCACTCTTTTCCCTTCCAGGGCCGCGCAATGCTCTGCATTGGGACCGCGCACAATTGCTATTGTCGGGCGTAACCCTCAAGCAGGTCAGAGGCGGACTAGTGCTCGCTATCTTTGGCTTCGTTGGCTTCGAGAGCGCAGCCTCGCTTGGCGCAGAAGCAGTCAATCCGTTGAAGACGATTCCACGCGCCATTACTTCTACTGCCCTGATCTCTGGAATCTTCTTCATGCTCGCCGCCTATGCAGAGTCCATTGGATTTGCTGGTTACGATAGTCAACTGGCGGCGAGCGGCGCACCTCTTACGCTGCTCGCTGGTCTCCGTCACTGGCCATCGCTGGCGCCCCTCATTACGGCGACGACCATCTGCAGCTTCTTCGCCTGCACATTGGCATGCGTTACCGCGGGCTCACGCGTTCTTTACAAACTGAGTCAGGATGGCCACTTTCATGCCACTTGTGGCCGTGCTCATGATCGCCATGCAACACCCCATATTGCAATAGTTATTGTAGGCGCCACTGTTCTCGTCACAACTGTGAGTATGACGCTGGGACACATCGTTCCGTTCGACATCTATGGATTGGCTGGAACGTTCGCGACGTATGGCTTCATTACCGCGTATTTACTGGTGTCAGTCGGAGCTGTTGTATTGCTTTATCGAACGCGCACTTTCACCACAATGTCGATAATCTCGCTCGTAGGTTCCTTTGGGATTCTTACCTTGACTGCTGCAGGTTCCGTTAGTTCAGCGGAAGGAGCCTATCGCTGGCTTCCCTACTTGTACCTAGCACTTCTCGTAGTTGCTGCTCCGCTGCTTTTTCCCCGGCGAGTTAACGTGTTCGTACATTCGAAGACATAGATTTTTGGAGATGGCATGGTGATTCGTAGGATCTCTCTCAAGCTGTTGTTGGTTGGAATGGGACTTAGTATTTCCGCTATGGTGAATGCGCAGGCGCCAAGCTACAACGATTTGTTTTCCCATGTGAAGCTTCCGTCTCCCATGCCGGACGCAGCTTTCGGATTACCCCCTGGAGCAAGAGCGCCCTCTCAAGTCCTTGAAGGGCGGCTCGATCTTCACCCTTCGCCAGGAGATGGCTTTGGGACCGTTGTCGATACCAAGTACAACTCTGTGCGAAGTGAGTCTGGGTGGAAACATTTGCCGCCTTTCAGCATTGATTTCGTGCAGGATGGGAATCGTATTATTCCGGCGCAGGAAGGCCTGATTCTTACCAGCAGCTTAGAGTGGAACCTGATTGTTGGCCATGGCTTTGCCTGGGACCAACCCGGCGACCACGAGTACACACGAGTCGCTCTTCCCTTCGCGCTCATCGAGCGCAATCAGAACTGTGTTCACAATGGCGAGCTGACCTTCCTGTTCAGCAATACAAAGCAGCCTGCAATCTCACAAGTCCGCTATCAGATCACCCAAGAGACCTGCGACTACATGAAAATTAATATGTGGGGGCAAGTGCCCGCCACATATTCTCATCATTCGATAGCTCATGCTGATGAATTGAAGAGTTCATTCCAATCTGAGATGGAGCATAGGATCCCGCGGAAACCACTGAGCGATCTGGCAAAGGATTATCCGAATGCCCATTTTGACCTCCCCGCACTATTGAGAGAGCGCAAACATCCTGCTGACGCCACGGTCTACGGTCTCTATGTGAACGGCGTCAATTACGCATCAGGGTGTCCCACACGCTACGGAGAATATGCCTTTTGCGATGAGATGCGCCTTCCTTCTTACTCGACGGCAAAGTCAGCGTTTGCAGGTATGGCGATGATGCACCTCGGCGAGCTTTTTGGTCCGGATGTCTATTCGCAAAAGCTGAAGGCCTATTTACCCGACGTCGGCCAAAAGAACAGCTGGGATGCCGTCGCCTTCACGAATGTGCTCGACATGAGTAGTGGCCATTTCCAGAACGCCGGCTTTGAGCACGATGAAAATGGCCCGGAGATGAAATTTCTAGTGGATGAATCGCTGGAAGATAAATTGAAGGATGCTCTGTTGCCTTTCCCCTCCAAGGTGCCACCGGGAACGATCTGGGACTATCAAAGTCACAACACCTTCCTCGCCACCTTCGGCATGCAGAAGATGCTCAAAGAAAAGCGCGGTGCGGACGCCGATCTGTTCGCCCTTATGGTCGAGGACATTTATAAGCCCTTGCAAATTAGCGCGGGAATGATGCAAACCACTCGCACAGATAATAGCTTGCATGGGAGCCCGGCCGGCTTTTTCGGTCTGTTCTACATTCAGGACGACGTGGTGAAGCTCGCACGCTTTCTCAATACCGGCGATGGAGTGCTGGAGGGTAAGACTGTGCTGGATCCTAAGCGGCTACGTGAGTCTCTGTTCCGGGAGCCCGGCACAACCGGACTAACCACCAACGATCCGCGGCAGGTGGCCGACACCGTGCATTACAACCACGCGTTCTGGGGTCGGCACTTTACGCGGCTCGAGTATCCTCAGCTATCCTGCGATTTCTGGGCGCCGTACATGAGCGGGTATGGCGGCATATCCATCGTCATGCTACCGAATGGCATTACCTTCTATGTATTCAGCGATGCGGATGAATTCATTTTCAATGACGCCGTGCTGGAGACGAATAAGCTTGCTCCGCTTTGCCCGGCATCCTAAGGAATACGCAGGACTTCGAGGCGTTGGGTCAGTTGGAAAAGTGTCATAATCGTCAACGTTGCTAACCAAGCGAACGATAAAATTTCCAACATGAAAGTCACGAAAAACAGAGCCATCAGTAGGACGGTCGTAGTTCTCCTGGCTGCCGCCGTCCGGCTCGCCGTCGCTCAATCCTCGACGCAGAGCCAAAGTTCCGCACAGCAGACCCAGGTGCTTGGGTATTGGACCGATCCGGCCACCGGCCTCATGTGGGCCGCGAAGGACAACGGGAAAGACCTGAGCTGGCACAACGCCATAACGTACTGCCGCAATCTGCATTTGGCTGGCTACTCTGACTGGAGGCTGGCGAACATGTTCGAGCTGCAACCTCTTTACGACAAAACGGCCAACGCTCCCGGGCGGGCGGGCGACACCAAAGGCGGCAGCCCTCGGGATTTTACGTGGCATGTAAAAGGCAATCTGTTTCTAACCGGGGATGAATGGAGCAACAGGGTGGATGGCAAGGAAAAATCGGGAGGGTATGAATATTACTTCGACTTCAACGAAGGCAAGTCGAATGACAACCCTGTTGGATGGCCGTATCCCTTCAATGGTATGCGGGCATTGTGTGTACGTGGCTCCGGCGACCCGCTTGGGAGACAACAGCAGCCCTGACGGTTCCATCCGATCCCAGCACATCTGACGAGGAGTTACTCCCTGAATACGGTGTTTTGACCAACTTCAACCCTGGAGGGCCAGGTCGAGAGGCGGCAGGCTGCGACCGCACCAACACTATTCCTGCTAGAGATCAGGCAAGCAAGCCGTCCAGGTGAGCGGAAATGTCTGTCGTTCCGCTTCTGAAACCATCGACGACGACGTTATAACAGCGACTGTGGACCCAACGGCCGCAAGTGGTGCTGAACGGCCGGGTCGGAAACAAATTGGCGGCCGAGCAGAGAAGGGAAGGACCAATGCAGCTATCGAAACAGGAGTACCTGTACGGAGCTTACAAGAAATGGCCGGGCGATTGGGAAGGCGACTTTGATTACGTTGATGGCATGCTCGTGCGACACGACTGGGGCGACTACCCCCACTCGACAATGCAAGCTCATTTGATGGGGTGGCTGGGCAAATTCATGAGCGACTGGCAGATCTACGTGCGCCCCAGTCTCACTCTCCAAATCACCACGGCAAGGTTCCGCGTCCCCGACTTTGCGATCTTCGACCATAAGCCCGCAGCGGAAGGTTCAGCGACGACAACGGTGCCGCTCGTGGTCATCGAGGTGCTGTCGCCTGAAGACACAATGATGCACGTTGCGGCCCTCGTAGCCGACTACCAATCCATGGGCATCGCCAATATCTGGATCGTCGATCCAAAACAGACTGGTTGGGATTGCAGGGCAGGGAACTGGTTCCAATCCGATAAGTTTGCAGTTGCAGGCACACCGATCACAGTCGACTTGTCGAACTTCGGGCCGGATTGAGGTTTCTTGGAAAGCGCACAAATGCAGCCAGATTGGAATGCGAGAGTTCGCTCAATCTTTGATTGGTGTTCCGTTCGTAAGCCAGGGGTTTGCATCGCCCATCAAAGCATTGGCGGCACTCCACTGAGCCGCTTCTATAAAGTCAGCAAATCTCCGTCGCTCGCCTGAGGGCGTGGTCAGTTCGCAAGGGATCCTTTTCTGTTCTTCGGAGCGCCGGGGATTCGTTACAAAATGCACTGCCCACAGGCAAAGACACCGAGCGTTGCAGAAATACATCTCTCCCTGCTCCTCTGCCAGGACATATCCATCGGGCGGCACCTCCGCCATATCAAAGGAACAGACTCGGCGTTTGCTCGCGGCGCACATTATGCGTCTGCCTCGATCCTCGTCCGCGCTGTTTCGATCGCCCTGTGCAGCTTTTCTCGAAGAACCGCAGGGGGAGGTAGAACAGTGAGGTATTCAGCGACGTGGATGCCTGCTGACCCAAGTTCGAGCAGTTCGATCTGTTCGGTGTTTTTCCCGGCGCACAAGATGATTCCCAGCGGACTCTCCTCGCCCGCTTCGGTTTCGTGCTTAGCCAGCCAGCGAAGATAAAGCTCCATTTGTCCCTTGTATTCAGGCTTGAAGCTTCCATGCTTCAATTCCACGACGATCAGCCGTTTCAGCTTGCGGTTGTAAAAAAGGAGATCGATGTAGAAGTCTTCTCCGTCCAGCTGAATGCGCTTCTGGCGAGCGACAAAAGAAAATCCCGATCCCATCTCAAGTAGAAACGTCTCCAGTTCGCGGAGGATGGCATCTTCAAGGTCCCGTTCCAAGAACCTGTCCGAGAGTCCCAGGAAGTCCAGAATGTATGGATCTTTCAGCAACATGGCCGGCGTTACATCGCCGCGATTACGTAGAAGCGCCAGCTCCTGCTTCACAAGCTCGTCGGGCTGCCTGGAGAGCGCGGTGCGTTCATAGAGCATCGATTCGATTCGTTCATGAAGGGTGCGGACACGCCACCCCTCGATACGACACATCTCGGCATAGAACTCTCGTTGATGTGGTTTGGCCAAAGGGAGAAGCTCCCGGAAGTGCGACCAGCTCAATTGTCGCCACAGTGTGGCGACAATTGCTTCGTCGGGGAACGCCTCCGCGAATTGCATCATTCTGTGCAGGTTTTTCCTTTCAAAACCGCGGCCGAAGTCGGCCAGACGCAGTCCGAGTTTATTGAAGAAGCACAAGATGTTTTTTTGCTCGCCCGCACACAATGGTGAGTACTTGAAGCGGCTCGCCCTTCCGAAGTGTGGGCGTTTCATCGACTTGTACGAGCAATTCGGAGCCCAGTTTGCAGATGTACATTACCGCTTCACCGCTGATACGGCCTTCGAATCTCCCTCAGGCGCCGGCGGCGCTGTCTATGGCGGCAGCGTCAACGGACGGCGCTACTGGAAGCATCTTGATAGTGGGCAAAGCTACGGCGACTGGCGTAAAGCGCGCCTAGAGAGTTAGTCGGACCGCCTGGATATTGCCTACTGCGCGTGCATCTGCAACTCGACGCTGACGCCTTCAGCCTTCTGCAGTGCGGCGAGGACGCCGAACAGGTTCTGCGCGCTCGGATTGCCCTTCGGACCAAACATGCGCTGCAGGCTCGGCGACGAGATCTTGGTCGCCCGCGCTAGCCGAGGAAAACCTATCGTTGCATTGATGTAGTTGCGCAGGATGCCGCGCCCTGTCTCGAAATCACCGGCATAGCAAAGCGAAAGTGCTTCGCGTAGCAACTCCTGACGGAAACTTGGGTCAGCTTGCGCACGTTCGCGGATGGTGTCGCGGAAATCCCTTGTCAGTGCCATGTCATTCTCCCTGCCGCTTGCGACGTTTGTAGTCTTTCCAGACTTCTTTCGCCTCGGCAATATCCTTGTCCTGCCGCTTCTTCGTTCCACCGCCGACAAGGATGACGAGCCTGTCGCCGTCCTTGCCGAAATAAATCCGGTAGCCCGGTCCAAAATCGATCTTGTATTCAAGGACTCCTTCACCGACGCCCTTCAATGCCGAGCGATGCCCCTGCGCAATGCGCTCCAAGGCAACCGTCACCCGGACGGCAGCCGTGCTGTCGAGATGGGCGAACCACATCCCGAACGGATTGCGACCAGGCCTCGTCGATATACTCGCGGACGACAATCATTAATATGATAATAACATATAAGTTATTATTAGCAAGAAAGTGCTCGCGGAGCGGCTCGCCGCTAGTGCGAAGATGCTGTCGAGGGTGCTGGCCTAGTTGCGGCGGGAGTTCGGGTAAGGGTGTGGAGTCGAGCACCATCGCGTAGAGCGTCATGACGAGGATGCGTTGAAAGGGCGTCTCCGTGGCATCGATCAGACGTGCCACTTCCTGCTGGCTGAGGATCTCCGGAAGGTGCAGGACCTTCTTCGGATAAGGCGTCTCGGCGGCGCTCCAGCCTCGCTTCAGGACCTGGATGTAAAGGAAGCGCAACGCCGCCAATCGTTGCGTGACCGTGTTCGGCGCCAGCTTCCAGGTCCGGAACATCTCCGCCTGATACTGGCGAATGTGGTCCAGGCCGAGCTTGTCTGGGGAACAACGGAAGTGCTGTGCGAACTGCTCAACCGTGCGGATGTAACTGCGAATGGTCCCAGGAGCGTAGTTGCGCCGCTCCAACTCTTCCAGCATGATCTGACGTAGATGGGTCACAGAGAATCCTCCTTCTCTGCGACAAACGCTAGATCATCACCGCAACCGCCCGCCCGGCACACGCGAATGCGTCCGCCGCACAGCGGCTTCGTTCAAGTCGGGTGTTCGGCAACTACGACAGGTTCACTTGCAATACCGTTTGCGGGTGCGTGCGGTGTCAAGGACTAACCTCACCCATCCCCGCCCCCAACCTACACCTCCACCGACAACCCAGCCGGCAACTCCGCCTCAAGATCGATCGGCTCTCCAGTAACCGGATGCCGGAACCGCAGAAATTGCGCATGCAGCAAATACCCTCCATCGCCCGGCAGCCCGGGAAGCTCTTCCAGCGGCTGCCCCGTAAACCCATACAGCGGATCGCCCACCAGCGGCTGCCCGATCGAAGCCAGGTGGATCCGAATCTGATGAGGCCGCCCCGATCCCAGCGCTACCTCAAACAGGGTGCTGCTCGTCGTGCGAGCGATCACCTTCGCCAACGACCTCGACGCCTTACCGTCCGGACTCGCAGCCCACACCGACCCAATCAGCGGGTGCGGCACCAGGCCAATCGGCGTGACAATCTCGTAAACGTCCTCCCGCGCAACGCCCTGAGCCAGCGCCCGGTAGATCTTCTGAACGCCGGCCGTGTTCCAATTCGCGCCCAGGATAGCCGCCGTCTCCGCCGTCTTCGCGAACAGCACGATGCCGCTGGTCGCTCGCCCCAACCGGTGCACAGGATTCGCCTCGGGATGATCCGTTTGCACCAGCCGCAGCAGGGTGTTTTCCATGAACCCGCCGCCAGGAAGCGTCGGCAGCCCGCCAGGTTTGCTGACGGCCAACAGGTACGCGTCCTCCAGCAGCACCTCGAAGTGCCGGGGAGCGTCCGGCTCGATCCACGGCGGCCGGTTCCACACCAGCGTCTGCCCCGAACGCACCGACTCGCTTCCCGTGGCAACCAGGCCGTCAAGTGTGACCTCGCCCTTGTCCAGACTTCGTTGCCAAACGTGTGCGCTGGAGTGCGGGTAAAGCCTAGCCAAATACGACAGCAGGGTCAGTCCAAGCTCTTTGCTGCCGATGAGGGTCGTATAGGCATAGCCCCGGTTGAGCATGTGGTTTAAGTGTAATCTCCGGCATCAGCCGGAAAAGTCGCATGGTCGCCAACGACGTGCTGTAGTCAGCCCAAAGCCTCTGTCGCGAACAGTGCGCACAGCCTGCGCCTGATGTATGCTCGCCGCATGAATACTCGAAGCGGCCGTGGCCGCCAGGCGTTGAGCATGGTCGCATTATTTCTGGTGGCGGCTCCTTTCCGAGGTTTGGCCCAAACCTCCTGTCCGGTAGCCTTGGTCAGTGCCAAGGTCGAAAACGACACCATCCAGGTAGAGTTCAGAAACAAAGGCAAGGTGCCAATCGAGCAACTCAGCCTGGCCTGCTCGCCAGCGCCGAAGGGCGCGATCCACGGCGCGCCCTGCCACGTAGAAACCGGTATCTTTTACCCCAGCAGCGTAGGGTGGCTGAAGATCGAATATCCAAACGCGAGCCGACATCCAATCGAAATCTCCATCACGCAACTTCGCATGGCAGGCGGCACCCTTTGGCAACCGGGAGCCTCGAGCCTTTGCAAGCCCCGCCGGACAACAAAGAATTGAGCTCACGATGCGAGGGCATATCGCGAACTCGTGAGTGCCGAAAATACCGGCTTTTGAGCAACTACAGCTCGCTGGTCTAAGTGGGTCGAACTTGCATGAAACGCGTTTCCCAGGAGGTTTGTCGAATGGTCGGCAGACCATCGAGAATGATCGCGGTCGCCTAGACAAAATCTGCGACAATTCCAACCAACGCCCTATGTCATCGAAACCTGCTCTTCGCACGTTGCTCGCCGAATCGCACGTAGCGGACGTAGCCATCTTAGTATTGCTTTTTCGGTCGTTGGCCGAAGGCATCCGGGTCATTGGGCCACAGTTGAAACATGCCTCCGCGTTCGTCTTCACGGCAATTGCCATCCGGGATATTCCGTATTACGAACTCGGGCTCAGTCCCAGCGAGCGTATGGAACTGGTGCAGTTTCTTGCGCACCTGATCTCCTGCTTGGTCGCTGCGGCATCGGCCTGGATACTCTCGCGGTGGGTCTATCAGGTTGGACCCGTTCGTAGCTTGAGCGAACGCTTCAAAACCCTGCCAAGGAGTAGTCATGTTTAATCGTGTGAAGCGAACCCTTGTGGAGAGCTTCGTTGGGGCATTGGCTTTGGGTTGGATCTTTGCATGGGCCATCCTCGATTTCGTGAGCATTTTTTCGGCTCCCGTCACGAACTGGATCTCGCGCAACGAGTATCGCCAAACAAAAGTCCCTGGACTGGACGCCATCCCCGGATCCCTTTTCCTCAAAGACGCCTTACCCTACGCCGTGAGTTCGTTCGCGCTCTTCCTCATCGGCTATCTGCTGCTGCGCTGGCTCTACTTCAAGCCGCTGCCTGAATCCGTTCAATCCGTGCCGACCATTTCAGAGCAATAGGCTTTGGAGGTAGATGACTGCCTGACACCCGACGGACGGTCACCGGTGCTTTGGATGTGATTCCTGCCCGCGTTTGCGGCAAGTCCAGCGAAGCCCTCGCCTTCCGCGCAAAATCCTAGTTCGCCTCGAGTTCCGCATTTAACGTAATCGTTCCACCCGTCACTGTCAGCGTCCTGCTCCACGAAGCGAACCCTTTCTTCGTCACCTTCACTTCGTTCTTTCCCGCATCCACCTCCAGCACCGACGGTGTATTCCCCACAAAATTTCCATTGATCTCAATATCCGCCCCAGCTGGTGTTGAGCTCACACTGATCTTCGCCTTTTCCGCAGCCAACGCCGTCACCGCTACCACCTGGGGCTGTCCCGCCGCCTGTCCCACTGGAGAAGGCACCGCCATCGCCGCAATCTCCTTCGCATGTGCAGTCCAGTGGTTCAGCATCGCCACGCACGCATCCTGAACCGATCCACCCACCGACAGCGTCGATTCGCTGAAAATCGAGTCCCCTGTCTTCCTTACAAACACCGCGACCTTGTCCTTCTTCCGCAGCAGTCCCTTGCCGCCCTCATGCTCCAACGTCACCACGTAATCCGTCACCTCCAGCCGATTATTCACCACCACGTTCGGACAGCGCTGTCCGAACGTCTTCACAATCTCGGCCGTCTGCGGACTCGCCCCACCCGCACTATATCCCCCAAATCCTCCACCGCCACCGCCTCCTCCACCATGCACCTGCCACGAATCACTATCCGTCACATAGATCCGAGGTTTGTCCGCATCCGCCAACAACACCGGCACAGCCGGCTTACCAGCCGCTTGGCCATGTACCGCGACAGACGACATCAAGGAACACCCAATCATGCCAACAGCAAACGCAACGCGCATCACAACCCTCTGTGGTGAAGTACCGTAACTTTACACGACGAGCGCTACGCACGGCACGTAGGTCATTATTGACTAACCAAGTCAGATCGGATTCTCCTACTCGACGCCAAATAAATGCTGTGAAGTGGTATTGCATGACTGATCGGATCGGGAGACGCACAAAATTCCACTAGTTTCTGCAAAGTCAGGCGGCAACTTCGTGATTCCGCGACGCCCAGACGCGTCGAGGTTGCTCAAAACACCGTATTAAGGGAGTAACCTCGACGCGCGTAACGTCCATCGCCCTCTACTCGCTTGTTTCGAGAATCGTGCGCGTCTCTTGCACATGAGCCGGGGATGCCCATGTGCCGACAGTGAGATTCGTCCCAACAGCGTGGCAGACTAAAGACTCTCCGCCCACTCCGATGTCAACGCACAAGAAGGTCAGCTTTTTGCCACGCACCGTGAGGGGTGTGGGCGCAGGTGTGTCGTGTCGATGATTTCTGATG
>JBEKFF010000025.1:0-24139 GCA_050013455.1 Acidobacteriaceae bacterium | reverse complement strand
GGTGAGCTTGGCGATGAGAACTGCGCCTGCCGCATCGAGACGCTTGACGACTTCGGCGTCTTCGTCGAAGGTTTGATTCTCGAAGCCCGCCGCACCCCAGGTGGTTGGATAACCTTTGACGGCGAGAAGGTCTTTGGCGCCCCAGGGGATGCCGTGCAACGGGCCGCGGTCATGGCCCGCTGCGAGCTCGCGGTCGGCGGCGGCGGCCTGTTTGAGGGCGCGCTCTTCGGTGAGGGTGATGACGAAGTGCAGCGTGGGATCGTAGCGCTTGAGGCGCGCCAGATAGAGCTTCGTGAGTTCGACAGAGGTGAGCTTGTGGTGGCGAAGAAGCTCGCCGAGCTGACGAATGGTGGCGAAGGCGACCTTCTCTTCCTCGGATGCGGAGAGGCCGGCGATAGAGGGTGCGGGGCCGAGCACGACGGGCCGCGCGGGTGCGGGTTGCGGGCCGGGAGTTCCGGCGGGGACAGGATTGAAGACGGCAGTGGGCGCAACGCTGTTGGGCAGGTGCAGCTCGCGGACGCGAAGTGCGGAGTTGCGATCGCCGAGGACGTCCTCGAGCACCATCCTGGTCTGCTCGGGCGTGAGCTTGATGGCGGCGATTGCGGCGGCGGCTTCGATCATCTCAGGCGTGATGGCAGGCCAGCCGCGGAGATCGGTTTGCGCGGGCGCCTGCGCTGAGGCCTTGCTCGTCGCGAGCGCGAGGAGGGCGCCGGGAAAGAGCGTGCTGCCAAGGCCAGCAGCGGTGGTGACGGCTAGAAGGCGGCGGCGAGTGGTGTGGAGGTGCTGAGTGGCTGGAGGGGCGGGCGGCTGGCTAGAACTCATCTCGGCAGGATACACGGAGTGGTTTGACGCCCTGGAATTTGGCGGGCGGACTATGGGGTGTCCGCTGCGGCGTCTGTGAAGGCCCACATCTCAGAAGCGAGATGTGGGGCACCCGATTTCCTGGTGGGACTGCTCTGCTGGCTAGTAAGGGCAGCCGGCTGGTACGGCGACTTCGGTGGGGACCGTGTCGGTGAAGGACATGCGGATGCCGTTCTTGGGTCGGAGGATGACCATGGCGCGGGGTTCGATGATCTGGCCGGGGGGCAGCTCAAGATCGTACTTGCCGAGGAGTGTGCTGAGGATCATGAGGATCTGCAGCATCGCGTAGTTACCGCCGATGCAGCCGCGCGGTCCGCCGCCGAAGGGGACGTAGGTGAAGGGCGGATGCGTGGATTCGTTGGCCTTGGAGAAACGTTCGGGGTCGAAGGTCTCGGGGTTGTTCCAGTAGCGCGGCGTGTGGTGCGCGCCGTAGACGTAGACGATGACGGTGGAGCCGGCGGGGATGACGGTGTCGCCGACGCGATCCTCCGCGATGGCCTCGCGGTCGATCATCCAGAAGGGCGGGTAGAGGCGCAGGGCCTCGCTGATGACCTGGGTGGTGAAGACGAATTTGGGGACGGCGGCGTAGGTCAGTGGCTGGCCGCCGAGGATTTCGTCGAACTCCTGGCGCACACGCTCGAGCGAATCGGGATGGGTGCTGAGGAGATACAGCAGCCAGGAGAGAGCGTTCGAGGAGGTCTCGTGGCCGGCGACGAGGAGCTGCATGCTTTCGCTGAGGATGAGGGAGTCGGGCATGCCTTCGCCGTCGGCGTAGCGGGCGTCCATGAGGGTCTGAAGTAGATCGTGACCGGGTTCTTCGTGGCGGCGCTGGCGAATGTATTCGAGGAGAACCTGGTCGGCGCGGGTGCGCATGTCGTCGTGTTTCTTCAGCTCGCCGGAGGCGGCGAAGTACGGATTCAGATACGGCTGCAGGGTCTGGCGAACGATGAAGGCCTGGACGGTGGAGATGGTGTGGCTGATGAGGTCGATGTCTTCGTCTTTGAGGTGGGCGCCGAAGAGCGAGCGCGCGACCATGGCGAAGGTCATCTTCATGAGGTGCGGGTAGATGTCGACGGGACCGTTGTGGATCTGGCTGTCGAAGTCGCGGAGGGATTCGGTGAGCGAGTCCTGCATGATGGCGGAGAGCGCTTCAAGCTGCTTGCGGTCAAAACCTTTTTGAATAAGGCGGCGCTGCGTGCGCCAGGGTTCGCCGTGGGTGGTGAGCAGGCCCTTGCCCAGGAAGTGGCCCATGCGCTTTACCTGGATGTCGGACTTCTTGTAGTTCTCCCAGTTGGTCTTGAGGACTTGCTGAATGACCGCGGGATCGATGGTGACGATGGCTTCTTTAATGCCGCCGAGATAGAAGCGGAAGGTGTCACCGTATTCCTGGAGGTAGGACTGCAGGACGGGAATGGGGTTGCTGGCCGTGGCGCGCGAGTCGGCGAAGGAACGAAAGCGGGAAACGGCGGGTATGGATGGGGGCAAGTGACGCCTCGCTGTTCAGGTAGTTGCGGAGAGTCTGGGAGAGCGGAAACTCGGGGAGACTCTCCTGATATTTGTCTGAAGCCCGGCGGGTGGTCAGCAGTGAGCGATCAGGCAAACGGATGGTGCAAACGAATCAGGAAAACGAATCAGGAAATCAGAGGGAATCCTGGTTGCCCAGTTGCTTCAAAAGGATCAGGTGATGGACGATAGCTCGGCTCATGGTGGGGTGTTGCCGATAGGGTATACCAAACTCCGCGGCCGTTTCCTTCACGATACGCGTGAGCGGCGCGTAATGGGTGTGGCAGACGAAGGGACAGAGGTGGTGCGCGATGTGGTGGTTGAGGCCGCCGGTGAGCCAACTGACGACAGGGTTGTCGGTTGCGTAGTCCGCGGTGGTGGCGAAGATGTGATAAACGCCGTTGTCGAATTCACCGCGCTCGGCGGGAAAGTACGTGCTGTCGACGGTGTGGGTGGTCTGGAAGACCAGCGATACGCTCAAGCCGACGACGAGATGGACTAACAGAAATGCACCAAGAACCAGGAGCACCGGCAGGTGCAGCAGCACCACGGGCAGAACGAGCATGTAGGTGACGTAAAACGCCTTGCTCGCGAAGAGAATGACGTACTCACGCAGCGGATGGCGGGTGCGCCGGATGTAATCGTGCGTGGGGAAGAAGAAGGCCTCGAAGTCTCTGACGAAGACGTAATCGAGCGAGAACATGGCGTAGAAAAGCAGCCCGTAGATGTGCTGAAAACGATGCCACTTGGCGCGGGGCTCGTGGGGCGTGAAACGGAAGATGCCGCGGCCGGTGAGCGCGTCGTCTTCGCCGTGCAGGTTGATGCAGGAGTGGTGGCCGCGGTGGTGGAGGATGCGCCACATGTAGGAGTTGATGCCGCAGAGATCGAAGGCATAGTTGAGAGCCTTGTTGACCAGGGGTGCGGACGAGATGGCGTTGTGATTACTGTCGTGTGCGATATTCAGCAGGAGAAATGTCTGGGCGAGGCCGCCTAAAAGATAGAGCGCGACGAACTTCCAGGAGCCCGGCTGCAGCGCATAGATGGCGGTCCAACTGCCGAGCAGGACGGCGACGCCGGTGGCAATCTTTGTCCACATCATGGGATTGGCCTTGGGAGAAACTTTGCTATCGGCAAAGAATCTGTCTAGGCGGCGGCGCAGGACTTTGGGGAAAGAGGCTGCAGCGACGGGGTCGCTGGCGGGCTGCTGCAGGGAGGCCTCGGAGGGCACAAGATCTTCTATATCCGGCGCTTGGGTATTTTTCGATAGGGTGATCACCGCTTCGGTAGTTGGCGTCAACGGCTTCTCCGCAATGTTGTCATGTCGATCCTGTCATGTTGGCCCATGCGGGCGGGAAGCAGCCGATGGGTAACAGGCATGGCCTGCGCTGCGGCTACCAGCGATAGAGTTGATGGTAGCCCGGGGACGGACGCTGGATCAAGGGAATTCGGACCGAATACCGCCGCGAAGGTGCATGGTTTGGGCGAGCCACGGTAGATTCCGGCGCATTGAAATGCTTCTGCTCTGCTAACATAAGTGAAGGATCAGTTAACAGCGAAATGCTCTGTCAGGGGCGAGAGGCAGCCCCGACCGGACCTCGTACGACCTGACCATCTCGTGCATTCGATCGCCGGGAACGTGCAACCAAGCGGAGTTACGAACGTATACATAGAGAGCGCATCCACCATCGTTCTGCAATCGGGCCTACACTATAATCCGATCTTCGGCAGTCCAATGGACTACACGCCAACAGCACACGAGGTGCCGCAAGGCGAGTAGAGTTTCTTGCGAGCCGGATTTTCCGTATTCAAACCCGAGGGCATTACTGATCAATTATGGTATCGATTTTGGACCAACTCGATAGGCTGGGGAATGAGCATCCGCACAAACTCCTTTATTCGTACCTTGACCTGAACGGCAATCAAATCGAGGGCTATACCTACTCCGAGTTCCTGGAGCGGACAAAGGCGATCGCATCGCACCTGCTGCGCAATGGGCAGTTCGTTGCCGAGGATCGGCTTCTGCTCGCGTATCCTCCGGGCCTGGAGATGATCTGCGCATTCTTCGGATGCGTGCGCGCCGGATTGATTCCTGTACCCGTGTATCCTCCCGGGTCTCGCGGCTTTCAGAGCGCGCTGTACAAGATGGTCCACATCGCCAAGGATTGCCAGGCGGCGGGTGTCCTGACCAGCAAGGACTATCACGGATCGCTGAAGACGAATCTCGCCAGGAATGGGGTTTCGACGTCCGGCGTGGATGTCGATTACATCTCCGGCCTGCCGTGGATTGTCACCGAAGACTTTCAGCATAGTGTCTCGAAGGAGCCGTTTCCCGCGCCCTCGAAGGTTTTATTTCTGCAATACACCTCTGGATCGACGATGGAGCCCAAGGGCGTCATCGTGAGTCACGAAAACATTGTGGACACCTGTCCGCTGGTGATCGACCACGTATCGCCGATCGTCGTGTCTTGGCTTCCGCAATATCACGACATGGGATTGATTGGCTGCTATCTCTATCCAGCGCTGCGCGGCGGAACGACGTACGGCTTCGCATCCATGGACTTTATTCAGCGGCCGTCGCTCTGGTTCGAAGCGATCCACACGTATCGCGCGACCGCCACGGCAGCTCCTAACTTCGCGTATGACTATTGCCTGCGTGCGGGAAGGCTCTCCAAGGAGACGATGGAGGGCTTCGATCTGAGTTCCCTGCGCGTGCTGATGTGCGCGGCGGAGCCGGTGAAGCCGGATACGTACACACGGTTCCTGGAGGCGTTTCAGCCCTACGGCCTGAAGTCGGAGAGTTTTTACGCTGCCTACGGGCTGGCTGAGAATACGCTGGCAGTTTCGCTGGGCGGGCGGTCTATCCTCTCCGTGAACAAGCATGCGCTGGCGCTGGGCCAGGTTCGCAAGACCACCGAGGTTTCGGAGATTGGCGCAGCCACGCAGGTGGTGAGTTGCGGGGTTCCGCTGCCAGGGCTGGATGTGAAGATTGTGGATCCGGATCAGCACAATGTGCTGGCGGATGGATTGGTCGGCGAGATCTGGCTGGCGGGCAGCGGCAAGTGCCAGGGGTATTGGAATAATCCAGAGCTGACGCTGAAGCAGTTTCGCGCGCGGCTGGTGGATGACACGCCGTATGACGATGGCTTCCTTCGCACCGGCGACATGGGATTCTTCCACGACGGCGAACTGTATGTTTGCGGCCGGCTGAAGGACATGATCATCCTGCGCGGACAGAACTACTATCCGCAGGACATTGAAAACGTGGTCGAGAAGGCCTCAGGCCTGATCCGCCATAACTGCGTGGCTGCGTTCCAGATCAATGAAGACAGCGAGCCCGCGCTGGCGATTGTGGCCGAGGTGAAGAATCCGAAGGCCCTGCCGGAGGCACGGAAGATTGCGGCGGCGGTGCGGAGTTTCCTCAACGTGGAGACCGCGCTGATCTCCTTTATCGCGCCGCGTGCGATACCGCGGACAAGCTCGGGCAAGATCATGCGCCACAAGGCGAAGATGATGTGGCTCGACGGGCAGTTCAATGTTCTCTCTGAATTTTCGCGGGAGAAGGATGCGGGCGCCTGCGCACCGGATTCCGAGGTCCAGTCCTCGTTCGACGTGTTGAAATCGCGCTACAACTTGACGGGTATGGAGTCTTACAACCTCGTCGAGGCCGGCCTCGATTCGCTCGATCTCGTGGTGTTCATGCACGAGCTCAAGGAGCTTTTGAAGGACAAGGGCGCCGAGCTGCTCGCGCGGCAGGTGGATATCGGTGTCATTCAGCGCGTGAGCGTTGCTGAATTATTCCAGTTGGCCGAACAGCTGGAACGCGCTCCTGAAGAGGCGATCGATCTGCTGCGGCACTCGCTCGCGGCCTTCCGTGATGAGCAGCATGCGGCCGAGAAGGAGATGATGAGCAACGACAAGAAGCTCATCTTCGCACCGGAAAAGCCTGCGCCGATGCCTGAGCATCCAGTTCTGAACCAGGTGCTGCTTACGGGAGGAACTGGATTCATCGGGCCGTTCCTGATCAAGAGCCTGCTGGAGCAGACGCAGGCGAAGATTCATGTGCTGGTGCGTTCGTCGGATGAAGCGCAGGGCAAACAGCGACTCAAGGCAGCCATGGAGTCGATGGGGCCATGTCCGGCCGGGCTGATGGAGATGTTCGAGGAGCGGGTGCTGCCGGTTTGCGGCGACCTTGGTCAACCGAAGCTTGGGCTTACGCAGGATGTTTGGGATTTTCTCGCGACGGAGATGGATTCCATCTACCACAACGGCGCGACCGTGAACTATCTGTTCAACTACGATCGCATGCGTGACGCGAATGTGTTGGGGACCAACGAAGTGCTGAAGCTGTGCTTCGAAGGCAAGACCAAGAGCTTGAACTACGTGTCGACCACGTTCATCTTTGGCTGGGCGGTAAAGAGCGTTCTATACGAGACGGACTGCAACCAGAATATGGAGCTGCTGGACTTCGGCTATAGCCAGTCGAAGTGGGTTGCGGAGCGGGTGGTCGACGACGCGCGCGCCAAGGGCCTATGCGTACGCACCTTCCGTCCTGCACTGGTAAGCCCGTCGGTTACCGGCGGCGGCAACAACTTCGATATCGCTGTGCGCCTGGTGGCCTTCATGGTGAACCACGGTATCGGCGTCGATGCTTTGAACCAGGTGAGCTTCGTTCCCGCAGACGTTGTCGCGAATAACATTGTCGCGATTTCAACCACGCCGGGCACGGAGAACAAGACGTATCACGTGGTACGCGATGACTACGCGAACATGATGGACATCACGAACCTGATCACCAAGTTGACGGGCCGGCAGTTCGAGATCTTCAGCATCACCGACTTCGTTCCAGAGTTGATCCGTCGCTGCCGCAAGGAAGATTTGCTCTTCCCGCTGCTCGACTTCCTGGTCGGCTCGGTGGACAACATCTCGTCGATGGAGTTCAAGCGGTACGACAGCAGCGAGTACCAGGCGGCGCGCGACGCTGCAACGTGGGGAGTGCCGGAGCCGACGCTCGAAGAGACCGTCAGCGGCATTCTGAAGTTCATGCATCGCAAGGGAATCATCTCGGTTGCGGCGCGGGAGCTGGACACGACTGTAAGAACGGCCGATGCAGTTGTGCCCGCAACGTCCGCAACGCAGGTTACTGCTTCTTGAAGGTCAGCTTCTCGTTGAAGTGTTGACCGGTTTCGAGAACGCCGGTGGTGGTGACCGTCAGCCCTTGCCCATCCGGGGAGACGGCCCACTTATCGGTCTGCGCCACTTGATCGTCGCGCAGGTAGAGTGCGGCGACGGTGTGTGGATCGACGAGTTGGAGCTTCACGGTATCGTTGCGGGAGTTTCTGAGGGCGTATGTCTTGCCGTCAAAGCGGGCGTCGTAGCTGTAGTCGCCTGCGAATCGGACGCCTCCATTTCCGTTCGGCTCAATCTTCAGGGTCAGCCCCTGGCGCATTCTTGTCAGGGTCGGGTCTTCGGTCCACTCGCCGGCGAGCGGATCGTGGGCTGCCTTTGCGCCTCCCGTACGACTCCAGACGGTGATCTGATCGGGATGGCCTGGGGTTAGCGTGGTGATGGTCAACTCTTTGCCATTGGCGGAGAGCTTGTCGTGAATGGTGGCAACGATCGCTCCGTCCTTCGTCTCCTTCACCTCAGACTGTCGCTTATCAATCCTGTGCAACTGTATCTGGTCGAAGCCGGGGTTGCCCGGTGCGGGCGACGGATGCCCATTGGCTTTCGCGGTGAAATCAAAGTGCCGGTCGCCCGACATGACGACGTGCATCTGATCGCCTACGGGGGTGATGGAGAGTTTGTTGGGAGGGTCGACGGAAGACTGCGCGGAGGTCAGCGTCCAGGAACCGATGCGGGGGTCCTGCTGGGCGATGACGGGAGTGGCGGCAGCGAGGCCGAGAAAGATCAGCGCACGAATTTTGGCGGGAAGATTGATGGGATCAATGTAGCAGATTCGTTCCGTTGGCAAATAGGCAATGGGTGCTCTGCGAGGAACCATCGTGGCCGATAATCTGCATTCCTTTCACTGTTTGCGGCGGCGATTTTGTATCATCCTGTATGTGATGCATCTGCGTCGTTTCTGGGTGGCCGGGCTAGTCCTTGTTGCGGTCATTGCCCTTCTTCCGTTCTCCTTTCACGCCGAGCGTCATCTGGAGACGGCAACCCGCGTCGACGGCAGCCAGGCCGAAGTGGTCCGGGGGGAACTGTCTACGCGCTTCCATTCACCCTTCGTCGACCGCGTGGTTCTTGTAGCTACGGGGCTTCCGCCGGCGAACTCGCCTGCAGGCGAGCAGGCGCTGACGACGATTGTGGAGCAGTTGCGACAGAACCCCGGGGTGTCCGGGGTGGTCTCGTATCTTGAGCTGCGCGATCCCATCTTCCTGGGAAAAGGCGGCGGGACCTTTGTGCTGGTGGGACTCGAGTCTACCGATGCTCCGGTGGAATCGCTGGTTCCCATGCTGCATCAACAGGCGCATCTGCTGGAGGACCAGCTGCGGGGAGGGTATCCCGGGGTGAAGCTGCAACTCACCGGCGAGCTTCCCCTCAACTTCGACATCCGCAAGGCAAGCTCGGATGATGTACGGCGCGGCGAGACGCTGGTGATTCCCGCAACCTTGATCCTTTTGCTGATTGCGTTTGGAAGCGTGGTCGCCGCGATTATTCCGCTGGCGGTGGGCGAGCTCGCCATCGCGACCAGCCTGGCGATCACGGGATTGCTGGCGCAGCGCCTGCACCTCTCGATCCTGGTGCAGAACCTGGCGACGATGCTTGGGTTGGGCCTGGGGATCGACTATGCGCTGCTGATGGTGAGCCGCTTTCGCGAGGCACTGTGCGCGGGAAATGGCGGGCACGCGGCATCGGTGATTGCGGCGCGTCAGGCCGGTCGTACGCTGTTGATCTCGGCCTCCACGGTGGCGATTGGATTTGTCGCTCTCTTGACTGTTCCCATCAGCGAGATTCGTTCGATTGGGCTGGCCGGAATCCTGGTTGCGGGATGGAGTGTGTTGCTGACCAACACCCTGGTGCCGGCGGTGCTGGGCCTGCTGGGACGGCGCATCGATGCGGGGCGACTGCCGTTTACGGCGAAACTGGATATCGACCGCTCCGCGAAAACAGGCGTTCGCTGGAGGCAATGGGGACGGACGATTGTCGCTCACCCGTGGCTGGCGCTGCTGATCGCCGGAACGCCGCTGGTGCTGCTGGCGTGGCAGGCCAAGCATCTCGACACCAGCATTCCATCGGGAGACTGGCTGCCGAAGTCGGCGGAATCGGTGCAGGCGCTGCATACGCTGGAGCGCATGGATCGGACCGGCATTGTGTATTCGATGCGCGTGGTGATTGAACTGCCGAACGATTCCGTCACGCAAACCGATGCAGGGTGGAACGCGCTGAATCGTGTGGCCAAGCAGATTGAGAGCGACCCTCGTTGCGATCGCGTGATCTCCATTGCGACGATTGCGAGTGGCAACCAAGCGAATCTGACCGATCTGTCGCGAGAGACGAGGCGAACGTTCCTCAGTAGTGATGGGAAGGCCGCGCTGGTGGAGATCCTGCCTAAGAGTTCCCTGTCCCTACGTCAGCAGGTGGACTGGGTGCGCGAGATACGCAACAAGGGGGCGCCGGCACTCACTGGTGTTCCCGACGCCACGATGATGGTGGGCGGCATCCCGGCACTCAACGCTGATTACGAAACCATCATCGACAGCCACGTTACGCGCGTCATGGGGCTGGTCATTGGCGGCACGCTGTTGGCCCTGCTGTGCGGCTTCCGATCGCTGTTTGCCGCGGTGAAGGCCATCATCTTGAATTTGGTGTCGGTGGCTGCGTCCTTCGGTGCACTGGTGTTGGTTTTTCAGGACGGACATGGGAGCGGCCTGCTGGGAGTTCCTGGCGGCACGGGAAGCATCTTCCCACTGGTCCCGATTGTGGCTTTCGCGATCGTCTTCGGACTCAGCATGGATTACGAGGTGTTCCTGGTGGCGCGCGTGCTCGAAGCGCGCAGGGCTGGACTGAGTGAGTTGGATGCGATTCCTGAGGGCATGGCCAGAACGGCGGGCCTGATTACGAGCGCCGCCGCAATCATGATCGTGGTCTTCGCGGCCTTCACCTTCGGAAATTTTCTGGTGGTAAAGATGATTGGCTTCACGCTGGCCGTTGCTGTACTGATCGACGCGACGCTGGTCCGCATTGTGGTTGGCCCGGCATTGCTGCGGATTGCCGGAGACTGGAACTGGTGGCCGGGCGGCCTTGGCAGCAAGAGCAAAACAGCGGTGGCGGCGGCTTGCGAGGTTAGCGAGCAAGCTCGCCCATGAGCCACTCTCGAGCCATCCCGGCAGGGCGCGGAATTATTTTTACCTTGACGGATTGACGAGCCTCCACTGGAAGGTGCAGAATCTGTTCGCTTCTCAGTCCGGGCAAGCACGCGGCCCAAAAGGTGAGATCTCCCATGAAATCCAGGCCCATTCGCACCCTTCCTGATACTCTCCGGCAGCTCAGGACAAACGTTTGTCTTTCCTCGGCAATCCTGCTCACCGCATTCTCCGTTGGTTCCTGCGCTCGGAATGTAGGCGCACAAACCGTTGGAGTGGTTCAGACGAACCCCGATCAATCCGCGCTCCTGACTCCGCAAACGCCACTCACGTTTACCGACGGCACAGCCAGTGGCACGGCGATCAATGTCGATGACACGATTCACTATCAGCAACTCGAGGGCGTAGGCGCCAGCTTCAATGACTCCGACGCGTATCTTGTCTGGAACAAGCTCACGCCGGTGCAGCGCACGCAGTTGATGAACGATCTGTTCAGTCCGAGCGGAATTCATCTCAGCTTCCTGCGGCAGTCGATGGGAGCGAACGATCTTTCGCTGAGCAGCTATACCTACGACGATGTGCCGACGGGCGAGACCGATCCGCAGATGAAACAGTTCTCGATTGCGCACGATGAGGCCTACATCCTTCCGACGATCAAGGCCGCTTTCGCGACGAATCCGGCGATCAAGGTGCAGGCTCTGCCGTGGTCGCCTCCCGCGTGGATGAAGACGACTGGGACGCTCGACGGTGGAAGCTTCAACACCGAATACTTTCCAGCGCTGGCACTGTACTTCGCGAAATTTGTCCTGGCGTACGAGGCGCAGGGGATTCCAATCAACTACGTCTCGGTGCAGAACGAGCCGCTGAACGAGACCAGCGGCTATCCATCGATGTTCATGAATCCGCATGACGAGGGGCAGTTCATCGCGCAGTATCTCGGGCCGCAACTGCGCGACCTGCACCTGCGCAACCGCGGGTGGAATTTCGCACGACAGTCGCACGATCCCATGGACGCGACGCCCGGAATCTTCGGCTATGAACATAACTGGGATAACCCGAAGTATCCGGAGATCCTCGCGGAAGATCCCGCCGTCCGGCAGTATCTTGCGGGCGTTTCGTTCCACTGCTATGCGGGGAATGTTGCCGATGCGCAGAATGCGGTGCATGACCTTGCATGGGATGTTCCGGTTTATTTCACTGAGTGCACCGGAGGCACATACGCTCCGTACTTCGGGCAGAACCTGGTGAATGATGCCGAAGGCCAAGTAATTAATGTTCTGCGCAACTGGGGCAAGTCGGTTGTGTTCTGGAACCTTGCGCTGGACCAGAACAACGGGCCCACGGATCAGAACGGATGCAACGACTGCCGTGGCGTGGTGACGATCGACGACTCGACGACTCCTGCCACCGTCACGAAGAATGTGGAATATTACGTGCTTGGGCATCTTGCCAAGTATGTGCAGGCGGGCGCCTACCGGATCGACTCGAATACGTTTGGCAGCGGCAATGTGGAGGATGTTGCGTTCAAGAATCCTGACGGCTCGATCGCGGTGCTGGTCTTGAATGATGCGCAGACGCCGAGCCAGTTCTCGATCAACTGGAAGGGCAAGATGGTCGGCTACTCGATGCCCGCGCAGTCTGTGGCGACTTTCTTCTGGCAGGGCTACACCGGTAATACGTTCGACGTCACGGCTGGGCCTGGCTCGCAGACGGTTGCGCCCGGAGGCCGCACCCTTTATAGCATCGACGTGAACGCCTACGGTAACGATCATGCAAACGCTCAGCTGCAGGTACAAGGGCTTCCCGGTGGAGCGTTCGGCGAGCCGGTGCCGATTCCCTTCACCAACCAGTACGTACTTCCGGTGGTAACGGAAGAGAGCGCCACGAGCGGCTCGTATCCTGTGACCATTCTCGGCCGCCAGGGAAATGCTACGGATTCATCGACCGTGAACTTCACGATCGGCGGCAAGGAGACTCCCTTCCCCGCTGGCCCGGCTGCGATTCCAGGCGTGATCCAGGCGGAGAACTTCGATAACGGCGGCAACTATGTTGGGTACTTCAATCTCGACACGAGCGACCAAGGTAGCGCTCCCAGTTACCGGCCAGGAACAACCGTGGGCATTGAGTACACAGGCGACGCGGGCGGCGGCTACGACGTTGGCTATACCAAGGAAGGCGAATACCTGCGCTACACCGTCAACGTCAGCACACCGGGCATCTACAACGTGCAGGCACGCGTCGCGTCGCTTGGACAGGGCGGGTACTATCACGTCTCGTTTGATGGAGAGAACAAAACGGGAACGCTGTTCGTTCCGGTCACGAATGGATTCCAGACGTACACGACGCAGGTATCTCCGGCGTTTCAACTCAGCGCCGGGCTACATGTGATGCAGGTGACGCTGGATGGCAACGGGCCGACGGGCGGTATGGGTAACTTCAACTGGTTCGGGGTGCAGGCGCCGACGCCGAGCAGTTCCTTCACTGGAAGCCCGCAGTCGATTCCCGGGCAGATCCAAGTGGAGAACTACGATACCGGTGGCAAGGGCGTCGCGTACTGGAACGGAGCGACAGCCAATGGCGGCGGAGCGAATTATCGTCCCGGCGATACCGTGTACATCGAGAACTCGTCGGACACCGGCGGCGGCTACGATGTGGGCAATCCGCAGCCGGGCGACTGGCTAAATTACACCGTCGACATCGCCACGGCGCGCAGCTACACGCTGCAGGTGCGCGTGGCGACCGATGTTGGCGGCGGCGTGTTCCATCTGAACGTCGATGGCCAGCGAGTGACACCGCACATCTCGGTACCGGAGACGGGCGGGTGGCAGACGTGGCAGACGCTGGAGATTCCCCACGTTGCACTTCCGGAAGGCATCCACACCCTGCAACTTGTGATGGACAGTGGAGGCTATTACAACGCCGTCGGCAACTTAAACTGGTTCTCACTGAACTAAAGACAGGAACATAGTCATGCAGAGGGGGCACGGCAAATGCCGTGCCCCCTCTGCATTTTCAAAAGTGTAGGTTGGCGGAAAAGCTGTCCTGATTTGCGCAAAAAAAACTCGCCTCGCCTGATTGGAATTGTCAGGGTAACGCAGCGCGCAGGGTGAGGTTCCTTGAAGAGGAGCCAACCTCGACGGTGCGCGGGCCGTTTGCGCGAACCCACTTACTCTCCGCAACAGACCAGAACTCGAACGAGCGTTTTGGCACGTGTAGCCGAACGGTGGTCTTCTCGCCGGCAGTGAGCGACACCCTGTAGAAACCGGCCAGCGTGCGAACGGCAAATTGCGCGTCGCTCTGCGGCCGTGGGGCGTCAAGGTAGACTTGCGGCACATCGTCCCCGCTGCGTGCACCGGTGTTACGAACGTCGAACTCCACGTCGGCCCCACCGTCCGCTGTGAGCTCGACGTGCAAGCCAGAGTAGGCGAAGGTCGTGTAGGAAAGGCCGTAGCCGAAGCTGTAGAGGGGCTGAATGTGTTGAGCGTCGAACCAGCGATAGCCGACGTCGATGCCTTCGGAGAAGGTGGTCTTGCCATCAATCCCTTTGGCAGAGCGTTCGGGATGTGCGGGATCGTTGGCGGCATAGTCCTGCAAGCGGCGCGCCCAGGTCATGGGCAGACGACCTGCGGGATTCGCCGTGCCGGTGAGGATGTCTGCGATGGCCCAGCCGCCTTCATCTCCGGGCCACCACATCTCGACCACCACCTTGACTTTATCGAGCCATGGCATCGCGATGGGTTGGCTGGTGTTGAGAACAACGATGGTGTTGGGATTGGTGGCGGCAATCTCTTCGATGAGCTTGTCCTGATCACCGGGTAGGGCGAAGTCGGGCTTGCCGCGGGTCCATGCAAACACGACGGCGGTCTTTGCCGTCCGGGCTGCCTGCAGCGCTGCGCTGTGGTCGGACGCACGCTGCGCTGGCGTGTACCAGTTGAGGCGAACCTGTTCAGGGTTGTTGGAAGTGTCGCCGCTGAGGTCAACGCTGATGGGATGAGTGCCGGCGGTCAGATAGATCGCCCGGCGCACGTTGTCGAGGCCGTCCGGAGTGGGAAGCATGTTGTCCTGCGTGGCATGCTGCACGTCGCCGTGCACTGTTCCCGCGGTTGCGCCGGTGCGGCCCAGGGGCTTGCCGTCGACGGAGAGAGTGGCGCGGGCGCCGAGGACCTGAAGGCAGAGCCAGTAGTCGCCGGCGACGGGAACGCTTAGCTCGCCTTTCCATGTGAGCTGCGCGTTGGGCTCGAGAGCATGACCGTTGGGGGAGGTGAAGTTGAGTTCGGCATCAATGGAGGCTGCTCCCGCGCTGGTGGTGCGTTGCAACCCAGGCTTGCCATCGTGCGAGAGCGCGCCGGCGGGGATGGTCGTGCCGGTCATGTCATCTGCGACGGCAAATGCAATGTGCGTGCCCGGATAGTTCTTCTGCAGGGCTCCGAGTGGGCCGATCTGCCGCGAGGTGATCCCTGGGGAACGCTCGCCGAAGGTGCCGATGGCGTCGACCTGACCCGCTGTCGGGCCGATCAATGCCACGGTGTTGAGAGCCGCGGGGTTGATAGGCAGGATGCCACCTTCATTCTTCAACAGCACGGCCGCATCCGCCGCGGTCTTACGGATCACCGCCGCATTGGCCTCAATGTCCTGGGCCGTCACTGAGTGCTTTTGTTTGCCATCGAGGTATCCAAAGCGGTCCATCTCGTAGAGAACACGCCGGGCAGCAGCGGTGACAGTGGCTTCCGTAATGGAGCCGTTCTTGAGGGCATCACGCAGGGTGGAGTTATCGTTGTCACGCGGGAAGGTAGAAAAATCGGTTGTGATTGTGGGCTCTTCGGGAATCGTGCCACCAAGCATCCCCGTAAGCGCTGCGAGATCCGGCTGTACGGCAGGTTTTGTGAGAGGAGGCGCCGTGCGAAAAAACGTGTGCATCAGAGACGCGAAGGGGCTATCGTCTGGAATCTGGCCGGGCATCTCCATGTCCAAGCCGTCATTAAGAAAATAGACACTGTGGACCGCACCCCAGTCTGAGGTCACAAAACCTTTGAAGCCGAGCTCGCCCTTGAGAATGGTCTTTAGCGTGTCTGGATTGCCGCAGGCAAAGTGGCCATTGACTTTGTTGTAGGAGCACATGATCGACGAGACGCCGGCGTCCACCGCCATGGCAAACGGCGCGACATACACTTCGTGGAGCGCCTGCTGATCCACCGAGACATTGAAGCCGTCGGTGTCATACGCAACGTAGTGCTTGGCCTGGGCCATCACGTCCTGAGATTGGATGCCGCGGATCTCAGCGGCTCCCATGAGGCCGGTTAGGAACGGATCTTCGCCGAAGGTGTTGTAGCCGCGAGCGAAGGTGATGTCGCGGTCGATATTGATGAACGGCTGCAACACCGCATCGATACCCAGAGCGCGGGCCTCACGCCCGATCACGGCGCCATTGGCCTCAGCATCCTTGAGACTGAAGGTGGCTGCAACACCCATGGTTGCTGTCTCTGCCTGGCCCGGCACGCGCGTGAGCAATCCGGGAGGCCCGTCGGCGAAACGAAGCGAGAGCACATGCAGACGAGGTACGCCGGGAAGATAACCGGCCTGGCCCTGGTAGGTGGATAGGTCCTCGACGCTCCCGCGGATCAAATTAATCTTTTCCTCGAGCGTCATCTGCTGGAGAAGATGGTCGATCCGGGCATCATTGGCGCGTTCAGACGGAATCGATTGGCCGGAGATGCAAATTGAGAAGGATGCAAAGGTGAGCAAAGGTGCGGCCAACCAATAACCGAATGACTTCATGAAAATCGTCCTCGTCGACGTTGTACGGGAAGAAGCACTGTCGTGTTCGATGATGAGGCACATGGACGCGGTAGTCGAACTCAAATCAAATCAGGCGGTGTGTGGATGATCCCCGGTGCCGCAAACCCATAATGGCGAAGAATCCATTGATCGCAGACTGACTCAAACGTTTGCGAGTTTCCAGCCGGCTAAGGTCCGGCGTTACAACAACGGGGCACCCGGTACGGCGCCACTTGGCAAAGGCGTCACAATGATTGCCTCCCATTTGCGGAGTCTCTCATAAGGGACATGAAATATCCATCGTTAGGGGCACAACCGCGGTCGTGTTCCTGAAATACCGCCGACTTGCGGCCTCCACAAGAGGTTCTTCTCTGTAACCAGCTGTAAATGCGCATGCGTTGGACTTGCGGGACTGAGGCTTTGGGCCGGTCGGACAGAGGCACTTTGATGGTAGCGGGAGCGCCGCATTATCCCGGTATCACAACGTTGAAACCCGATCAGAATTCCTGGACCCCAGCCGACATATCGGTACCTATCGGATCTCGGTGAGTGCATGATTGCCATGACACTCCGAAATCCACCGATGTTAGATCGCCGTCATGCCGCCGTCGACGAACAACTCCAGCCCGTTCACAAAGCTTGAATCGTTTGAAGCAAGAAACAGCGCGACGGTCGCGACTTCCTCAGATTGGCCCATCGTTCCTCGCGGGATGAGGGATTCGAAATAATGCCTCGCTTCCTTGGTGAGAACTGCTTCCTGCATCGGTGTGGCAATAGCACCGGGAACGAGCAGGTTCACGCGGATTTTTCTCTCCCTCAGTTCGTTAAGCCAAGTGCGTGCGAAGGAGCGCAGCGCCAATTTGCTCGCCGCATACACGCCGAAACCAGGGAAACCTTTGGCAGCAGCATTGGACCCGGTCATCAAGATTGACCCACCATCGTTGAACAGTGGCAATGCCTTCTGCACCGTGAAGAGGGTGCCGCGCACGTTCAGGTCAAAGGTCTTATCGAAGTGCTGCTCGGTGATCTGTCCCAGCGGTACGGGCTCGCCTATGCCGGCACTCGCGAACAGGACGTCGATCTTGCCCTTTTCTCGCTTCACGACGTCGAACAGCCGGTCGAGGTCGTCGAGATTGGCCGCGTCACCGCGCACGCCGGTCACGTTTCGGCCGATGATCTTGATGGCCTCGTCGATCTGCTCCTGCTTACGGCCCGTGATGAAAACGGAAGCACCCTCTTCCACAAAGAGCTTGGCGCTCGCCAGCGCCATACCGCTCGTTCCACCCGTGATGACTGCAACTTTTCCTTCAAGCTTTCCCATAATTGCTCCCTTTGGTGATGTCTAGCATCCACTACTGAGGAGTAGAGTGCTTCGATGGTGGACGAGAACTGCTCGAACGTCCAAAGATTTTGTTTATTCGTCCAGGAATTGGAGCGCAATGTGGACCCGATCAGCGACATCTTCAGAACCATGCACATCACAGCTTTCGGTCAGCACAGGCTTGAAGCTACAGCCCCGTGGGGTTTGATCCAGGAGAAACAGGCCGAAGAGAAAGTCACGCCTTCCGGCAAGAGGATTTCGCCCACAGATTTGGCGCACTTCGCCATGCTTTCGCGCGGCAACTGCTGGCTCAATGTCGAAGGCATTCCGGATGCGATTCCCCTCACCGGTGGTGATTGCTTTTTGTTGGCCCGCGACACTTCGATTGTTTTGCGCGACAGCCCACGAACACGTCCAAGATCGACCTTCCGCGAAATCGCCACGAAAGCCAACGGTAATGTCGTTCATTACGGAGGCGGCGGCATACCAACGACAATCGTCTGCGGGTCCTTTAGTTTCGATCGCGCCAGCCTGAGGCCCATCACTCAATTATTGCCGAGCTTCATTCTGATCAAGGCCGATCAGGCACGCACGCTGGCTCTTCACAACACAATGCAGGCGCTGGCATTAGAAATGGCAGAACAGGCGCCGGGATCTGGAGTCGTCGCGACTCGGCTGGCCGAGGTTCTATTTATCCAGATACTCCGGGCGCATATCGCGTCGGGACCGGAACGCAACAAAGGATGGCTTCGTGCCGTTTTCGATCCTCAACTGGGCACTGCCCTGAGTGCCATTCACGACAGAGTAAATACAGGCTGGACGGTCGAATCCCTGGCCGAGGCGGCGGGCATGTCTCGCTCCGCATTCGCAGCCCGTTTCAAGGAACTGCTCGGACAAACACCGCTGGAGTACGTAACTGCGTGGCGCATGCAGAAGGCGATACAGTTACTCGAACAGCGCGATAAAAAGCTCATCGATGTTGCCCGGTTGGTCGGTTACGAGTCCGACGCGGCGTTCAGTAAAGCATTCAAGCGAGTTGTCGGTTCCAACACCGGTGAATACATCAAACGCGGTTATCAAAACCAAGGCCATGCCTGAATGGCGGAAGTACCGAGGCAGACCAAGATCAGCCCTGATAAATGCCGCAGCGGCCGATTATCCTGCCCGCTCCATGAGATTCGGGGATACTGGCCGACTTCGCGGTACGAAACCTTTTGCAGGCGATATTCAGGAAGATAGGCAACCGTCAATATTTTCAGCCAGCGACGCTGAAATTGCGACAGACCCTTCATGCCGCAGCCATATCCACTCAGCGAGACGATCGCCAATTAGTCCGTAGGCGGCCTACCGAGTGTTCGATTCCACTGGCTGAGAGGCTGGCTATCAATGAATGCGACGGGGCTACGTCAAACACAGCAATCCGGAAGTTCAAGCCAGGATGATCTTGCGCGCATTGCCGTCCAGGTCGTTCACCATGCGGCATTCGTTATCGAAGATCATGGCGCGGTTGGCGTCAGGGTCGGTGGGGCGCCATGCGACGCCGGAGACGCTGGGCTAGCCGGTGGCGGCAACCTGGCCCAGGACGCGGCCATTGGGATGTTCCTTTCTTGAGGTGCTGAGCTATTCGGGCAACGCGTAGGTACCGTCGACGTGGAACTTGCCGCTTACCCCAGGACTCCCTGTACCCGGTTGCCCACCGCCCACGCTGAGGCTGTAGTCGCCTTCGGCGATGATGGGCGAGCCAAGTTCGGTGACCATGCCGAGGTCACGCGCGTTGAGGTGGAAGTGAACTTTCTGGCTCGCACCGGGGTCGAGGTGGATGCGCTCAAAGCTGCGAAGAGCCAACATCGGCGCTCCCTTAACCTCAGGGAACTTGAGGTAAAGCTGCACGACCTCATCGCCCACTAACTTGCCGGAGTTGGTCACGAGGACGTCGGCCTCCACGGGCTGACCGGCGGCGACGGTGGGGGAGGAAATCGTCAGGTTGCTGTAGCCGAACGTGGTGTAGCTGAGCCCGTAGCCGAAGGAGTAGAGCGGCTTGCCGGTAAAGTAGCGGTAGGTCCGGTTTGCCATCGCGTAGTCTTCAAAGTTCGGCAGGCCTTCCACGCCTTTGTAGAAGGTGACGGGCAGGCGACCTGCAGGATTGTTCTTTCCGCTCAACGTTTCCGCCACGGCCGCGCCGCCTTCTTCACCCGGGTACCAGGCCTCAAGTATCGCGTTGGCGTGGTCGTTGATCCAGTTGACGGCGAGCGCGCTGCCGTTGATCAACACCACGGCAAGGGGCTTGCCTGTCGCTGCCACCGCTTCCACAAGGTTTTCTTCAGGTTGCGGCAGATCAATGCTGGTGCGGTCGCCGCCCAGAAAGCCTGGTTCGGTCACGGGCATCTCTTCGCCTTCGAGCTGGCTGGTGATGCCGACCACGGCGATGATCGCGTCGGCATCGCGCGCGGCGGCAACGGCTTCGGGCACGACCGTGGGATCGTACTTGCTCCAGATCAGCTCGGCGTGCGCGTTGCCGTCCTGCGTGCCGGCGGATATTTCGAGTGCAACCCTGCGGCCTTTTTCGAGCTTCACTCTGCCCATGGCGGGCTCAAGGTCGTGACCACCGCCGCCGGCCGACGCCACCTGCTTGCCGTCGACGCTCACGCGAGCAAAGCCCTGGCTGCGCACGCCGAGGAGGTACTCGCCTGTCTCCGAGGGCGTGAGAAAGCCTGTCCACTGCACGCCGAAGCGCTTCCTGTCTGCGACTTCTTTGGGCAGCGTCGGCTTGGACAGGTTGATGTTTGGCTCGGTGCGATCGAGCAGCACCTTGGGCACATCGTCAAAGCCACGCCGGCCCTCGTTGTACTCGGCATGCAGCCCGGGCTTGCCGTCCGGAGTGGTTAGCAGGTCGTTGGGCACGGGAGTTCCATCGGGATTCAGAAACCGCGTGCCCGGCACGTAGGTGATGGTGGCAGCGGGAAATTGCGCGTGCAGCCCGTCAAGGATGGAGACGATGTGCGTAGGGTGGCCCGCGTAGTTTCCGATGAGTGGCCGGGTCTGCTCCGCCAGCGGGCCTACCACAGCGATCTTTCGGATCTCCGGCTTGAGCGGCAAAAGGCCATCGTTCTTGAGCAGCACGATCGACTCCTCGGCCAGCTTGCGTGCGTGGTCGCGATGCGCAGCGCTGTCTAACTCTTTCTCGTCGATGCTCAAGTACGGCACCATCGCGGGCGGGTCAAACATGCCGAGCTTGATGCGTGCGGTGAATAAGCGGATCAGCGCGGTATCGAGCGTGTCTTCGGGTAGGTAGCCTTGCTGCACGGCATCGATGTAGGCCTTCTCAACAGGCTCGCCAAAGCGCTTGGTGAACGTCACGCACTCGTTGTCCATGCCCCGGATCACCGAGATGGCCACGCCTTGTGCCTGGGTGGGCCGATAGCGATGATTCGCTGCGACATCGCGCACGGCGTCGCAGTCAGAAACGACATAGCCCTGGAAGCCCCACTTGCCCCGTAGCTGGTCTTGCAGCAGATACTGGTTGGCGCAGGCTGGCTCGCCATTGATAGCGTTGTAGGCGCACATAACCGAGGCGGCCTTGCCCTCGACGATGGCCGCGCGAAAGGCAGGCTGGTAGGTGTCTACCTCGTCGTGCCTGCTCACGTCGACGTCGGCAAAGTGGCGGGTCGGTTCAGGGCCGCTGTGTACGGCGAAGTGCTTGGGGGTGGCAATGGCCAGGTAGTACTTGGGGTCGTCTCCCTGAAGGCCGGTTACATAGGCTACGCCCATGCGACCGGTGAGGAAGGGATCCTCGCCGTAGGTCTCCTGGCCGCGGCCCCAGCGCGGATCGCGAAAGATGTTCAGGTTGGGCGACCAGAAGTCGAGCCCGCCCATGATGCCGATGTGGTCCTCACGCAGGTTCTGCACATGCTTGATGCGGCCCTCCACGCCAATCTGCGCGGCCATGGTGTGGATGCCTATGGGGTCAAAGGTCGCGGCCAGGCCCACTGGCTCCGGGTACTCGGTTACGCCCTCGTTGATCACCCCGTGGAGAGCCTCGCTCCACCATTGGTAGGCCGGAATGTTGAGGCGCGGCACGGCGGCGGAGTTGTTTTGCATCTCCGATGCTTTTTCGGCGAGCGTCATGCGGTGCACCAGGTCGGTGGCGCGCTCCTCCGGGGCAAGCTGCGGATTCATAAACGGCATATGCGCCGTGTCCTGCTGCGCGCCAGCCGGCAGGAACGTTACTGCGCACAAGACGGCAAACGTGAGAGGCAGTTTTAGACGAAGCTTCATGGCAATCTCCGGGTGTTGCTGAACTCTAGTTGCAGGTGGTGGTGAAGCAAAGGTTCTTGCTGAAGAACGGCATGACGTGATTTTGGAAGCGGTCAGCCACGGCGCTGGTGTGCGTGCCGGGATAAATCGTGAAAGCGTTGGCGATGCCGTAGCGGTCAAACACGTCATGCAGCTTGGTCGCATCGAAGCGCAGTCCATCCTGGTCGCCGACGTCCATTGCGATTGCGCGATACTGCTTTAGATTGCCGATGTACTGGTCGACAAAAGCAAGCGGCGCATTGGCGGTTAGCTTCGCGACGATCTCCGGTTGCGGAACCCCGTCCTTGGTGGGCAGGTCGAAGTAGAGCGGCGGGTTCTTCGGGTCAGGCGCCCACGCGGCGGCGGTGGCATAGGGCGCGGCCGCAAAGCCGGGCGATTCGGCAGCGAGTTCTGCCGGCGACTTCGCCGAGGCCGCTTTCCGCTCGGCATCGATTGCGTGCTGTTTCATTTCGTCGACCGGCCCCGGCCCGCCGCCGGTCATGGGCGACAGGCAGCAGGGGCTCATGATGTATAGCGCGCCAAACACGTCGGGGTGCTTCATGCCGATACGCGCGGCGCCGTACCCACCCATGGAGTGGCCCACCAGGCCGCGGCTTTCGCGCGTCGGGAGGGTGCGGTAATGCGCATCAATGTAGGTTACGAGGTCGTGGGAGATAAAGCGCTCGAAATCGCCCGTGGTGGCTGAGCTTGAGTAGAAGGACCCGAGATACACCGTCTTCGAATCAGGCAGGACGACGATCATGTCTCTCGAGCCCTGCGCAAAGGCGCCCTCGATGGTCTGGGGCACGTGGATCTCGCCCGACCATTGTTCTGCACCGATGAAGTAGCCGTGCAAGGCGTACAACACCGGATAGCGGCGCGTGGTGTCGTGTGCGTAGCCAGGTGGCAGGAAGACGATCACGTCGCGGTCCGCCGGCTCGCCCTCAAGGTTACCCTCGATGGCCGCGCTGTGGACCTTGATGTGTTCCACCATGACGGGCTTCGCGCCCGGGACTGGAGGCGGCACGATGGTTTGTACCTGGGCTTTGAGCGACGCGCCGCATGCTAGGGCGGCCAGCACCGTGATGTTGAAGGAGAGCTTGTGGACCTGGAGCATGGCTGAGATAGACCTCTACTGAATGGGGTAAGAGTAGATGTTGACGCTATAGGGGCGAAGCGTGATCGTGGCGGGCAAGGTGCCGAGTGATTGCTCTTCCACCTGCACCTCGGCGGGCGAGCCGGCCTTCACCGTGGCATCGATGGAGTGGGGCGCCATGCGCCATAGCTTGCCGGTGGAGGCCAGCGCTGCACCCTGGATTTCCAGGTGAATGCTCTGCTTGGTGTCAGATGGGTTGAGCACTGCGATGGCGAGGGCCTTGTGGTCCTCGCTCAGTGCCGCGCTTACGTCCAGTGGATACGTCGGGCTACCGGGGTTGACCGCTGGCTGGTCGCCGCCCGCGGGGAAGGCGGGCTTGGGCTGCGGCGAGTTGCCGCCCACCTCCACTGGGATTACACCGAAGTGGTCGCGGTACATCTTGAACAGCAGCCCCGTTGGGTTCAGTACCGCGTCCGTGCCATTGGAACTGAAAGTCGCCGTAGCAAAGGTGAGGTTCGCCATCTGGAAGATGTCGGAGTGGCGGAACATCTCGTGGAAGGCCCAGGCATACGCTAGAACGGTGTAGTAGGAGTCGCGCTTTCCGGGAAGGAAGTAGGCCCACTCGTCGATGGCGATGGGAACAGGCTTGGCCCTGAGCGCGGGGATGAGTTCCAGGTACTTCTCGTAGTGCTCGTACTTGGCGCGCACCTGCACGGCAGCGGCACGTTGCACCTCGATAAAGGAGAGTGGAGGGTCGATGGGGACCTTCTTGCCCAGCTTGATGTCGGTGTGCTCGGTGCCCGACGCGTAGTAGTGCTCGCTCACCATGTCGATGTTCGGAAGGCAGTGCAGCAGCAGCTGGCCAGTCCAATCGGCCGAGGACAGGTAGTCGGGTACGTACTGGCCATTGATGCGGCGCGCCTGGTCGGCGCCCTCCATCACATCCGGCATGGCGCCTCCGGCAATGAGCGTGATGGT
>JBEKFF010000024.1:0-29795 GCA_050013455.1 Acidobacteriaceae bacterium | reverse complement strand
CTCCGCCGGCTTCCGCGGCTCCCTCGACACCGTCAAGCTCCCGCCCAACTACTACCACGCCTGGGTAGAGCTCCACATCGAGCAAGGCCCCCTCCTCGAGCGCGAAAACATCCCGCTAGGCATCGTCACCAACATCGCCGCCCCCGCCAGCTACCGTTACGAGATCACCGGCTTCGGCGGCCACGCTGGCGCCCTCCTCATGCCCGACCGCCGCGACGCCCTCTGCGCCGCCGCCGAAGTCATCCTCTCCGTCGAACGCCACACCCTCGCCGCGAACGCTCGATCTGGAGCTCCCCGTGAAACGATCCAAACGATTGCTGAGGCCGAGGGCACCTACGAGCGACAAGTCGGAGCCTCACGCAACTATGCGCATGTAAAAATTCGCATCTCTCCCAATAAGCCTGGTACTGGCTACGAGTTTTCAAACGACGTCTCCGGGGAGGTCCTTCCTGAGAACTTCATCCAGTCAATCGACGAGGGCATTCGCGAGGCAATGTTGGGCGGTGTTCTTGCCGGTCACGAGATGGTCGATATCAAGGTGTCGCTCTTCGACGCCGCCTATCACGAGGCGGACTCCAACGAAATGTCTTTCAAGATCGCCGCCTCCATGGTCTTTAAGGAAGCCGCGCGCAAAGCCAAACCCGTGCTGCTACCCGCTGCTTCCTCCGGCGTCGACTCCGTAGCCACCGTCGGCACCGTCGCCGTCCACCCCGGCGCCATCAACTCGGTCCCCTCCCGCGTCACCCTCACCCTCGACATCCGCGACACCGACGTAACCCGCCGCGAAGCCATCATGTCCTCCCTCCACGCCGACATCCGCGACATCGAATCCCGCCGCCAAGTCACCATCACCGAGCACCAGATCAACGCCGACGTCCCCGCCATCAGCTCCCCACCCATCCTCCACACCCTCGAAGCCATCTGCAACTCCGGGTCCATTCCCTACAAAAAAATGGTGGCACGTGCCTACCATGACACTAACTTCATTGCCCCCATCGCTCCCGTCGCCATGATCTTCATCCCTTGCCGCAACGGCGTCTCCCACCGCCCCGACGAATACGCCACCCCCGAATCCATCGCCCTCGGCACCCGCGTCCTCGCCCTCGCCCTCGCCCAGTTAACCAACGAGGAGTAAACCTCCTAGCCGATAAGCCGCACTACAGCTACACTACTCACAACGACAGACGACTCACGCTCACTCACCACCACACCGTACTCTCTATCCTCTACCCTCTATCCCCTATCCCCCGCCCCTATGATCCAATCCCTGAATCCGGCCAATGGCAAGCTTCTCCGCAGCTTTGACCCACTCACACCTGATGCTCTCAACGCCAAGCTAGCCATCGCCACCAGCGCTGCAAAGACTTACCCCAAAGAGACGCTCGACCAACGCATCTTCTGGATGCGCCGCCTCGCCGCCCTCCTCGAAGCCGACGTCGAAGAGCTCGCCACCACCATGACCTCCGAGATGGGTAAAACCCTCGTCTCCGCCCGCGCCGAAGTCTCCAAATGCGCCTCCGTCTGCCGCTACTATGCCGACAACGCCACCCGCTTCCTCGCCCCCGAACGCATCGTCACCGAGCACGCCGACAGCTATGTCCGCTACGACCCCCTCGGCGTCATCCTCGCCGTCATGCCCTGGAACTTCCCCCTCTGGCAGGTCTTCCGCTTCCTCGCCCCCGCGCTCATGGCCGGCAACATCGGCCTCCTCAAGCACGCCTCCAACGTGCCGCAATGTGCCCTCGCGATTGAAGCCCTCGTGCGCCGCGCCGGCTTCCCCCGCGGCGTCTTCCAGACCCTCCTCATCGAGGCCCGCCAGGTAGAGCACCTCCTCAACGACCCCCGCGTCGTCGCCGTCACCCTCACCGGCTCCGAGGCCGCCGGCCGCGCCGTCGCCGCCCAGGCCGGCTGGCTCATCAAGAAGACCGTCCTCGAGCTCGGCGGCTCCGACCCCTTCATCGTCCTCCCCTCCGCCAACCTCGACGCCGCCGTCGCCAACGCCATCAAGGCCCGCACCATCAACAACGGCCAATCCTGCATCGCCGCCAAGCGCTTCATCGTCCACGAAAGCATCTATCCTGAGTTCGAAAAACGTTTCGTCGCCGGTATGGCCGACCTCCGCATCGGCAACCCCATGCTCGAAACCACCGACATCGGCCCCCTCGCCACACCGCAGATCCTCGAAGAGCTCCTCCAGCAGGTCACCCTCGCCCGCGAATCCGGTGGCCGCGTCCTCACCGGCGGCGCCCGCGCCCTCGTCGACGACAGCGAACTCGGCAACTACTTCCAGCCCACTGTCATCGCCGGGCTCATGCGCAACGCCGCCATCTGCCAGGAAGAGCTCTTCGGCCCCGTCGCCCTGCTCTTCCGCGTCGCCTCCCTCGACGAGGCCATCGCCCTCGCCAACGACACGCCCTTCGGCCTTGCCGCCAGCGCCTGGACCACCGACGATGCCGAACGCCAGCGCCTCGCCGTCGAACTCCAATGCGGCGCCGTCTTCTTCAACACCCCCGTCGCCAGCGACCCCCGGCTGCCCTTCGGCGGCATCAAGCGCTCCGGCTACGGCCGCGAACTAGGCGCGGTCGGCATGCGCGAATTCCTCAACGCCAAGACCGTCGTCGTCGCCGAGCCCGCCGTCGAAACCCGCCCCACTCCACCTTCCCGCGTTAAAGCCGAACCCGAACCCGAAGTCCAACCCCAGCCCGAGCTCCCTGCCCAGCCGCGCCCCGACAAGCCAAGCGAGTTCCAGCACTTATCTAACCTGCTGCGCGAATTTGACCCGGACAATACGTCGTCGCCATCCGCAACGTCCAACGATCCAGCTCTCATCCAGCCCGAGCCAATCCAGGCAGAACCACCGCCGCCCGAGCCAGTTCCTTCCCAACTCAAACCACTGGAGCCCCAAAAGGACGAAGACGCCCCACCACCTCGCAGCGGCTCCATGCTCGGCCTGCGCTAGAGTTCTGTAACTCGTCACCATCGCAAGAAAAAGAGGCGCAGCCATCAGGCTGCGCCTCTTCTATTCCCCACCGTCCCTTAGAACGTGAACGATGTCTGCAGCGTGATCCGTCGCAGCGCGCTGGTCGTCGTATACGGCTGTCCGTAAATCTGCGTCGACTGCCCAAAATTCGACGACGACAACACTCCCTGCGGTGTCGACAGGTCCTCCTTGTTGAACAGGTTCTGCACCTGCACGCCGAACGCCAGGTTATAGCGCTTGCCCGTGCTCGTGCCGCCGCCACCGCCCATACCACCCGGACCGCCGCCGCGGCCACCACCGCCACCGCCGCCATGACCCCCACCACCAGGGCCGCCGCCAGGACCGCCCGCCCCACCACCGTTCCCGCCAGCATTCGCCCGCGTCGACGGTCCAAACCCAAACGTCTTCGTCACCCGCAGATTGAACGTGTACAGCGCTGGCCCCGTGCAATAGTTGATCGGCACCACCGGCGCTCCGCCCACAATCCCCGGCTGCGCAAACGTTCCGCATCCAGGTATCGACTTGATCGTGCTTCCATTCGGCGCCACGCCCGTCACCAGGTCCGCGCGGTCGTTGTAAAACGTGTCAAAATTATTGTCGCTCCCGGTCGTAATGTTGTACGGCGTTCCACTCTGCGCCAGGAAGAACGGGCTCAGCTGGATATACTTCGGCAACGTCACCGACCCCGCCAGAAATATCCGGTTCCTCACATCAAACGCCGTGCGTCCATAATCCGCCGCAATGTTTCCCGGCGTCGTAATGTCCGACGTCGCCCCCGACGTATCCCCATGCGCCGAATTCAGCGAGTAATACCCGAACAACGAAATCGCCTTCGACGTCTGCACCCGCCCATGAATAATCAACTGGTTCTGATTGAATACGCCTTCGCTGAAGAACTGGTACTGCGCCATGCTGGCCATCGGATTACCAAAGTTATAGCCAATATTCTGCGTCGCAAACTGGTGCACGCCTTGCGTGTGCAGATAGTTCACCGAGATCGTTCCATTCTTCCCCACCTGCTGATCCGCTCCTGCCGCAAACTCCAGAATGTACGGTGCGCGAAGATTCGGCGCTGCGGTATACGTCGTCTGCGACTCCGCCGTCGCGCCGCACGCCACAATCAGATTCGGCGCGCTCGGATTGCAGCTTGTTCCGGGATTCGCAACCGTGTACGACGTCGTGTTGATCCCGTTCTCTTCCTCCGTCGTCAACACGTACTCCTGCGCAAATCTCGTGTAGAACATGCCGAATCCCCCGCGGATCACCGTCTTCGGCGCGCCCTTCCCGCTAAATAATCCGTAGTTGAACGCCACCCGCGGCGCGATCGCCTGGTTGTTCGCAAGATGGTTCTGCGTCTCGTACCGGATGCCATACGAAATCGTCAGGTTCTGCCGCGCCTTCCAGTCGTCTTCGGCATACAGCCCCACGTCCGTCAGCGTGTCCCCGATCTTGTGATTGTTCACCACCGTAATCCGGAACTGGCTCGGCGTTCCCGCCGTGTACTCCCCATACGTCGCGTACGTGAACGAACCGTTGGTCAGATTCTCCGTGTTCTCCGCCTCGCGCGTCGCCCGCATCCTTCCGCCGAATCGAATGAAGTTCTTCTTCAGCTGGATCGAGTTGTAGCTCTGCACCTCATAGTGGTCCTGGTGATCGCTCAGCCCCTGCGCCGAGTAGCCACCCGCAGTAAACGATCCCGACACACCCACTGCCGGGGTCGTACTCGCCGGCGTTACCGTCGTATGTTCGCGCTCATACTCAAATCGCGTCTCGGTCACGATGTGCGAGTTCCACGTCTCCGTGTCGCTCATCTGCAGAATGTTGCTCAACGAGCTCTGGTCGTAGGCAGTCGACGGCAGATTCAGATTGTTCACGCCATCATTCTTCGCCGAGTTGTTCACATACTGGTACCGCGTCGTCAGAACATTCCTCGCTCCCAACGCCAGGTCCAGCCGCGGATTGATGTCCGCGCGGATCTGCGGGAAGTACGTCGACACCTGGTACGGCGTCTCCACGCACGTCGCATCCCCCGGCGGGCATAGTATCGGCGAACCTGCCTCCGGCGCAGGAATGATCGCGTTCGTAAACTCGTCCGATTGAATGTTGCGATAGCTTCCGCCAATGTTGTACGACGCGGTCTTGTTCAGCGGTCCAGTCAAATTACCGAACCCGAAAATCGTGTGGTACGGCGGTTGATATCCCGTCGCCAGCGGGTTTCCAGAATTGAACTGCGATGCATTTCCGTTCACCTGGAAGTTGCCGTGGATCTTATCCGTTCCCGGCTTCGTGAACACCTCAACGCGTCCATACCCCAACTGGTCATACTCCGCCGAAAACGGATTCTGATTAATCCGGATCTCGCGAATCGACGACTTCGGCGGCAGCTGCCCACCGGTGAATCCATCCACATAAATCTGTCCGCCATTCGGCCCGGCCGCCGGTCCCGCCAACGCCGTCAACTCATCCGACAACTCATCGGGATCATCCGACAGCGCATCCAGGTCCTTGCCCGTCAACACCACCGCGCTCGCGTTCGAATCCGGATCCACGCTCAACTGCACTGAATCCGAAGTCACCGTCACCACCTGCGACTGCACGCCAATCTGCAGCTTCGCATTCAGCGTCATCCCATTCACCGCGCCGATCGCCACGCCCGTGGCCGTGTACGTCGCAAATCCCGGCATAGTGAACGTCACCGTATATGTCCCCGGACTCACCACCGCGCCGTACGATCCGTCCGAACCCGAAGTCGCCTTCACCGCCGGCCCGTTCCCCGTCAACAGCACCGTCGCTCCCGGAATCAACGCTCCGTCCGGATCCGTCACCACGCCATGCACGCGCGTCTTTCCCGCCTGAACCCCCGCAGCCGTCACCGGCGCAGTCGTCTGCGCACTCACCGCCATCGCCGCCCCAACCACCAGCACGCCCGCTAACCCTGCTCCCAGCCATCCCGACATCGTCTTACTGCGTAAACCATCAACCAGCATTCTCACTCCTGAACTCCTAAAATCCCGAAGGCCATCCGCCGCCCAAACTCGCGTGCGTCGGACCGCTCTTCCCATACCGCGGACAGTTATCCTCTGCCTCCCGGCCCATCTCACCGCAGTTCCTGCCCGCGGCGTTCATCCGATACCGACAACCTCGCAGACCTACCGCTGTCCGCCTTCCGGACCGCCGCCGCCTTCGCCGCCCTCGCCCCCGCCCATGTTCCACGGCGACAGCGTCATCGTCTGCCCGCTCGGCGACGCCTGCAGAATCGCGTCCACGCCCGCCAGCAGCGTCACCGCCATCGGCGTCTCCGTATCCGAGCCAGGCGACGTCGCCACAATCATCACCGCATCTCCAACCTTCAACCCACCCAACGTCTCCGTCGGCAGCCGCGACAACATCTGCGACAGATCCGACCCAGCACTCCGCTCGCGCTGCGCCCCATCCTCAGCCTGCCCCGCCGGTGCCGTACCCGCCGCGCCAGCTGTACCGCCGGTACGAGCTGTACCCGCCGCGCCAGGCCCCTTCATCCGAGCCGCCACTCTCTCCGCCAGCATCGCAGGAATCCTCCGCACATCACTGTTCGGCCCCACCGCCACCGTCACCGACTTCTTCGTCGTCAGGTCCTTCAGCGTGACCGTTCCCGCCGACGCGTCGATCGACAAAATCAGCCCTGAATAATTGCGGAACATCCCCGTCACCAGCTCATCGGCCGTAATCACGCTTCCGTCCGCCGACTTCGTGCCCCGCACCCGCAGCTGATCACCCTTATGAATCTCCGCGATCGTGCTCACCTTCGCATCCGCAAACCGCACCGAATTGCCTGAGTAGCGTCGAATCACAGTCTGCGGCGTCACCATCACCGTCACCGTCTTCAACCCGCTCGCCACCACAATCGTTCCCGTGGCCGGGTCAACCGACTTCACAATCCCGCCCCCACCCTTGGTCCACGCCGCCTCCTCCGCCTGGTGCGTCGCCGCAATCGCCCCCGCCTTCATCAAGATCACGCGCGTCGCCGTCAATCCCGACCCGCTCGCATCCCCAACCACCAGCACCTTATCCCCCACCACCACGTCGCTCAGCGTTCCCGGCGTAGCCGACTTCAAATCCTTGCTCCCCGGCGCCACCATCAACACCTTCGCCGCATCGGGAACCGTCACCACCACATCCTGCCCCGCCGTCGTCGTCAACGTCAGCCAAGTAGCATTCGTCGACTTCACCGTCCCCGCCTGCCGCTGCCCGGCTGCCGAAGTCGCCGGAGCCTGCGCCACCATCGGCCTCATCGGAACCGCCAGCGCAGCCATCATCACAACCCGTACACACACTCTTGCCACATTCATGATTTGCATCTTCCTCGGTCTCATCGCATCGGAAGTTCTACCGCTCTTGGCTTGCAGGAAGGCCTTGTCCAACCAAGCCGCGTACCCCTCGCGCAACCCCAGCCGAAGCGTTTGAAGACACAGCCGCTCCCGCCCGGAACGCACAGGCACTGTTGAGGATACGATCCAAGCACGTAAAAGTTTCTCTGGAGATACCTTTTCTCCGCTACATCGTATCCAGACAAACCAGCGGCATCTGTTCTCTTATCAGATATTTATTCCATCGACTGGCGACCTATGGCAGCGTCGCCCCATCCGCCACCGGCAGATCCAGATGCGACGGATACTTCGCCGACCCAAACACCGACACCGTCTCCGACTTATAGGCCGACGCCGGCGCCGTCATAATGTTCTCCACATACGTCTGCGGATTCCGGTCATACAGCGGAAACCAGCTTGACTGCACCTCCACCATCATCCGGTGCCCCTTCAGAAACGTGTGGTCCACCCCATGCAGGCTCCACTTGTACTCCGCCACCTCGCCCGGCTTCACCGCCTCCGGCTTCGTAAAGCTCTTCCGATAGCGCCCGCGCAGAATCTCCTCCGCCACCATCAATTCATACCCGCCCGCTGCTCCCTCGCCCGTCGCCTGGCTTGTCTCAGGAGTCGTCACCCCCTCCGCGCCCTCCGGATACACATCAACCAGCTTCACAATCCAATCCGAATCCGTGCCTGTCGTGGCGCCAAAGATATCCGCCACCACGTCGCCCGTGACCGTCACGTCGCCGGTCAGCACCGGCGTCTCAAAGTTCGCCAAATCTTTTCTTCCACCAACAAACCGCTGGTCTTCCAGCAGCCACGTTCTCCACGTCGACCCCTCGCCATACGTCGACTGCACCGGCCGATGCCGATAAGGAACCGGGTCCGCCGGATCAGCCACATACGCTGCAGCCTTCACGTCATAATCACCCTTCGGCCCCACAAACCCCAGCTTGTGATCAGCCTGCAAATACAACCGCTCCTGGTGATACCCCACCTTCGGCGGCCAGATCGCATACGTGTGCCACTGGTTCTCACCCGTCCGGAAGCTAGCCGTATCCTCAAGATCAAATCCAGGCGTGCCCTTCAAATATTTCTCGAAGAACGGAGCCTCAAAGTGCGAGCGGAAGTACGCTCCCGTCTTCTCGCCACCAAACGTAATCGTCCCAAACTTCCCACCGAGCTTGTCCCCCGGACCGCCTCCCCAGCCGCCATGGTTCCACGGCCCCAGCACCAACCACACCTTGTGCAGTGGCTCGTTGGCCTTCTGATGTGCGCGCAACGCCGCATACTCCGCCTGCGGCCCCCACATATCTTCCTGGTCCCAATACCCGCCCACCTCGAGCGTAGGAACCTCGGGCCGCTTCAGATGCGGCTCCACGGCCATGTCCTGCCAGAACTTCACATAACTCGGCTCCGTCAGGAAAACTTTCGCCGTCGGCAGGTTCGACATCCCCGCACTCTCCGCAGCCGAGGCAAAGTTTCCCTGCTTCAGAAAGAAATCGTACTGGTCTTCCTTCGAGTCCGTGAACCCGTTGGTCTTCTGTGCCTCCAGCCCCTGCACATAATCAAATCCATACGTCTCGCGGAACGCTCCATTATGAAAGAAGTCATCGCCGATCCAGATATTCGTCATTGGCGCCTGCGGGCTAATCGCCTTCACCGCCGGATTCGCATCAATCCCCGCCATGATCGCCGTGAACCCCGGATAGCTGATCCCCATCACCCCGACTTTGCCATTGTGATGCGGCACATTCTTCAGCAGCCAGTCGATCGTGTCATTCGTATCCGTCGTCTCATCCACATCGTTCTTCGTCGTATGAGAAACAATCGGCCGGTTCATCACAAACTGCCCAGTCGACGCATACCGCCCGCGAATATCCTGCGCCACAAAGATGTACCCGCTCGCGGCCAGGTCCGGAAACACCGTCTTCAACGCATCCGCCGAGTACGCATCCACCCCATACGGCGTCCGAGACATCAGGAACGGCAACGCCGCCCCCTCCTTCTCGCTCTCCACCGGCCGCAGAATCACCGTGTGCAGCATCGCGCCATCGCGCATCGGGATCATCACCTCGGACCGCACATAGTCCGGCCCGTGATAATCCTTCAGAGCCGCCGCCATCAGCGCCTTCCGAGCCGCCGCTTCATCCTCAGCCTTAGGAGCCGGGGCCTGCGTCTGTGCCGGAGTTGGCGTCGTCGGAGCCGGCACCGTCTGCGCCCACACGCCTGACGCAACAAAACCAGCCGCAAAACAAAAAGCAAGAAGTCTCTTCATGGATTTCTCCTGGAACTATTTAATCCAGCGCGAAGCCTTGGCCCGCAGCTCTTCAATCAACTCTGGTTGCATCAGTGCGTATCGGTCAGCAATATTCAGACTGACCAACCGGTTATTACGAAGTTCCCCGACAAGCCGCTTCCGCAGTTGGCGCGCCTGTCGTTCTTCCATCACCACAATGTCGTTAGCCCATTCGATCAGGTCTGCGCTCACGGGACAATATGCATCCGTCGCTGTCCCAGAAGAGCTCACCTCGATACCGTCGATGCCAGAAAAAATCGCCTCCGCAGTCGGACTGCGGCGGCGGTTCTTTCCGCAGACAAACAGAACATGACGCACCTGATACCCCTACGTAAGATTTCCCGGAGGCGCGGTCTCACACAAAAAGTTATTCCGCGAATGCGCTCCATCACAGAACGGCCGCTTCTCGCTCATCCCGCAACGGCACAGACTGATCGCCGGCTTGCCCGTCAAATCCCACTCGCGCCCGTCGGCATCCTTCAGCACAATGTGCCCTTCCACCCGCAACGGCCCATTCGGCCGCACTGTAATACACACCGTCTCTTCTGCCATATCAGACTCCTTCGTACGAACCTCCAGCATAGCAGCGCCACCAAACCCCGAGAAACCGCCAGCCCACTAGAATTCCTCAAAGTCCGCGGCGGAACTCAAAGCGACCGTCTCCTTGATCAGCGCTCCGCGCGCCCGCCCCGTGGCAAATGTGAAAAACGCATTGCCCGCGCGTGTAAGCGTCGCATCCTTTCGGCTGATCAGCGCCAGATGCCTCGGCAGATCGACCCCCTCGATATCCACCGCCTGCAATAGCCCCTGCCTCGCCTCGGTGATGAAATTAATCCGCGGCAGAAAGCCCACACCCATCCCCGCAAGGATAAGCCGCTTCAGTAACTCGCTCGAATCCAGTTCCATGGTGATGCGCCGCGTGAGCTTGTGCTGCTCGAACAGGTAGTCCAGCATCTCCCGGCGCCTGCCCCGGTTCGGCACCAGGAAGCCATACTTCGCCACCTGCGGCAGCGTCACCGTCTCGAGCTCTGTCAGCGGATGGCCCGCCGGCACCACCAGCACCAGGTTGTCTTTGTGAATCGTGTCCACATGCAGCCGCGCATCCTTCACCGGCAGCGACGCGATCCCAAATTCAACCTCGCGCTCCAGCACCAGCTCAAGCGTCTTCGCTCGCTCCGCCCGCACGATGTTCAACGCCACCCGCGGATACTGCTTCTTGAACTTGCTGATCAGCAGCGGCAGAACATACAGCGCCGTCGAATCGTTCGCGCTCACCGTCAGCGTGCCGCGCGGCATCCGCTCCATATCCGCCAGCGTCAGGTGTATGTGCCGCAACTGCGACAGCGACTGCTCGGCGAACGGCTGAAAGACACGCCCTGCCGCCGTCAGCGTCACCTTGCCGCCCCCACGGTTGAGCAGTCGATGTCCCACGTGCGACTCCAGGGCACGGATCTGTGCTGAGATCGATGGTTGCGTCAGATGCAGCTTCTCCCCAGCACGCGAAAAGCTCTTCTGCCGGGCAACTTCAAGAAATGTGGTTAGCCAATCGAAGTCCACAGTGTCCTCCCCACAAGGGTTCTGTTCACCTACAAAAGATTGGTTCAGTTACCGGTAGCGACAGATGGGTCCAGCTGCTAAATGGTGCGCTTCGGCGACAAGCAGCCCGTTCCTGGCCCGAGATTAGATCGTTTCGTCCATCTTAACCCAAAATAGAAGATTTCTATTCTTCGCCGCAAATAGGACATTTCTATTCGGCCCATTGAGACAGCCCCGAGTTGATTGCTTTCCCGGTTTGCTATCCGCATAATCAGCGCACACCTATTTAGGAATTAGGCATTTTCAAGGCTGTGCCGGAGCCGATCATCCAGCCATAGGACTGCCACCACCATCCATGTTCTCGTCGGATACCCATTCCGCCGCGATCGTTTGCCCCGCCAACTTTCACCTCTTTTCCTGCCCAGGAGGATGTTCATGAAGACCCGCATCATCAGATGTAGCGCCACGTGTATGTTCTTTCTCCTGCTAGTCGTACCGCGACTTTCCGCCCAGACCAACACGACCGCGCTGTCCGGAACAGTCGTCGATGCCAGTGGCGCCATCATCCCCGGCGCCACCATCAATATCGCCAATGCAGCCTCAGGAAAAATCGAGACAACGCAGTCCAAGTCCAAGGGCGAGTTCTCCTTCGAGCAGCTTTCACCCGGCACCTACGAGGTGAAGGTCACCTCACCCGGATTCTCCGAGCTGGATCAAAAAGTGGAGCTGCTGGTCTCCACTCCCGTCAACCTCAACTTCAAGTTGACTGCCGGCTCCAGCGAAGTCGTCAACGTCGAGAGCAACATTGCCACGATCAACAGCACGGACGCCACCCTCGGCAAGGCTTTCGACAGTGCTCAGGTCGCCAACCTGCCCTACCTCGCAAACAACGTAACCTACCTGCTCTCGCTGCAGCCCGGAGTTCTGGGTCTCGATAGCGGTGCGCAAACCGGCGGCCTCAACGTCGACTCCCGCACCGGCATCGTCAATGGCGCACGCCAGGATCAAACCAACATCACACTCGACGGCGTCGACAACAATGACCAGATCTTCGGCTATGCCTTCAACGGCGCGCTGCGATCCACGCGTGACTCGGTTGAAGAGTTCCGCGTAACCACCACCAACGCCAATGCGGACGCCGGCCGCTCCTCGGGCGGACAAGTTTCGCTCGTCACCAAGAGCGGAACCAATGCAATCCACGGCAGCGCCTACGAGTTCTATCGCGGTGGCGTCGGTGCCTCGAACAACTGGTTTAACAAGCAGTCCCAACTGGAGACCGGCGAGGCGAACATCCCGGCAAAGATCCTGCAAAACACTTACGGCGCGTCCCTCGGACTTCCCATCAAGAAGAACAAGCTCTTCTTCTTCGGAGCGTATGAAGGCTTCAAGCAGGCCAGCGATATCGTGGTAGGTCAGACCGTGCCGTCGATCCTTGGCGGTGGAGGCTTGGTGACCGGCAACGTCAGCTATCAAACCTGCGGAGTCGGCAACTCAATCAACTGCGCAGCTCCCACGATATTGACCCTGACGCCGGCGGACATCGCGACGCTCGACGGGCGTTCTCTCGATTCCAACTGTGCGACGACGACTTGTTACGCCCCCGCGACCAACACAGCGGCGGTGGCTTACTTCAAGCAATTTCCTATCTCGAATTCAAACGGAGCTGGCGACCTGCTCAACACAGGGGGGTATAGCTTCACCTCTCCCGCTCCCATCCATCAAATTACGAACATCGCTCGCATCGACTGGAACCCAACCCAGCGCCAGACAGTGTTCGTGCGCGGAAACCTGCAGTCGGACAACCAGGCAACCTCGCTCCAGTTTCCCGGTCTGCCCGCCGCCTCAAACATCTTCGGCAACAACAAGGGAATCGCCGCAGGGCATACCTGGTCCATCAACGACCACACGACCAACAACTTCCGCTACGGCCTTGTCCGGCTGGGAAACGCCTCGCGCGGAACGGGTAGCGAGCCCTTCGTCAACTTTGGCGCCTTCAACACCTTGACCGCCGCTACGACCTCCACCGTCTATACCGTAACCACCAACAACTTCGCCGACGATTTCACCTTCGTCAAAGGGCGCCACGTTTTCCAGGCGGGCGCAGACATCATCTACCTGTCCAACTCGCAATACTTCGACGCTCCCCTCCTGCGCGAAGCCCAGGTGACCCCGAACTTGCTTGCCACCGCGGCGATCGCGAACCAGGGGGGCAGTTTTGACCCGAGCACCGGCCTTTGCGGAGCGGACTGCGCTCCTGTTGCGAACGCCTTCGAATCGAACTACAACAACGCAATCATCGCGAACGCAGGCGTCATCGAGGCAGCTACCTCCGGCACCGAGTTCCTCGTCCAAAACAACATGCTCGTGCCCCAGGGCGCAGGCGTTGTGCCGACCCACACCTTCAGAAATCTCGAGCAGGAATATTACTTCCAGGATCAATGGAAAGCGACCAGCCAGTTGACGATCACCGCAGGCCTTCGCTACGTCTACCTCGGCGTTCCTGATGAGAAAAACGGTCAGGAGATTGCCCCCACGATTTCGCTCAACACCTTTTTCGCGGACAGGGTGAATGCCGCCGCGAACGGAGATGCCTACACCACCGACATCTCGTTCCGTGCCGCCGGCTCCCATAATGGACAGCCCAACTTCTGGACCGCGCAGAAAGGTAACTTCGCTCCGCGCATTGCCTTCGCCTGGGCCACCAAGGACAATACGACCTCAATTCGCGGCGGATTCGCCCTCGCCTACGATCACTTTGGCGCCGGCGTGATCGACTCCTACCAGTCCAACCCCCAGTCCCTGCTCTCGCTCTCGCAAACCAACCTGGCCACCTACACCGACATCAACTCCAATCCACGATTCACCGGATACCACGATGTGCCGGCAGTACCGGGTGCCACAACGCCTCTTCCGCTTCCCTACACTCCCGCGGAGAGTCCCTTCACCTTCGACTACAGCATCAACGACCACCAGAAGACGCCATACGCCGAGACCTTCAACCTCACCGTCCAGCATGAATTTGCCAAGAGCCTCTCGCTCACGGCCTCCTATGTCGGCCGCCTCGGACGCCATCTGCTGCAAAACCTCGACGTCGCCATGCCAACCAACGTCTACGACAGCAACAGCCGGATGACCTACTTCCAGGCCGCGACCGTCTACCGCAAGCTCATCGACGAAGGCGTTGATGCAGCCGTCATCCCCAACAGCGGTTACTTCCAAAATCTCTTTCCCAACTTCAGCGCAACCGATGGCGTAACCGGCGCCACCTACACCGGCGCGCAGGGCTACTACGCGTCGCTCATGGCCAACAGCGGCAATGAAACCAACACGCTCTTTCAGGCCGATACCGACCCCACCGCATCCCCCAGTGGACAGAGCTTCCGCTTCTTCTTCCCGCAGACCTCTTCGGTCTACGTGCAATCCACCACCGGCGTCAGCAACTACAACGCCTTCCAGCTTTCCGTCCGCCAGGTGCTCCACTCCGGACTCGAGTACGACGTGAACTACACGCTGTCGCACTCACTCGACGAAGGCTCCGACCCCGAGCGCAACACCAACGGCAGCCCGATCATCAACTCCTTCTCTCCGCACCAGTGGTACGCAAACTCCGACTTCGATGTGCGCCACAACATCACCGCCAATTACTCGATCCCCTTTCCCTTTGGCAAAGGCAAACCACACCTCAACAGCGGTGGATGGACGGATTACCTGGTCGGCGGTTGGGAGTTGAACGGCGTCGTTCACTACAGCACCGGCTTCCCCTTCAGCGCAGTCGCTTCCAACGTCTGGGGCACGAACTTCGCCTTCAATAGCAACATGGTGCAAACGGGCCCCATTCCCACCGGCGGCCATCACTACAACGCTCTCCTCAGGGAAGAGACTGCACTCAACGGCATCACGTCCGCTCAGGCAGTCGCTAACCTGCGCTTCGCCTACCCCGGAGAAGCCGGCCAACGAAACAACTTTCGTTCAGACGGCTACTTGTCTATCGACGATGGCCTCTCCAAATCGTTCCGCACCTGGCGTGAGCAACAGTTCCGGATCTCTGTTGAAGTCTTCAACGTGATCAACACCAATCGGTTCGGCATCCCCCAATCCTCCGGAGACAACCCCAACTTCGCCGTCTATCAAAACCAGGCCGCTGGTTTCAATGGCCCCGCTTCGCTCCTACTTCAGCCCCGCCAGATGCAGTTCTCCGGCAAGTACATCTTCTAGCCTTCGAGCGCAGCAAGACTGGCGCTCTTCCCCATCAGGGTGAGCGCCACGGTACTATTTCTTAGCAGAACCGAGGTCCCCATGTTCCGTAACTCCCCCGCCGCGATTGCTCTCGCGGCTGCCCTATGCCTCTCCATCACGCCCGCCTTCGCGCAGTTTCCCCAACCCGACGGCGGCAACCTCGAGCGCGGCGCGCTCCCCGCCCACTGGCTCTCCCAGCAACCCAAGTGCATGGAGATCCCCGAGTGGCAGGTGCACGAGTACAACCCGAACTTCTTCATCCTCCGCCAATCGCCCTGCACCGACTACGAAAAGCCCTTCATCTTCCTCCTCTTCGGCAAAGACAAAGCCATGCTCGTCGACACCGGCTCGCGCAACGGCGACCTTGCGCCAGCGCTGAACCTCACCATCAAGAAGTGGCTCAAGCGCAACGGCCGCACCAGCATCCCGCTCATCGTTACCCACACCCACGAACATGAAGACCACACGTGGGGCGACAAAGCCCTCCAGTCGATGAACGACCCTGCCATCCCCGTCACCTTCGTCGCCGCCTCGGTCGAAGCCAACAAGCAGTTCTTCGGCATCGCGCATTGGCCGGACGACATTGGCCATGTCGACCTCGGCGGACGCGTCCTCGACATCATTCCGATCCCGGGCCACAGCGCCGCCAGCGTCGCTTTTTATGATCGCAACACCGGCGTCCTCCTCTCCGGCGACACCATGTATCCCGGCCGCCTCTACGTCCAGGATTTCCCCGCCTTCCAGTCAAGCGTCGAGCGCCTCATCAAGTTCACCGAAGGCAAGCCGATCGCAAATGTTCTCGGCAACCATATCGAGCAGTCCGCAACGCCGTTCCTCGATTACCCCGTCGGCACCATGTATCAACCCAACGAGCACCAGCTAGCCCTGACGCGAGGTTCCCTGCTCGAGCTCGAAGACGCGCTCCTCTCCATGCATGGCACGCCAAAGCGTCTCGCCCTCCGCGACTTTAGCGTCTGGCCTTCCAGTTCCAATAGTCCGGCCGAGCGCGCAACCTACAAGAAGCACGTCGAAGAAGAAAAATCAAAGATGTGGGATCACGCTCAACCGTAGCAACACTTAAACTGGAAAGTAAAAACCATCACCCGGGGTTTAAATGAATTTACGTCTTGCAGTAATTCCAGGACTTGGCGCAGCCGCCCTCGTCAGCGTTGCACTGATGAACGCAACCATCGTGGGTGCCCACGAGAATGCCTCGAAGCCGGAGTTTTACACCACCAAAGTCAAGCCCATCTTCGACGCGAACTGCGCCCGCTGCCACGGCGGCACCAATCACCGCGGCGGCCTCAACATCGACACCCGCGCAGGCCTGCTCAAGGGCGGACACGATGGCCCCGTCGTCGTTCCCGGCGATCCAGCCAATTCGCTTCTCATCAAGCTGCTTCGCCACGAGGGCCCAACGGACGACCCCGGACCCATGCCGCCCAACAAACCCCAGATCTCCGACACCGACATCGCTATCGTCGCCCAGTGGGTTAAATCCGGTGCCGTCATGCCCCAGTAGCCTCGCCTTACTTGCCAGTCCCGCCGCTATAAACGGCAGGACTGCCAAGACTCCCCGCCGGCGGCAGATGCCGAATATACACCACCATCTCCCACATCTCGCGATCGGAAAATTCGCCCTTCGACGGTGGCATTCCTGACGGCCAAATCCCGTTCTGGATGATCCACTTCAGCTGCCCGTCGGTATATTGCTGAACCTGTGGCGAAGCCAGCGACGGCACCCGTGGCGAGATCGTCTCCGCAAACGGAACGCCAGTGTTCTGTCCATCCAACCCATGGCAGACCATGCAGTACGACGTGAACGAATCCTTGCCGTCAGCGATATTGTCTTCCGTCGCTTTATACGGATTCACATCTTTCTTTCCGCGGACGGTAATGTGACGTTTCGTCCAATACGCAACTGAATTCTCCACCTTGGAAGGCGGAGTTGCGCGGCAGCCTGCCAGCACAGGCATACAAACCAAAACAGCGAATGAGATCGTCTTCCTGAGCGACATAAACCAAAAATCCTGAGGCCTGCAGCCTGCAAAGCTAAAGCCCCACCCTCACCCCTTAGCTCAAAGGCAAGGACGGGGCCGTTGATAAATCTTAAGCAATGATGTCGTGAATCACGTTCCCCGAAACATCCGTCAGCCGGAAATCACGCCCGCTCGACCGGAACGTCAGCTTGGTGTGGTCGATGCCCATCAGGTACAAAATCGTAGCGTGAATGTCATGCACGTGCACCGGTTTATCCACCACCTTCCAGCCGAAGTCGTCGGTCGCGCCGTACGTCATGCCGCCCTTGATGCCGCCGCCCGCAAGCCACATCGTAAACCCATGCGGATTGTGATCGCGCCCTGCATGAGTCCCTGCTCCGCCCAGCTCGACGACCGGCGTGCGTCCGAACTCCGACCCGCACACGATGATCGTTTCGTCCAGCAGCCCGCGTCCCTTCAGGTCCTTGATCAGCGCCGCAAACGGCTGATCCGAGTCCTTCGCATTCTTGCGGTGCGACTGAATATCCTGGTGCGCGTCCCACGGGTCGCCCATCGAGTAATACACCTGCACCACCCGCACCCCGCGCTCAATCAACCTCGCCGCAGTCAGGCATCCGCGCGCCGTAGAACCCTCTCCATACATCTTGATCGTCGCTTCGGATTCCTTGCGCACGTCGAATACATCCGGAGCCTCCGTCTGCATCCGGTACGCTGTCTCCATCGAGCCGATCGTCGCCTCCAGCTGCGGATCGGCATCGGCGTCGGCGCTCATCCCATACGTCTGCTGCTCGCTCAGCGCGTCCAGCTTCTTCACCAGGTCGATCTCTTTGCGCTGCTGCGTGATGTCGTACTTGTCGTTGTGAATGTCAGGAATCAGCTTGTACGGATCGAAATTCTTGTCCCTGGTATCGCTCGTAACATACGTCGCCTGGTTCACCGCCGGAAGAAATCCCGCGCTCCAAAGCGGCGGTCCCACCGTCGACGGAACCTGCGGACAAAGCACGACAAATCCCGGCAAATTCTTGTTATCCGTGCCGAGCCCATAGGTCAGCCACGCCCCCATCGAAGGTCGCCCAATGATGTTCGCGCCCGTATTCATCATGATCAGCGCAGGCTCGTGATTCGGAATCTCGGTATACACCGACCGCACCACGCAGATGTCGTCCGCGCACGCGCCAACATTCGGAAACAGCTCCGACACCTCAAGCCCGTTCTTCCCATAACGCGTAAACTCGAACGGCGACTTCATCAGCGTGCCAGTCTTGCGCTCGTGCCCCAGGTCCCCGCCCGGCATCGGCTGCCCGTGATACTTCGCCAGCATCGGCTTGTTGTCGAAGCTGTCCACGTGCGACAGGCCGCCATTCATAAACAGGAAGATGACGTGCTTCGCCTTCGGCTTGAAGTTTGGATCGTGCAGCATCCACGGCTTCACAGTGGACGCATCCGCCGCTACCGAGCCCGGATTCTCTTTATCCAAAGCTTCGGCCTTTGCCAACGATTCCCCGATCAAGCTGACAAAGCTCATCATCGCAAATCCGCCGCCGATCTTACGAAGGGCGTCGCGGCGAGTAACTGGTTTCGGCTTCTGACAAGACATGGTCTGATCTCCTGCGTACTCTGTTTGTACGTTCCGTATCTGTAGCTTCCCAGATGGCCGTGGATCCCGTCTTGCTCCGCATGGATCCAGTGTAACGACTAACACTCAATTCAAAAATTCAAAATCATTCGAGCTGAAAAGCACACGGCAATATTCCTTCCACGCGCTGATCGGTTCCTGGTTCACCATGTACCCGGGCTTCTCCCGCGTAGTCTTCAGGAAGTCGAGCCCTGTCTCCAACTCAGCCGGAGTGGGCGCCCGCCCAAACAGCAGGCGATACGCCTCGGTAATGCGCGCAGCATCATCGCCCGCCGTGTACACACGCTTCGATAGCACTTCGGCCTGCTTGTACACAAACGGATCGTTCATAAAATAAAGCCGCTGCACCGGCACGTTCGTCGAGAAGCGCTGCTCCGCGGTAAACGTAGGATTCGGGAAGTCAAACGCCTGCAGAAAAGGATCGATCCGGAACCGGCTTACCTTCGCATACACGGTCCGCTTGTCGTTATCGATTCCCAGCGGTGTCGCCGGCCCGCCAGGCTCCTTCGTATCCAGATCGCCCGCGACAAACAGCATCGAGTCACGCAACTGTTCCGCGTCCAGCCGCTGCACCGAGAAGTGCGAGTAGTACCGGTTCAGCGGATCCTTGATGTGCTCATCCGGCGTCTCCTTGCTGTTCTGCTGATACACCGCCGAAAGCATGATCAACCGCTGCAGCTTCTTCAGCGACATGCCATCCTTCCGGAACTGCACCGACAAATACTCCAGCAACGCCGGATCGGAAGGCGGATCGCCAACCTTCCCAAAATTATCCGCCGAGTTCACAATCCCCGTCCCGAAGTGCCACTTCCACACGCGGTTCACAAACACGCGCGTCGCAATCGGGCTCGCCACAATGTCCTCGGCAAGCTGCAACCGCCCGCTTCCCTCCGTGTAAGGCTTTCCGCCCGGAGGACTCAGCACCGTGATGAATCCACGCTGCACCGCATCCCCATGCGCATGTGGATTGCCCCGCAGGTCCAGCGCAATGTTCACCGCCTGCGGCTTGTCGGACATGCCATGAACGAACGGATAAATCTGCCCCAGCTTCTTATAGTGGCTTCCATCCTTCTGCAGCTCGGCCATGTACGCCTGCTCTGCCGGGCCCAATCGCCGCTCCAGGTCCCATCCGCGGAACACAAACAATCCGGGCAGCCCGCGCTCGTCGAAAATCCCCGTGCCTAGTTGCCGCAGGAAAAGATCCTCATACAGATTCGCCTTCTCCGTGCTCATCACCTTCAGCTCCAGCGTGCAGCCCGGACAGAACTGGTCATAGGTGTCGAACTCGTTCGGCTTCACATCCTTCTCGCGCTCGGTCGGAACCCCGGCCTTCGCCTTGATCTTGTCGTTCTCGTCCTCGATCGCTTTCTCTTCGATCTCAAGATCCATCACCCGCTTCTGGAACGAATCAGCAAGATACCTCGCCTGGTCTTCCGTTCCGCCCTCGGCGATCATCGCCTGCCATTCCTTCATGTACGGATAAAACAACGGCTTCTTCGCGAGGAAGGCAACCCACCGATCCAGCATCTCCGGATCGAGCTGCGAGCCGTCGGCCGCATCTTGCACCTTCATCTTCGGCTTGCCGGCCACTTTCCACGCCGCAACCATGTACTTCGAGGTCTGCGCGGCATACGCCTTCGCCAACATCTGCGTCTCGTCCTTGCTGTAGTTCTGCGCTGCCTCGTCCTTCTCGTTGGCCTCCTTGAACTGCTCGCGCCAGTACTCGATCTCGGCCTCCGGCATGAACGCGTATTCCTTATAGTTGGAGCTCGCAAACACGCCGCCGAGCGCATAGTAATCCTTCGCCAGGATCGGATCGTACTTGTGATCATGGCAGCGTGCACACGCGACCGTCAGTCCCAGGAATCCACGCGTCACCGCATCGATGCGTTCGTTCCGCTCATCCGCGCGCCCTTGAATCGGCTCCGCCTGATCCCAGATCCACGGAGCTCCTCCCAAGAATCCGGTGCCCTTCAAATCCTCCGGCGTCGGATGAGCGGACATCAAATCCCCCGCCAGCTGCCGCTTCACAAATTGGTCATAGGGCAGATCGTCGTTGATCTGCTTGATCACCCAATCGCGATACACCCACGCGCCATCCATCGGCATGTAGCCGCGTCCGCGCGGATCGAGTCCCCGAATATCATCGTCGCCATACCGCGCCACATCCAGCCAGTGCCGCCCCCAGCGCGCCCCATACTGTTTCGACGCCAGCAGCCGATCGACCACCGTCGCAAACGCAACCGGCGACTTGTCTTTCTCAAACGCCTCAATCTCTTCCGGGGTCGGCGGCAGCCCGGTCAAATCCAGCGTCGCCCTCCGAATCAGCGTGCGCTTATCCGCCATCGGCGCCGGCTTCATCCCTTTCTCTTCCAGCTCCGCCAGAACGAAATGATCGATGTCCGTCTTCGCCCAGCCCTTCAGCGCAGGATCCTTAATCGGAGGAACCGGCGGCTCCACCAGCGGCATAAACGACCAGAACTGTCGCATCTGCTCCGTGATCTGTTTGCCCGCCAGCACCATCGGCGCCTTCGTCTGCGGCCACGGCGCGCCCATGCGAATCCACTCGGTCAGCACCGCAACGTCTTCCGAGCTCAGCTTCCCTCCCTTGGGCATCTTCAGCGCGCCCGTCTGATGCACCGCAACCAGCATCAGGCTCTTCTCCGGATCGCCCGGGGCAATCGCCGGTCCGCTATCGCCGCCCTTCAGCAACGCAGCCCGCGACGTAATACTCAACCCACCCGACGACTTTTCCTGGTGGCAGCTCCCGCAGTTGTTCACCAGGATCGGCCGTACCTTGTTCTCAAAATAATCCGCACCCGGTGCACCCTTCGCCTCCGCCGCGGTCAGCGCCACCACCGGCACAGCCGCCTCCGCGCTGTCCCACGCTCCACCGCGCTTCACCCACTCCACCAAATTCGCGATATCGGCATCCGTCAACTTCGCCCCCTTGGGAGGCATTTTCAAATCGCCGTTCTGCTCCACAGCATCGATCAAAAGACTTTTGTCCGGAACACCCGGCACAATCGCCGGTCCCGAATCCCCGCCCTTCAACACCGCCTCATGCGAGTCCAGCCGCAGCCCGCCCTTGGCCTCATCCGTATGGCACTTGTAACAGTTCTGCGCCAGCACCGGACGCACCTTCTGCGTGAAGAACTGCGTATTATCCTCGTTCGACTCCGTCGGCGCCGCAGTCTGTGCGCGCGGAGGGGCAGCAGCCTTATCCTGTCCATGCACCGTCGTCACGCTTGAGGCTGCATACCCAATCGTCGCGATCGTGCAGGCACCGAGGACGCACGCAAACGTTTGGTGAGACTTCAAGAGTTTCTTCACTTCGCAACTCCATCTTCGGGGAATACACGTACCGGGCCCACTCCGTCTGACTCTTCACCGCAATCATCCAGCGCCGTCCGCCGCTCGCCAGGAGCCGTCAGCCTCTGGCCACATGAAACGGCTTCGACATGCTCCACCAGGTCGAGAAACTTCTGCCCATGCGTGCGCAACGTCATACCACCTTCAGCGAGCTTCATATCCAACGTCACGCGCGATCCGCAAGCGTCGTCCTTACTCTCGCGCGCCAGCACAATCAACCGCGTGCCCAGGAACAACGCCTCCGCCGTGTTGTGCGTAACGAACACCACGGTCGGCCGCGTCTCGCTCCACACCGAACGCAACAGCCGCTGCAAACTTGACCGCGTCGCCGGATCCAGCGCACTGAACGCCTCATCCATCAGCAGCACCCGATTCTTCATCATCAGCGCCTGCGCAATCGCGACCCTCTGCTGCATGCCGCCGGAGAGTTGATACGGATACTTCCCGGCATCCGAAGCCTGCAATCCCATATGCGCAAGCTGCCGAAACGCCTCTGCCTTTACCGCGCGCCGCGCCTCCCAATAACTCGGTCGCAGCCGTCCAAGAATGTGAAACTTCGAAGTCAGCGGCCCCATCATCAGGTTGTCGAGCACCGTCCGATCCGGAAACAGCGAGTATCTCTGCGGAACATATCCCGAACGCGCATCCACCCGCTCGACCCGCGCCCCCCCCACCGAAATCTGTCCCGTCGTCGGCCGCTCCTGTCCCAGCAGCATCCGCAGCAGCGTGCTCTTGCCGCAGCCCGTCTCTCCCAACAGAACAACGAACTCGCCCTCTTCAATCTCGAGCGTTATATTCTCCAGCACGCACCGCCGCGCCGAACGCTCAAGCGCATACGACACCGAGACGTCCTCAATCGAGATCGACTTCGCGGCTTGCGCGTGCGCTAGCACCTCTGCTCCGTCCACAACCCGCGCCGCCTGCCCACCTACCAGGCGCAGTCCAGCCGTCATCTCGGGCGTACTCATGCCTGAAACCATGGATGCAGCCTCCTGTTGATGACCCGCAGCGAAAAATCAATCAGAAACAGCAACAGCGCAACCCAAAGCACATACGGCAGAATCACATCCATTCCCATATGTCGCCGCATAATCGCGATCCGGTAAGCCAGCCCATCCGACGCGGCAATCATCTCGCCCGCAAACAAAAACAGCATCATCGGCTTCAAGTTCAGCCGCAGACTATTGATCACCTGCGGCAGCACCTGCCGAAACACCACGCGATACGCCACATCGAAATTATTCGCATCCAGCGTAAACGCCTTCACGATCTGTTCCTGCGGCACAGCCTTCACCATCTGCGTCACATCCAGAATCATCGTCGGCGCCACGCCAATCACAATCAGCGCAATCTTCGACCACTGGTCGATCCCAAACGCAATAAACAAAATCGGCAGCAGCGACAGCGCAACAATCTTGTCGAAGAACAGAAAAAATCTTAGAAATCCAGCGCCAAACCACGGAAACAAACCGATGTGTACCGCCAGCACTACGAACGGAATCAGCAGCGCCAGGCTGATGAAGAAGCGCCCCCCGCTCGAAGCCGTGTCCTTCCAGATCATCGAGTGGCGCAGCCGCTCCCACGTCGACGCATTGTCGGCCGGAATGTAGTCGTCCTCCTCCGCGGCACCACCCGATCCTCCGGATTCTCCCTATGACGCGCCACCGACGTATGCATATACAGCCCAATGCACGCCACGAACAATACGCACGAGAGCGCCTGCGCCAGTAGCCGGTTGGGTCGTGCCTGGATGTCGAATGGAGAAAGATTCGTCATAGAAGGCTACAGCTTTCCTTGTTCTGCCGCCTGCATAAAGGCAGAGTTGAAACGCAGCCGCACACGTGCCTTGTTTCCCTGCACCGCGCCGTTCGGATAAGCGATCGCAACGTCATCGACCGAGTGAATTCCCTGCCCCAGCAATCCGTGCTTGAAGCAGAACTGCCGAACCAAATCCATCTTCTGCTGCACGTCCGCGCCGTCCGTAAAATCCACCGCCGACTTCGGCGAAACAAACAGCGCCGTCGTCTTCAGCTGCTCCTTGTACGACTCGACCGAATCGCCCGACGCCGCAGCCGAGTACTTCAGCGCATTCGCCTGTCCCGCCGCCACCTGCTGGATCGTCTCGTACCACGCGCCCGTCAGCGCCTTCGCAAACTTCTGCCCGTTCGGCGTATTCAACACCTCGCTCCGAACCACCATCAGGTCCATAATCTCGCCCGGAATCTTCGAAGAATCGAAGATCGAATGCACGCTCTTATCCGCCACAATCTGGCTCACCAGCGGCTTCCAGGTCACTGCCGCCTGGTTCGACATGTTATTCAAAAACGCCGCCACAATATCCGAGTCCGACGTGTTGATCAGATGCAGCTTGCCCAACTGCGCCTGCTGGCCGTTCAGCACCATCCCGCGCTCCAGCAGATACTCCGAAACCGTCTTCTGCACCAGCATGATCGGCTTGCCCGGCAGCGTTTGGAACGTCAGGTTACCCCGCACCAGCACCGCATCATTGCCGTTGCTATAGTCGCCCATGATGATCGCGGTCGAATCCACACCCGCGGCCGCCGGCATGTCCAGCGCCTCCATATTCGTCATCGCGCAGGCATCAATATTCTTCGCCACAAAGGAATCCAGCGATGCTGCATAGTCGAACCGCTGGACCTTGATCGCAATCCCGTACTTGTCCGCCCACTTCTTCAAAATCCCCGACTTCTGCATATAGAAGTAAGGATTCCATCCCGCATACACCGACCACCCCACCGTAAAGGTAGGAGCCTGCGCGTCCGCCGTCGCTGCGTCTAAAAAACCAACCAGCAGCGCGAGGCTGCACACCAACGAGAGAATTCCGAGCCGCTTCGATTGCATGGACACCTGGGTCTTCAAGGGTTACGTTTGCGCTTCGCCCGCTCTCTACACACTGCAGGCATTGCTTGTTGGGTTAGCTGGCAAAACCGTTTACAGCAAAATCCGAAACAAAATCCAACATCGGTTACGACTGAAGTTTAACGCGTACAGTTACAATTCCGGGCCGCATTTGAAGTTGCAATCGACAGCATAGAAAGATTGCATACCGGCCTCTCAAACTCAGTCATCATCATCGTCATCATCTGCGGGCTTCGCTCCAGGCTTTCCGTCTGCCTTCTTCGGCTTATACGTCCCGTCCAGAACCTTGTCGATCGTCGACCTCATCTCGGCCGAATCCGGCGCCACATCCGGATCAAGCCGCGCCACCACGTTGCCGTTCTTGTCGATAAGGAACTTGGTGTAATTCCAGTGCACCGGCCCGCCCGGAGGCGCATTCTTGCTCTTCGTCAGATAGCCATACAGCGGTAGTTCCTCATCCCCGGTAATCTTCGAAACAGCCATCACCGGAAAGTCCACCTTGGCGTCCGTATACGCCTTCACAACCTCCTCCGGCTTCCCCGGCTCCGCCAGCCCAAACTGATTCGACGGCACGCCGATCACGACCAGGCCCTTGTCCTTGTAGGCATCGTTCAGCTTGATCAGCGCGGCCAACTGTTCGCCGTAAGTCGACTTCCGACCCAAATTCACGATCAGGATGTACTTCCCCTTGAAGCTCGAAACCGGCACATCCTTCCCATCAGCGCCCGGCAGCATGAAGTCGTAGGCATTCTTCTCCGCCTTGTCGCCCTTTGCCTTATCCGCATCAGCCGCAGCCGAGCCCTTCTTGCCCGTAGCATGAGCGCCCTGCGCTGCCTCGCTCGCCCTTACCGTCGGCTGCAGGCCATGCCCCGGCACCGCCATCAAGGCGCCCGCAAACAACGCGGCCCCAAGACTTCCCCAACGCAAGTTCCCTGACGAAGCCACGCAACAACACCTGGCAGGCTCGGCCGACTTCACTTCAAACACTCGATGACTCCTGTAAAACGTTGCACCCCATCGTCCTGGATGCTGGGAACTTCCGAAGGTTCAATCCCCCGGCGTGGGACTCATCAAACTGTGGGTTTTCCGTCATACTAAGCCCCGGCCCGCGGTTTTCCAATCCCTATCGCCACCAACAATCGGCTGCATAGAGACTTTCTATACATAGCCGCTGCCTATCGCCTCCATTCAACTCTTCAATGCTGCGACCCCGCGAACCCGTTTGCTCTACTATCGGATTCAACAGCTCATCCTCCACTCCCTACCCCAACCCTCCCCTTCGAGGAGCTCAGAAAACATGCCCTTTCAGAATCATCCCCGGGTCGCCGCGTGCCTCGCCCTCCTGCTCGCCACAGCCCTGCTCCCATCGTCGCTGCCGGCTCAGGATTCTACCGCGCCCCCTCCTCCGCCTCCCGCGCACCGACCGCGCATCGTTCGCCCCGGCATCAACCTCCCCGGCGTCTCGCGCTCCATGTCAGCCATCCAGAAGATCGCGATCTTCCCCATACTCGGCAATCCCGACTGGTCCGTCGTCACGGACGACTCCCTCTGGGTCACCACCGGCCGCGACAGCCACATCGTCCAGCTCATCGCCTCGAGCAACACCATCGGCAAAGTCCTTCCCGTCAAAGACCCCTGCTCCGGCGTAGCCAACGCCTTCGGCTCGCTCTGGTCCCCCAGCTGCGGCGACCACGTCCTCACCCGCATCGATCCCGCCAACGGCAAAATCCTCGCGCAAATCCCCGCCGACCCCGCCAACTCCGAAGGCGGTATCACCGTCGGTGCCGGCTCCATCTGGCTAGTCATCAAGCCCTCCACGCTCGTCCGCATCGATCCAGCGAAAAACACCATCATCGCCTCCATCCCCCTTCCGTCCGGCTCGGAAAATCCGCTCTTCAGCGATGGCTTCGTCTGGATCTCCTCCTACGAACACAACCAGCTCCTCAAGGTCGATCCCGCCACCGCAACGGTCGTCGCCACCATCCCCATCGGCCCCAGGCCACGCTTCCTCACCGCCGGTTTAGGCTCCATCTGGACTCTCAACCAGGGCGACGGCACAGTCTCCCGCATCGACGAAAGAACGTCCAGGCTCGTAGCCACCATCCCCTGCGGCATCCCCGGCATGGGCGGCGAGATCACCTTCGGCGCCGACCACGTCTGGGCCACCATGTTCGACTTCCCCATCACCGAAATCGATCCCGTCACCAACAAGGTCCTCAAGCAGTGGCGCGGCCCCGGCGGCGACGGCCTCCGCTTCGGCCTCGGCTCCCTCTGGCTCTCCAACGGTCGCCAGGGCACCGTCTGGCGCCTCTCCCCCGTTCAGTTCTAGCCCACGCGATACTCTGATAACGCACCGCAATACCACCACCGAAACCGCAACATCAGCACCAACAAGGATGGCTTTTTTGAACTCTTCAATCTTGTGGGAGGAAACTCTCCCCGGATCGTCCACCTGGTCCCACATCCTCAAGCGCGGAACCGCTCTGCGTCTCGAAGCCCTCGAGGACAACTGCAACGTCGGCGCCCTCCTGCTCAACGCCGACAACTTCTCCGAGCGCCTCAACCTCCCCGACACCCTCAAGGCCCAGCACGTCGCCCGCCTCACCACCGGCGCCGTCCTCTACTCGGACATGGCCCGCATCCTCTGCTCCATCACCGACGACACCCTCGGCTGGCACGACCCTCTCGGCGGCTGTTCCGACCGCAAGCTCGTCGAAAAAAAGTACGGCCCGTCCACCTATCAGCAAGCGCGCAACAACTGGCATCAGAACGCCCTCGACGGCTTTCTCATCGAGCTAGAAAAGTACGGTCTCAACAGCCGCGACCTCATGATGAACATCAACTTCTTCTCCAAAGTCGAAGTCCACGACGACGGCAGCATGCACTTCATCCCCAACCACGCCAAGACCGGCAGCGCCGTCGAGCTCCGCGCCGAGATGAACACCCTCATCATCCTCAACACCTGCCAGCACCCCATGGACCCCGACCCCACCTACGCGCAGCGCCCCGTCAAGCTCACGCTAAAGAAAGTAGCCGCGCCCGGCCCCGACGACCCCTGCCGCACCTCTCGCCCCGAAAACGCCCGCGGCTTCACACTCACCGAGCGCTACTTCCTCTAATCTCCCGAGAGCCTTTTCCCCATGCCAGAAAAAATCATCAAGCTCAGCCCGCGCCTACCCGAAGACGCCATCGTCTCCGTCACAGTCGACGCCGGCGACCCCTTCGTCCACGAGATCCTCGCCGGCCAATACATCCGCATCGTCGACCTCGAAGGCAACCAGGCCGTCGACACGCTCTTCTACAACGCCCACAACTACGCCGACCGCTACAGCGCGCAAGACACCATCCGCGAGCAGCAAAACATCTATCTCACCACCGGCACAAGACTCATCTCCACCGAGCGCAACGTCCTGCTCACCATCGTTGCCGACACCTGCGGCCGTCACGACACGCTAGGCGGCGCCTGCTCCTGCGAGAGCAACATGGTTCGCTACGCCATCGAGAAGCGCTCCATGCACGCCTGCCGTCAGACCTTCCTCAAAGGCGCGATGGACTGGTCGCAGCACACCGGCCACTCCCTCGACAAGCGCGACCTCACCGCCAACATCAACTTCTTCATGAACGTCCCCGTCACCCCCGCCGGCCAACTCACCTTCGCCGACGGCGTCTCTGACGCAGGCAAATACGTCGAGCTCCGCGCCGAAATGGACACCCTCATCGCCATCTCCAACTGCCCGCAGCTCAACAATCCCTGCAACGCCTACAACCCCACCCCCATCCAGATCCTCATCTGGGAAGCAGACCAATCCGACAAGAGCGTGCATGTTTAAGAAAGTCCTCATCGCCAATCGCGGCGCCATCGCCTGCCGCATCGAGCGCACCCTCAAGCGCATGGGCGTAGGCTCGGTCGCCGTCTACTCCATCGCCGACAAAAATTCTCTCCACGTCCTCGAAGCCGACGAAGCCATCCTCATCGGCGAAGCTCCCGCCGCGCAAAGCTATCTCTCCTTCGACGCCATCTTCGCCGCCGCCGCCGCAACCGGCGCCGAAGCCATCCATCCCGGCTACGGCTTCCTCAGCGAAAATGTAGACTTCGCCCGAGCCTGCGCCGCCCGCGGCATCGCCTTCATCGGCCCCGCGCCCGAGCACATCGAAGCTTTCGCGCTCAAGCACACCGCCCGCGCCACCGCCCAGGCCTGCAACGTTCCGCTCCTCCCCGGCACCGGCCTCCTCGCCGATCTCGACGACGCTCTCACCAAGGCCAACGCCCTCACCTATCCCGTCATGCTCAAGAGCTCCGGCGGTGGCGGCGGCATCGGCATGCGCGTCTGCCACTCGGCCGAGCAACTCGCCGAAGCCTACGAGTCTGTTCTCCGTTTAAGCCGCGCCAACTTCGGCGACTCCGGCGTCTACCTCGAAAAGTATGTAGCCCGCGCCCGCCACATCGAAGTCCAAATCTTCGGAGACGGCGCGGGCAACGTCCTCGCTCTAGGCGAACGCGACTGCTCTG
>JBEKFF010000023.1:0-25533 GCA_050013455.1 Acidobacteriaceae bacterium | reverse complement strand
GCCGCCGGTTCGAATCAATAAATCAACATCCCCGCCTTGCTCATAGAAGGTGTCGGCCAACAGGACGCGGAGGGAATCTGGCGACGGCGATTCTGGGCTCGAGATAGATGCGGCAGCCGCTACTGCCGCTCGAGTGATGGCGTCGCGTGACGAGTAGTCGATCGCAACATGCAGTTGGAGATTGCATCCGGCTGCGGTGACGGCTTCGGCTCTTATGATTTCGCTGAGCACTTCTTTCTGCAAGCGATCCCGGCGCCCAATCACCTGCAGCCGCGCGCCGCGCTTTCGGAGCCGTTCGGCTTCGAGGCGCAGATATACACGGAGCAGCCAGAAGATGCTCTGGACCTCGGCATCCGGTCGACGCCAGTTGTCGGAGGAGAAGGCGTAGAGTGTGAGGCGAGCGATGCCCAGGTCGAGTGCCCGTTCCACGACCCGCCGTACCGCGGCAACGCCGGCTCGGTGGCCCGCTACCCGGGGTAATCCGCGTTGTTGAGCCCAGCGCCCATTGCCGTCCATGATGATCGCTACATGATGTCCGCCCTGGTTACTTTGCATCCGGGACCTCCGGAGCAGACCCGGCGGCTGCCGCTGGGAGGACGCTGTACCAATTAATCTTGCGGGTGAAGTACATGGCAATCGCAACGGCCAGGAAGCTCGCGATCGCGCCCACGAATAACGCGTTGTCTTCAAGTGTCAGGAGCAGATAGATCAGGGTGTAAAGGAAGGTGAAGACAACGAATGCCCTCGCCGCCTGTAGGCGGCTGGAGAATATCCAGCCTGCATTGAGCGAAAGCAGGGTTACCGTGGCAGCTCCAGCAAGCACGAAGCCAAGCTCAAAACCGATCCGCTCAGCGAAGGACAAGAGAAGCAGATAAAAGATAATCTGTGCGATCCCTACCAGGATGTACTGGGCTAGATGGACTCGCTTCCCGGTCGTGACCTCGAAGATGAAGTAGGACAGAAAGATCAGGCCAAGGAATAGCAGGACGTACTTGAGAGATCGATTGACGGATTGGTAGGGGTCAGCGACTTCGATGAAAGAGATGCCAAGCGCCGTGGTGTCGAGTCCCGTGATGGAGTCACTTGGGCCTTCGGCGCGCACACCGCGGGCGATAAAGGGAACGGACCACTCTGCCGTAAAGCCATGATCCGAAATGGTCCGATTGACTGGAAGGGTGCCTCCGTCAAACCCAGGGTTTCGCCAGTCGCCCTGCGCGGTGAGATGCGTTGTTTTGCCGTATGCGAGGACCGAGATCCGCTCCGCACCGGAGAATCCCAGTGTCGAGGTTGCGTGAAATTGGGAGCCAGGCTTCACGATGCCGCCGACCTTGGCGCCGAGGAGAGATAGCTTTACCAGTCGGTTCGGGTCCGCGCCAAATGTGATGGTCTCAGCAACTTCCGCTGGCACCAGCGTTGCTGTTTTGCCGTCTGTCGTCAGGGTCGCGTCGGCCAGCGCTCCTCGTGGATCGCTTACACCCACTACGATCTCTGCCTGGCTCCAATCGAGTTGCGCGCCTTGAGGAGCCGCTGCCGGAACTCCAGACAGGTCGAAGATTGCGTCGAACTTCAAATCCGCCTGAAATACCGGAACCCTGAAGAGAGAGCGGTGACGTTCCTCCGTTGTCGTCTTGACATCCGCCGACGCTTGAGCAGGAAATACGAGATAGATGCCGTGTTGTGTTGAAGCAGTTGGAGATTGAGGCGGAATACTGTACGGAATAGCGAGCGTTGGTCCAAGGAACGTCTGCGGGCCACCCACGCGGCTGCTGATTTCATTCGTGACAGTCGCTGCGCGGCTGGTTCTGTCATCCACCAGGCCGCTGACAAAGAGTGCGGGGATGGCCATCAGCAACGCAAGGCTGCACACGACGATGAGCTTTACGCCCATCGACACGGATTTGAATCGCTCTTGAAGATTCGATGACTTCGGTGGAAATTCCGGCATTTGCTGCTCCTTGGTAGAAAGTACTTTGTGACGCAAAGCTACAGGACAAAAAAATTCTAAGCCTTGGAGGGTGTGAGGCCGCGTACCTGGCTATGGACAGGTTCGGCCTTCGCTTCCCGGGCCGCATCCTGAATGACCTGTTCGAGAGCGGAGAGGTACTCGACATAACGCTTACGGCCGGAGGACGTAATGCGGCATAGCGTCTGGGGCCGATTGTGTTCATACGATTTCGATATTTCGACCATCTTCCCCTTTTCCAGCACGCCCAGGTGGCGACTCAAGTTGCCGTCGGTGAGGGCACACAATTTTTTCAGATCGTTGAACGCCAGACCCTTAGGGTTGGTAATCAAGGACGTCAAGATGCTGAGTCGGGCGCGCTCGTGGATGACCCGGTCGAGACCCTCGTAGGCAAAACGGCCGTCGCCGGATGGAGCTTCAAGCTTCATCTTCATTCTCCGTCGATGTGAAAAGCAGAATGGCTGACACCAGTAGCTGTCCTACGCCATAGGGGATGCCCATAGCCCATGGGGAGAGCGCCTGACTGCCTCCGATCGCAAGGCAGCTTAGACCGGTCAACACGTACCAAGCTCCTGCCGCAATCATTGGGCGCGGTAGAAACCGGCACGATGAAAATATCCCAAGGCCGAAGAGGACCTGCCACATTCCGGGAAGCATCCATCCGGAAGGTGCCACATAGCGCAGAAGCACGACCGTGAGAAGCAGGCCGGCAGCCGCTGCGGGGACAAATTGCTCGACCGCCATACGCAGCATCTCGTTTGAGAGCGCAGAGTGAATGCGGCGCGAGCGCGTGTACATCTGCATGCCCGTCAAGCCAGCAGATAAAACGGCTGTCGAGACCCAGATGCCGAGGTAGACGGACATGTGTGTGGTTGGCTTGGGCAACCACAATGCCTGGGCGCCGGCAGCCAAACCAGCGAGCACGCCCGTGGCCGCAAGCGTTGCCGGACCGTAACCACGGAACTCCGTAGTATTGGCCAACTGTTTGCGGATGCTGCTGATATCACCAAGCGCTTTGTAGAGATCGTTCATCGCCGTTCACTTTGTAATGCAAAGTACATCAGGATTAGTGAGCTGTGTCAAGATACGCCCGATTGGGCGAACGTCATTGGAAAAGCGTGGTGACGAAATGGTTCTTGTCAGAGACGTCATTCCGATTACTTTGCGGAAGCCTTGAGGGCAAAGGTCGCAACGCAGCAATTTTGAGTCTCCAGTGAGTCTCCAGAAACGTCGGACGATCCAAAAACCAGCATAAACATTGGTTCTGGACGTAATATCACCTTCTGCATCGGCAAATGATGGGTAAAGGTATTGTTATCATGTAGATACATGGATAAGGGCCGAGCTGTTTGCGGAGCTCCTGAGAAGGAGCGGCCTAGTTTGATGGGGCGTTGGTCGAGGTCGACGATGCCTTGGCTGCTGATGGCGGAGCCGGATAGACCGGTGGTGCCAGGCGGCTCACGCTGGCGGTTGCAACTTCGATCACGCCAAAGTGATTGGATGGGACATCGCGCACGCCGACGCGGAGGAAGGTTTCCGCACCGGTGGGAGCGCTGATCTCGAGGTGACATTCGATCGCGCTCTTCATCAACCTGGCATAGGTTGTTGGGGTCAGGTTGAGCGAAACGGTCTTGCCTGTAGCGTTGAGCAGTTTTCCATCGACATCGAAGACATATACGAGGAACTCGATCGCGCCCTCGCGGCGGCCGTCGGGCTGGAGACTGAGCGTGAGCTCGCTGGGCAGAGCGACGTAGTCCACAGCGTAACGACGGAAAGGTCCCGTGGGAGACACACTTGCATCCAGGCGATTGGCTGGAGCCACCGTTTTCTCGATTGCGGTGGAGGCTGGGAGCACGCGAACTTTGAAGAGCAGGTCCTGTGGAGTGGGTGCGCCACGGCTCATGGCAGCACGTTGGTAGGCTGTGGTCTGGCCGTGGGAGGAGATCGCGGCCTCGGAGGTCGTTGCCGATTCGGCGTCTTTGTCGTGACTCCGCGCATCGTCGGCGTAGTATCCGCGGCGATACGAGAGCTGCAGGTCGCGGGTTGCGGCTCCGTTAAGGTCGACGCGGATCTCGCGATAGCTTCCATCCTCCTTGCGATTCAGGGGGCTGTAGGTGAGGGTGTAGTAGTTGGCGCCGGCATCCATTGCCTGCTCAACAGAGCTGGCCAGATCGTTCGTGTTGAAGTACGCCTTTCCACCGGTTTCGGAGGCAAGCGTGTCCATCGTTGAATGCTCGGCGGCCTGACTGCTGTAGAAATTCGTGAGCGCTGCGGAGAACTTCTGCGGATTGCTGGAGTAGGAGCGGCCCGAGGCGGCGGCGTTGTAGGTCGGCGGCACCTTCAGGCCGCGGGCGTCGATTGGGTAGACCGCCACCTGCGCCTTGGCGAGCAGGTTGGTCGTCTCCCTGTACTCGTCCTCGTTCAGATGCGCGACGGCGAAGGGGTTGTCCAGGGACGGATCGGGAAGGATGTTGAGTGGGAACGATCCCGAAAACCAGATCAGATTTTTGCGTCCAGGAAACGACGCAAGATAGTGGGCCAGCGTGTTGAAGGCGTCGAGCGTGAACTGCATGCGCAACTGCGTCTGCATATTTGCCGCGTCTGTCTCGAACTCCTGCATGTTGGCGGCAAGCTGACTTGCCCCCGGCCCGGCCATGGTCGATTCCACAACGTCGGAGGGGCTGTCCTGGTTGACGCCGCTGCCGGTTGGATCATTCAGCAGCGAAGAAGCTCGCGCGATCAACTTGTGCTCTACTACGTCCTTCAGTGTTGCGGGATCGGACGTGAAGCCCTGCAGCATGATGAGTCGGTTTGCCAGACCGAAGATGGCGATGCGGGTGCCCGGGTCCGCATGCTTCACATACTGCTGCAGCTCATAGCGAACGAAATTCTGATCCGTCGTGGGCGTGTTCAGGGCATCGAGCAGAAGAATATTCAGCGTGCCGTTGGGAGTGACGGGCGTGTAGTCGGTAAAGGTGCCCGGCGGCAGTTGCGGCAACTGGGGGCCGCGCGGAACCGGAGCGAGTGCGCTGTGCTCTTCAAAGTGGCGGATGTTCTGCGGGACTTTGCCTTCGGACAGGTGGAAGTCCTCGGGCTTGAGGTTGTGGACGGGGTGGCCATCCCTATCCTGCACGGACACGTCCACGACCACCAGATGCGTGCTCGTGTGCAGGATGGTGGATTGCGCGTCCGGCTGCGGCGCTGGCGACTGCTGCGGCGAATCCTGCGGCTGCTGGGCCGATGCCGTGGCCGCAGTCGCCAGGACTACCGCGGCCAGCATCACCCCGAAAAGCTTACACACGATTTGCCTCCCTCACTCGGTTCGCTATACCACCCTACTGAACGGTCATTGCTGGAGAGTGATTAGACCTACAGCGGTGACGTTCGGTGCAAACGTGCTTTGAACGGTGACATTCACCGCGCTTGCCGGGGAGGAAGATGCCGGCGTGTAAAGGCCGGTTGGAGAGACGGTTCCAAGTGAACCCGTCACTCCGGACGGAAGGTACAAACTGTAGGTGACAGGAGATCCTGCGCACGGCTGCGTCGGCAGCGTTGGCAAACTGCACATGCCGAAGCCGTTCACGGTAGCCGGAATCTGCACGCCGCCGCCAGCAGGGACCGTGATTGTCTGTGGATTGATCGAGATGGAACTGACGCCGGAGTACTCCACCTCCACGCTCTTGGACGCACTCATGGTGACCTTGCAAACGTATCCGGATACTGAGTCGCAACCAACCCAGGCAACGAAGGCGCTGCCGGCGGAAGTTGTCGCAGGCGCTGTAAGCGTCACCGCTGTGCCTGTGTTGTAGATAAGCGAAAGATCTGTCTCCGGCGTGGGAGCACCGGATGCTCCAGCGCTGTTGACATCCGCAGGACTCACCGCCAGTGCAAGCCCACTTGTAGGGTTAACCGACGTGACGGTGAGGGCGTAGGTCCCGGGGCCTGCGTTGGTTGAACCTTTGCTGCCGCCGCATCCAACAGCAGCCAAGGCGATTAGACTCGTCGCGCAAATGAACTTCGGGTTGATCTTCGTCATACTTGTAACTCCATGAGCTTGTTAAGGTGTTCGCATTTCCTCGGAAACTACTTCACCACCAACGTGACCGTGAATTGCTGCACGATGTCAGGCACACATCCGGATGTGGTGCCCGCGCACACTGGTTCCGCGCCGCTTGACGTCAAGGCCGTCGCTGTCCCGGTCACGACGATTGGATAGGTTCCGGCAGGGGTTGGCGGGCTTGACACGCTCCCCGCGCAACCACTGAGGGCGACCAATCCACACAGGCAGAGAATCAGGCAGAGGGACATCAAGTTCGTCCGCCGTGCCGGTGCGATTCGGCGCCATGCGGCGAGGAAGCCGAGAGAGAGCAGGACACCAACCCAACCGAATGATCCCTGCACCACGGCCAGACTCTGATCAACCTGAATCTGGAGGACGGAGCTCACTGGATAAATCGTGTTCGGAATGATTGACGGAGCCGGCGAAAGCCCTACGGATATCGGCCTGAACACGCAGTAGGCATTTGCTGGTAACCCCGAGCAGTTCAAGACGACTCCTCCCTGGAAGTTTGAGTAGTCGGTGACCGTGACGTTGATTGAGCCATAGTTATTCTTGCTCGAGGTAATCGTCGTGGCACTCGGAGTTAGCGTGAACGTGGGATTTGTAATGACGGCAGAAACTGGTGCAGAGCTGCTTCCTGAATAGTTGGTGTTGCCTGAGTACGTCGCAACGATGTTGTAAGTACCCGGCGTCAAACCGTTGGCCTGGTTCTGGTAGGTGAACGTCACGGTATACGTCCCCGTGGTGTTCGGCGATCCCAGCGTCACGACCGCAAGCGGCGGTGCGTTCGGAGTCAGGGCATTTGTGAAGGTCACTGTTCCCGCGAACAGACCGGGCACGGATGGCGTCAACGTATCCGTCATCACCAGGGAGTGGGTCGGAGCGGAGCTGAGAGGATCCGCCGAGTCGCCAACGATCGTCAGCACGTTCGTGCTTGTTGCCAGGGTGATGTTGATCGGAAGGACCGCAGACTTCATCTCTGCATAGTTGCTGTCTCCTTCGTAGTACGCCGATACGCTATGAGCGCCCGCGTTCTGCGCGGGTAGCTTTAATACGGCTGATGCGGTCGTTGAACCCGATGCAGCGGTGACCGCAATCGGGGTCTCTACCTGCCCGTCAAAGGTGAACACGACGAATCCAGTCGGAGCAACAGTGCCAGAAGTTGGAACAATGTTGGCGGTAATCGTGATCGGCTCGCCATACGTAATCGTTCCGGTGGGAGCGGTCTGTACCAGGTTGACTGTGACCGATCCCTCCGTCACTCCATTGCCCACGAGGTTCATTGTGGGCGTTGGGGTATTCTGCGCCGGAGCGGAGAATACCAGGGGATAGCTGGAAGGTCCTGTTGCCGTGGGAGCGAACGTCGCACCCAGATCACAGTTGTATCCGCTGTAGAACGCTCCGCTGGCGCAAGCCAACGTTCCGGCACCGGCAGAGACCGAGAATCCGGTCGAGGCCGGCGGTGTCGCGAATAAGGGTGAACCCAGGGTGATCGCTGTGTTTCCAATGTTCGACAGAACCATCGTCTGTGTATCGCTGACGGTGTTTACATTCCAGTCGCCGAAGTTGATGGTGCCCGAGGTGCGGACTAACTCATCCACCATGCCGGTTTGCATATCGCTGGCGTACAGGTTGCCAGCGCTGTCCATACGAATCGAGTAGGGAGAGACCAGGGGGCTTGCGAGCACTTGCTGGTCCAACTGGTTCAACCCAACAGCAGAAGCCGGATTGTTCTCGTTCGGAACTCTCAGGATGCGGCCCGACCCGTCTGCGATCATGACCGATCCGGAAGGATCCACGGCTACGCCCGTTGGCGCTGTCGTACTGTTGCCGACCGTGCTTTGGAAGCCGTCTCCAATCTCGACCACACGATTGTTTCCTGTGTCCGCAACGTACACGTTTCCAGAGGAGTCAAGCGCGATTCCGGTTGGCGCGCTGAGACCATAGCCTAGAGAGACGAGTGCGTGATCGCTCCCAACGACATTTGCGCTCGAGGCCTGGACCACTTGGTTGCTTCCTGTCAGCGTTATGTACATATTGCCAAGGCCATCGAGCACCAGGTCGCTCGGGGTATTCAAGCCGCTCAGGAGTGTTGTTTGCGCGGAGTTGGTTAAGACACCGGCGATGCTTGGGACCTCGACCACCGAGCCTGTGCCGCTGGAGGCTGAGTTGCTCGTTCCCTGGTTGAGGATGTAGACGTCCCCACCAGCGTCAACGGCAACTGAGGTCGGCACATTCAAATTCGTACCGATGCTGATTGCCGTGCCGCCGCCGGCCGGATACTCCTGGACCGTACCTGCCCCGGGATCCGCGACATACACATCACCCGCACCGTCGACCGCAATGCCGGCCGGCGTCTTGTACGTCTTGCCAATAGCATTCGGCGTTCCGGGGTCCACTGCGACGGCGGCTCCGGTTCCAACGCCGCTTAGAAGCGTCGACGTTGTTGTTCCGTTGCTATCTGTGATGAGCACCGCCCCCGTCCGCACACCGACGGCGGTAGGCGTGAAGCCGACCGTGAAAGAGCAGGTGGCTTTCGCTGCAAAACTGCCAGGCGTGCAACTTCCCGGAGTCACGGCAAACTCTGTCGCCGCAGCATTCCCCTGCACCGCCTTTATCGACGTGATGGTGGTGCCAGCGTTGAAGATGATGTTGAAGGTTGGTCCGTTCGCCGCGGTCGCGCCGATCGCTGTTGGCGGGAACGTGCCGCTCCAAAGCGAAGCTTTCTCTATGGGCACCGGGGAGTTGTGGGCCGTCATGCCGGTGTTGAGGAAGATGTTGCCGCGATTGTCGACGGCTGAGCCCATGTAGCTCTGGTTGTTCGCGTATTGGTAGCCGATCGAAGGAAGCGTCACGGGAACCACGAGGTACCCCGTGTACGGATTCAACTGACAGACATCGCCCTTTCCTTTACAGGGGGCGCCACCCGTTGTTTCAACAGCCGGAGTCTTCCAGATTCCAGACTGGTCGCTGACGTAAAGATTGCCGGCTTGATCCATCGTGACGCCATATGGCTGGTTGTAGCTGTAATCGAAGACAGTCGGAGTGTTACCGATAGCCGGGCTACCCGCGGGGATGACATATAAGTGTTGCTGGTCGGTGAAATACACATCGCCGGCGTAGTCCGCGATGATCGACGAAATGCTGGTCGAGAGCGTAGTCGTATATTGCGTAGCGCTTCCGCCTATAAGCTGCTCGTTGCATGCCAGGTTGCACTTGAAGATGCCATGGGACCCGGAACCGTAGTTGCTGTCCTGGACCGAGTACATGTAGGTATTGCCCTGGCCGTCCGCGGCAATGCCGTTCGGCAACCAGTAGTACGACGCGGCAGCCGTGTACTGACCTGCCGCACACACAGCCGTATTACCCTGGGAGCAAGCCACCGGGTGCGCGCTGGGATTGTAGATGTATGGTGGTGGATAGCTGCCATTCGTATAGGGGAACTCATACACCAGGGAATCTGTGTCGTTGGTTCCACTCGGGCCGCTATAGGTAGCGTTGGTGACATAGAGATTGTCGAATGGGTCGACTGCGACACCGGACGGCCCCAAGTTGTCGCTGGCCGGTACCGTCCAAAGGACGATAGGGCCACCGCCGGTCGCGGGATACTCAAGGACGTGCAAATTTCCGTCGTTGACGAAAAAATCTCCCTCTGAATTGACGGCGTAGTTTCCGGCTGCCCCGTTCGTTATGGATTGGTTAGGCACCGAGGTCACGTTCGTCCAACCTGAAACCACATACTCCGGGGCCTGGGCGTGACCGGTCGCGGCCGTCGAAAGCAGCAGGCAGAGGAGAAGCAGCGCCGCCGAGCCCATTGAGGATGCGGAACGGAGTAGTCGGTCGAATTGGTTTCTCATCAGCGTTTTCATTCCCTCATGCGTCATAGTTCCGCTCCGTATCCAAGACCGGCTGACGCACTTCGTGTCATTTGCCGGTGCCACTTCGTTGGTAGGTGATTTCTGATTCATGTCTCTTCTCTTCCGCTCTTAAGCGGGAGTGCGTTGACTAGAACTGATAGCGGACGGCCAACTCGATGACGCGTCTTCCAGAGTTGTAGATCGACCTGCCGAAGTTCTGGTCGGAAGTCAGCGGATAAATCAGTTGCAACGAACTCGCATCGATGTTGCTGAACGTCTTCAACTTGTAGTTCAGGAAATTGAAGGCCGCCGCTCGGAATTCAAGGGTGTGGCCTGCCTTCAGGTGGAAGTCCTTGATCAACGTCAAATCAGATTGGAAGTAGGCCGGACCGTGGATGTACGGCAGGTTGAACACTCCGTTCGCGCCACCCTGTGCCGGAAAACCAAAGCAAGCGCCGTTCGCATATTGACGCGGCGCTAGATTTGCCCGTGGATTACAAAGAACCGTAGGCTGCAGGTTGATATCGGGGGTGCCGAGGAATGAGAGGTTGCCAATGGCATCCTGCTGCCCTGCCACCGGAGGGCCGGTCAGATTGAAGTTAGTGGAGTAGTTGATCGCCAGAAGATTGGCGCCGCTCTGCCAATTTGTGATTCCCGAGATTTGCCACCCGTTAACCACGCCCCGAACAAAATGGTTCCCGTGATATTTCGATCCCAGATCGAAGTTGTACGAGGCGTTGAAGATCTGGCTGCGGTCGTAAGCAAGCGGACCGTAGTCGTTTCGGATATTGAAGGAATCACCAGCATTTCCGTTCTGGTAACCTCCCTTTTCACCAAGGTTCTTGCTCCACGTGTAGTTGATCTTGAAATAGACTGCGCCCTTGCTGTGCTCCAGGGTGAACTGGGCCGCGTTGTAGTTTGCCGTGAGGACGTGAGACTCGATCTGAATGTCTCCATAGCGCGGATACTTCCGGTAGTCGTCCCATTGGGGCGCTCCGTCGTAGCCGGCCTGAGCAGGCGCATCGACCTCTTGATAGAAGGAACTCAGCGGGTTCGGATCCGGCTGAAATAAGCCACCCAACGGGATCGCGTTAATGTTGGAGATGGTTGGACCGCTCGCATCATCGTCGAGCAGATACGCGCTGTGATTGCCTACATACCCTACCGAGAACGTCAGATTTTTTGGAAAGAGTTGTGTGACGGTGAGGCTGTAGTTGGTGGTCAAGGGAACCTGGCTGTCGTTCTGGTTCACTCCATAGAAGGTCTCGCTCGACGCCGTCGCGTACCCCCCTTGGTTGACCTGGAACGTGGAGGTCTCTACGCCAGGCTGCGTGCTCAGATGCAGGCTCTGGACGTACGCCATGTTGATGCCTTGATCATTCGATTGCTCATTTGGCTGCTCCGGATCGTTTCCGGGGTTCTGGATCTCAACCGTGCGGAGACCGTTCGAGGCGAGGATGGAGTTGATGGAGTCCTGCTGGCCATCGCGGAACCGATACTGGCCCCAACCTCCGCTCAAACTTGTCTTGCCGTTTCCGTAGACATCCCAGTTGAAACCGATGCGCGGTTCGTAAAAGAACTCTCGCTTGGCAAAGCCGCTGATCGGCACCGAGTTGTCGATCGAGTGCCAGCGGAATCCGGGCAACGGGATGGTTGGATTGTTGAGGCTGTTCGATTCGTTCTGGTAGTCCGACGGGGAAAAGACCGCGGATCCTAATCCGTGATCGTCGATCCAGCGCCCGATGTGTTCGATACGCAGGCCAACGGTCAGGCTAAAGTTGGGGAGGATCTTCCAGTCATCCGTGCCATACATGGAAGTGGTGAAGGCATGCAGCCGGAGATGCGGAATCATGTTGGCCTGGTAGTACTGCTGGATCTGGCCGGTGGAAAAATTTGCGAGCTGATTCGAGAACTGATTCGACAGGCTGCAAATGGGATCGGAAGCCTGCCAGCAGGTGCTGTGATACTCGGTATACGGCTCGCTTCCTGATGGGCCGAGTGCAGGAAGCTGGTAGGAAGGTCCAATGTAATAGGACTGGATCTGCCCGTTTGTGCCAACGTTCGAGCCGAAATTGAGCGTGCCGCTAATCCTGGGGCGCTCGAGGTTAAAGCCAACCTTGATCGTGTGCTTTCCTAGTTGCTTGGTAAGGTTGTCACCGACGGACGGATTAAACGTTTTGTTATAGAGCTTGCCAAAGCTGTAGTCGGGGGCGAATTCGTACGGTAATCCCTGGACCGTATAGGTTGCGAGCGAAGGAAACTCCTGCGTGCCGTTTGCATAGGCGCCCGTATAGGGATAGCCGATGGCACTGTTCAGCAGGTCTCCAGGATTGCCTGGCGAATCGATCTGATCGCTGTACAAGCCGCTAAGGAACGCTTCATTTGTGAGACTTGGCGTAAAGACGACGGTCCAGTTCGCCGAGCCGCTGCCTGTATAGGTCTGCTGCAGGCTGCCACCGGGCGTGTTGACGCCGCCGTTCTCGCCAGACACAAAGGTACCTAGTTGCTGGGGTAAGTTCGTACTGCCATTTTCTGCGGTGTAGGTTACATAAAACTTCGAGCGTCCTGCCACGTAATCCAGGCGGCCGTGCGCCTCGTAGATATCCTGGTCGACGAGATCAACATGCGTGTAGTTATAGCCGTCGGGTGTGGTCTGGCCGCCGGGCGTGTTGGGGAGCGGGAACAACTTCATCTGCGCAAGTGCGCCAGCGTCTTCGTGCCCCGCAAGGCAATCGCCGGGGACGCCTTTGCAGCTGATCGGAACGCCTTGTGCCGTGCCTACAGGGACCTGATTCACGTTTTGAAAATATGCGTCCGTACCGTAGAGAAAGTTCGGGATATTTTGCAGGTTGGGACATTGCATTTCAAGGCTCGGGTCGCACACCGGAATACCTGGTGGGAGGTATTTCGCTATCTGGGCCGCGCTGAAATCACCCAACCGCATGCCAGCCGTAGGTACCAACGCATGCGTGACGGCAAACGATGGACTGTTGTAGGCGTAGACATTGCGCTGAATATAATCTTCGACGCTGGCAAAGAATGTCAGGCGCTTTTGTTGATTGAGGTGCGTTCCCGGAATCTTAACGGGACCACTGATGGATCCGCCGGGATAGATGAACCGATCCTCGGGCTTGGTCGTGTTGAGCGCCTTGGCGATGGAGTCTGTCGAGTTCAATTGGCCGGTGCGCCCGTAGACGTAGAGGGAGCCATGGAAGTTCGTCGCTCCGGACTTGCCGACGGCGTTGATCACCATCGGCCCATTCGCACTATCTGCGCCGAAGTTCGACGTCTGGACCTTCACCTCGGCAGTCGACTCGGCGTTGATTGTCTGTAGCGAGTTCGCCCCTGTACCCGGATCGGTCAGATTCGCTCCGTCAGAGCGGATCGCCGAGCCATTCACTGGTGATCCGCTCATGGAATAGGAACCGGTGGCGCCGCCGAAGCCCACGGTGCCGGGATCGAAGGCAACGTTCGAATCTCCCGATCCTCCATTGACGCCGTTATTGATCGCGGACCCCGGAAGGATCTTGAGCAACTCCGTCACGTCGCGACCTTCGAGCGAGAGCTTGCTCAGGTCTTTCGCGGTGATGAGGGAGCTACGCTCTCCGTCGTCCTGGACTGCGTTTGCGTTGGTGCTCTCCACAGTGATGACTTGGCTCACCTCGCCGGGAGTCATACGGATGTTATTCAAGTCGCGGTTGTCTTTCGGGTTCAGGTGAATCGAATTCAACTGGTAGCTTTTGAAACCCGGGTAGGTGATCGATATCGTGTAATCGCCACTATTCAACGCTGGAAAAGCGAAGATGCCGCTTCCGTTGCTTTGAACCGTGCGGTTGAACGTGGTCGTCATGCTCTTCACGGTTACCGTGGCATTGGGAATGATGGCGCCGTCTTTGTCGGCGACGGTCCCGGTGAGAATCGCCGTAGTGACCTGGGCAAATACAACACTGGAGATCAAGCACAGGCTCAGCAGGCAAGCTCGAAATCCTGCTCGAACGGCCTTTGCCGACCTCCAATTTGACTGACGAATCATAACCATCTCCCTCTTAGCCGCCGGCGCCGCTCACCGTTCGCAACGCGGTGAACCGTGACACCTATCATGGTGAACCGGTTTATCAGGATGTCGGATTGATTGTCAACTCAAAAAGCAGATTGTGATACGCTGGCGTCAATCACAATGAAAGCTAAGAAGCCGACTGCATCGAAACGAGCGTTGGATGGCGATTTAGGCCACAGGATGACGTTGAGAAACTTGGCCGAACATCTCGGTCTCTCTCGGACGACGATCTCGATGATTCTCAACGATGTCCCCGAAGCAACACGGTTCCCAGAGGAGACTCGGCGACGGGTCGTGGAATCAGCAAAGAAGCTCGGATATCGTCCCAACTATTTCGCCCGTTCGCTGGGGAGTAAGCGCAGTTATCTGATCGGAGTCATTGCGTCCGATTTTGGCAACGGCTATGACGCCGCCCTGCTCGGGGGTTTCGAACGCCGTCTCTTAAACACGGGTTACACATCCTTCATCTCCAACCATTTTTGGTCCCCTGCGGTTCTCGAACGGCATGTGGAAACCCTCTGCGACCGCGGTGCCGAAGGCCTTTTGCTGATTGATTCGACACCCCTGGAATGGCCGGGACTTCCCGCCGTGACGATCTGTACGAGCAGTTCACCCATATGGAGCACGCGCGTTTCCATCGATAACACCTTTGGCATTCGAGAAACCATCAACCACCTCACCGGCCTTGGCCACAAAGAGATCGCGTTCATCAAAGGACCTGAGTTGAGCGGCGACACTGAGGATCGGTGGAACGCAGTCCTTGCGGTTTGTCAGGATCTTGGGATTCGAGTCGATCCTCGGCTCACGGTTCAATTGGAACGACTGGAGCCGACGGGGACCGGTCATCCTGAAGAGGGTCGCATCGCTACGCAGAAGTTACTAAGTCGCGGAAGGCGCTTCACCGCGCTGGCTACCTACAACGACATATCAGCCCTTGGCGCCATGGCCGCGTTGCGAGATGCGGGCTGCCGAGTTCCCGAAGACGTTTCGGTAATGGGCTTCGATGATATCGAGTTTGCAAGCATCTCCTATCCGCCGCTGACGACGATTCGCCAGCCACTTCGTGAGATGGGCGCGACGGCGGCGGAAGTCCTCATCCGCAAGATTGAGAAGAAGGAGGCAGTAGAAAACATCAGTGTTCGACCTGAGTTGGTCATTCGTTCGTCTACCTGCTCGCCTTCGCTGAAACGCCGAAAGGGCCGGTAAATCTCCAGTCAAAGAAATTCCAGCCGCCCCAAAGCTCTCGAGGTTGACGGCTCCCGCCAGAAGACAAAAGACCCTGACCGCTCACTACGGGCACTGGGACTTCATCTCACGATGACGCGCAACAATGACGGCCCGAGCGCCCTGGTGTGCGAGGCCGTTCGACGGGCTACATGTGTGGCTCATGGGTGCAAACGCGGTGAAGCTCCCGGGTTTGCGAAAGGATCCCATCGCTGCTTTTGGTATTGACAAATGTCTGCCGAGTGTATCAGTCTAATTCTTGAGTAAACCAGTTCACCATTGGCAGTGTATCGATTTACCTGACGAAGAGACAGGGTCGACGCAACTGAGTCAGGCGTATTTCTTTGATGACAAGAAATTCTTGACCCCAAATGCGATTCGACGGCCCCAGGCAGGAAAACAGTACATCGTCAATCTTCGATGAAACGCACGCTCCCGGATTTTAGGATGTGGGCGCTTTGTTCCGCTCTCAAACGCGCGAGACGCCCTAATTTGTCATCGGAGACAGGAGTTGGCGATGGATTCGAAGTGGACTGCCTTATCGCCGGCGGGGCGAACGTTAACCCCACGGAGAAAGGATCTCTTGAGGCCGTTTCAATCCGGCTGCGGGCCCTTTGATCTTCGTGTTCGGGGATGGGGAGTGACGATGCGGAAAGATTTTCTATTACGTGGCTCGAAACGCCGGTTGTTGACGGCATCTCTGGTTGTGTGGGGTTTGAGCTTCGCTGCGATCAATACAGCGGGAGCGCAGACAGGCTGGAAGCTCGTGTGGAGCGACGAGTTCAAGGGTCCGGCAGGGTCACCTCCAGATTCTGCTAGCTGGAAATTTGAGGCGGGCCCCGGACGATACGTCGCCGGCAACCACGAAGCCGAGACCTACTGTTCGTATGGCTCGAACGCCGAACCCTGCGATCAGAAAAGTCCTAACGCCTACCTCGACGGCGAAGGTCACCTTGTGATCGAGGCCATCAAGACAGCTCAGTCTCTTCCGATCGAAGGCAAGAATTTCTCCTCGCCTGTCTACACTTCCGCGCGCGTCGATAGCCTGAAGAGTTTCAAGTACGGGCGCATCGAGGCAAGTATTCGTGTCCCGACGGGCCAGGGCGTCTGGCCTGCATTCTGGGGATTGGGGATGCACGATCAGTCCCTCAACTGGCCACAGATCGGCGAAGTGGACATCATGGAAGTGTGGAATCCACAGCCGGGAACGACCAAGATCGATCCGTTTCTGAACCATGCGTCTGTCCATGGGCCGAATGCACCTGGCGCGAGCAGCGGATATGTCCATGTGACGGGAACCTCCAGCTTCCCGCAGCCAATGGAGCAGGCCTTCCATCAGTTTGCAGTGGAGTGGACTCCGGGTGAGTTGGATTTCTATGCAGACGGACGTCTGTATTCGCGGCAATCCGTCGGCAACCTCACGGATAAAGAAGTGTGGGAGATGGATAACGCGCCATTTTATCTGCTACTGAACCTTGCGATGGGAGGCGACTTCTTCGGCTATCCGAATGAGACGACGGCGCTGAGACCGAAGATGCTGGTCGATTATGTGCGTGTCTATCAACGGGACGAAACACTCCTGCCCAAAGGATGGGGAAATGCGGACATCGGCGGGCCGCCCGCGGCTGGTTACGCCTCGAACGCCAGTGGCGTGTGGACGGTGTCCGGAAGTGGAGCAGTTGCTGGCGCAACCGATCAATTTCAATTCGCGTACAACGCGCTCGCCGGCGACGGAGAGCTCTCTGCGCATGTTCTACAGCAATCGGGCAACGGGGCGCGCGCCAGTGCAGGGGTAACGATCCGCAACGGAAGAGGATCGGATGTTCCCTTTGCCGCTATCTTCCTCTCTGCCGACGGGAAGATTCACTTCAGCACGCGCGGCGTTGCAGGCGATGTGCTGAGCGACAAAACATCTCACGGATCGGGACACTGGCTGAAGGTGGGTCGCAGCGGTGACATGTTCACCGGGTACGTTTCAGCCGACGGCAAGTCCTGGACTACGATCGGGCAGGCGAAGCTTGGGATGAGCAGAGATGTCGTGGCCGGCTTGATTTCCATGTCGCGCGATACCACACTCAACATCGCGCAATTCGATCAGATAACCGTGGGCGGCAGTGATGCGGCGTGGGACGGAACGCCTGTAGAAATCCCGAATGTCATCCAGGCGGAAGAGTTCAACACCGGCGGAGCAGGATCCTCTTACTCTGCGACGTGGAAGCACCAGGGAGTTTCGCCCTTTCGTCCGGAAGAAGGCCCGGCGATCAAGCAGATCACGACACACGGTGAGCCGAATGTCGTTCCGGGCGGTTATTTCCTGTACGACCTGCCCGTGGGAGCCTACGCGAACTACTCGGTTCACATCGCCAAAGAAGGCAACTACACCTTCCGCGCACGGGTTTCATCACAGGGCACGGGCGGGGTGATTCACTTCAACCTGGATCAGAAGCCCATTACAAAGCAGATGCAGATTCCCGACACGGGAGGACCTGAGAACTGGACCGTGCTCTATTTCGGGCCGGTTCCGCTTCCCGCCGGCGACCACGTTATTTCGCTTGTAACCGACTCCGGCGGGCAGGAAGGGAAGGTCGGGAATATCGACTATTTTTCGGTGCTCCAGTGGTAAGCGCGAACGGCAGCGAGATGGAAACCAAACAGCAGCTTTTCAAAATGAGGAACGCATGAACAATCTGATCACCAATTCAACGGACCACGCGGACTTTGCCAGTTCTGTTTTTTCAGGATCGCGGGCCGGACGGCAAAGAGTCTCTTCCCTGCTAGCGCTCACATTGATGGGTGCTGTTTGCATACTGCCCGCCCATGGCCTGGCGATGGCCGCGACGCTGAGCGGAGCCGCATCCTCGCCGGCCCCACAGGCAGTCAACGGAACACCTCGGCAGGCGCACGGCCATCCTTATGCCCTCTGGGATAAGCAGGACGTCGCCGCCTATAAAGCTTCCTTCGCGACTGACCCGAAACTGAAGGCTGCCTTCGACGAGCTGCGCGCCTGGGGCGACAAACGCGTCACGGATCCCATCAATGTTCCAGCACATCGTCTGGAGGCTGATGGAACCTGGACGTTCCCCGACTACAAGCGGGGATACCAGGACGCCTCTGGCAACTGGCAATGGCAATGGGATTTCAATGGCGCGATGCAGAAGCGCGCGGAAGACGTTTCCAATCTCGGCATCCTGTACGCGCTCACCGGGGATGAGAAGTATGCATCGTTCGCCAAGCAGATTCTCCTGGCTGTGGCGGATGCTTATGGCTACGGACAAGGAAGCACAGCCCCCGATCCTCATGGCTACGACCATTTCGCGACCTATGGCTTTGACGGTGGCGACGCTGGGATGCTCCTGGCGAAGGCCTGTAACGGCTACGACCTGATCTACAACGCGGCCTCACTCTCTCCCAAAGATCGCGCTGGCATCGAGCACGGTTTGATCCGGCCGATGGCAGAGCACCTTGAGAAAACCACGTTCATGTACACCACCCATGACCGTTGGGGCATGGTCTGCCTGTATGGCCTCTTCATCGCGGCGGACACACTCAATGACGCTTCGATGATGGACATCGCGCTGTACGGGCAAGGCGGAACCAAGGAAAGGCTGACGGGCGGCTTCATGGATTGCTTCAAGCCGGATGTCCTGCGTGAGGGTACGGTTTGGGGAGTTGGATCGCCAAAGATCGACGACCAGATGGCTGCGCTGAGTGTGCTGACGGCCGTTGCTGAGGTGATGTGGCATCACGGCGTGGATCTGTACAGCAACCAGGATGCGGCGATGAAGAGATCGTATGATGCCGCGCTGAAGTCAGTTGGAGCTCTCGATGCCTCCGCGCTGGGCTCGCTGCCTGGGATCGACATCTACCAGTACGCTTTCCGTCGCTACCAGGATGAGCGCTACCTTTCGGTCACCCGCCAGCTCACGCCGTCATTCACCCTGGCGATTGGCGAACGCCTGCCCTCATTGCCGACGTCAGCGCCAGCAATGAAATAGGGCGCAACTGGTTGTCGGTAAAATGACAAAAGTGCTTAGGGCGCGGGGCTGAACATAGGCCTCCGCGCCCTTGGCTTCTCTTCAAACGAAAGATTGAGGCTTGGTATGAAGAATTTATGGACGCGTCGCGAAATTGCTCGTCTGCTTGGCGTTGCAGCCGTACCGGCACTGCTGCCCGCGGTTGGCAATGCGGCACGAGCGAATTCCTTCGGTGATGACAGCTTTCCCACTAACTTTCTCTGGGGTTCGGCGACGGCGTCTTACCAGGTGGAAGGCGCAGTGCATGAAGGCGGCCGCGGTCCTTCCATATGGGACACGTTCTCGCATACGCCTGGGAAGATAGCGAACGGCGATACCGGCGACGTGGCGGACGACTTTTTCCATCGTTATCGCGACGACGTGCAATTGATGAAGCAGCTCGGATTGCAGGCGTTTCGTTTTTCCGTGGCTTGGCCGCGTGTGTTCCCTAACGGATCTGGTGAACCGCTCGCGCATGGACTGGACTTCTATAAGCGGCTTGTCGCCGAGTTGCAGACTAATGGAATCGAGCCGTTTTGCACGCTCTATCACTGGGACCTGCCTCAAGCATTACAGGACAAAGGCGGATGGCAGAACCCGGACACGTCGCATCGTCTGGCTGAATACGAGGGACATGTCGCCGGCGAGCTGTCGCGTCTGGGCGTGCGATATTTCTTCACGATTAACGAGATGCGGACATTTGTCGAGCTGGGATATGGAAATGGCACGCATGCTCCGGGTCTCAAGCTTCAAAGAAAATCGTTGGCGCAAGTGAGGCACAACGTTCTCCTGGCCCATGGATTGAGCGTTCAGGCAATCCGTGCCAAGTGCTCACCGGGTGTTCAAGTTGGCCTATGCGAAAACCCAACGGTCCCTGTGCCTGTAACGTTGCGAGCTGAGGACACTCGCGCTGCGGCCATAGCCTTGCGTGAAGAGAATGCCGGCTACCTGACCGCCATCTTCGAGGGACGGTACACAGAACGATATCTCCGGGAGCTCGGCGATGATGCACCTCGTTTCACGGACGAGGAGATGCGCACCATCGCATCGCCAATCGACGCAGTCGGCTTGAACATCTACACGCCAACCTACGTGCGGAGCGCACCCGACGGATACCAGGCGCTGCCAAAGCCCGAAAACTTTCCGCGCATGGCCAGCGATTGGCTTAAGGTGGGGCCAGAGTGCATGTACTGGGGGCCAAAGCTGATTCAAGAAGCGTGGAAGCCGCGCGCAATGTATATCACGGAGAATGGATGCTCCGCGGCCGATCAAATGACGGCGCAGGGAGAGATTCTCGACACGGACCGGATCATGTATTTACGTAACTGTCTCGGTCAAATGCGAAGAGCGGTGAAGGAAGGAGCCGGCGTAAAAGGCTATTTCGTCTGGAGCCTGCTCGACAACTATGAGTGGGCCGACGGCTACGGCAAGCGATTCGGAGTGGTCTATGTGGACTACCAAACGCAAAAACGCACGCCAAAACTGAGCGCGCAATTTTATAGCTCAGTCATCGCATCCCGAGGCGGCGGTTTGTAGTCCCTGCAAAGCCATCTGAAATGGCCGCTCCACCCGCCTCTGAAACGGATGAACTTTTCCAAGCACCAGTTTCATGGCCGCCTTGTTTGCTGCTCTCAAAAACGGCGTAGCCTTATGAGGGCATCGACTAAGGGCGCCGGTTACTTTCACCAGGTCGTGCTTCCGAGCTAGCCTGCTGCCATGCGCTTCTAGTCTCAAACAAGTTTGAGTCTCCAGTGAGTCTCCAGAAAGAGCCCAATGCACGGAAACCAGCATAAACACTGGGCCTGGACGTAATATCACCTTCTGCATCGGCAAGTGATTGATAATAGGCAACTTATCATTGGCGATGGTGCTAATTGTTTATTGAAAACGCTCCATAAGAACGCATTTCGGTGAGTTCCAAGGACCGGGTCGTGTTTGATTACTTCTCCCTTGACGATGGCCTATTGTCCACCGGGTAATCCGTATAGCCGTGTGCGTCACCGCCGTAGAAAGTTGACCGGTCGTAGGCGTTCAGCGAGAGGCCTTTCTCGATGCGTGCCACTAAATCGGGGTTGGCGATGAAGAGGCGCCCAAAAGCGATCGCATCCGCGTATCTCGCTTCGATTGCTGCATTCGCTGTCTCTGGGGTGTAAGCGGCGGCCGAGATGAGGTTACCCTCGTACTCCGGACGGAAGATGCGAGCATTGTCGAGTGCGTCCGCATGAAGTTCATCCGCCAGTCCGATCTCCGAACCCCGTCCTTCAATCAAGTGAAGGTATGCAAGGTTGTATCGGCTCAATTCCTTAACAACCGATGTGAAGAGGCGCATCGGATTGCTGTCGTGGATTCCTCCATATTGACCGAAGGGCGACAGGCGGACGCCAACCCTCAGCGATCCTGTGACGGCAGATACAGCGTCCACGATCTCCAGCAGGAAGCGCATCCTGTTCTTAGCGGAACCACCGTAACAATCAGCTCGTTGGTTAGAACCGTCTTCCAGGAATTGATCGATAAGGTGGCTGTTGGCGGCTTGCAGCTCTACGCCGTCGAAGCCAGCATCGATAGCGTTATGCGCCGCGCTCGCGAACCTGGCGACGATCTCGCGAATTTCCGCTACACGCAACTCCCGAGGGACTTCAATTGGAACCTTCTGACCGTCACGAGTGAAACCGGGCAGGTTCGGTGGAATTGGAGACGGTGCTACGGGTGCTCCTCCATCGGGCATAAAGGATGAGTGCGAGTTGCGACCGTTGTGCGCGAGTTGGATAAAGATCTTTCCACCGCGCTCATGGACGGCGTCGGTCACCCCCTTCCATCCGGCAACCTGTTCTGGCGTGTATATGCCGGGCGCGTTCGGGTAGCCCTGGCCCTGCTGGCTCACTGCCGTACCTTCTGCGATGATCAGCCCTGCGGAGGCTCGTTGTGCGTAGTACAAGGCATTGAGCGCGGTTGGTACGTTGGCGGCTCCAGCGCGCATGCGTGTAAGAGGAGCCAAGACGATGCGGTTGGATAGGATGACGCTTCCGAGTTGCAAGGGTTCGAAAAATGATGGATAGTTCAACGTCTTGACCTGTGTGCGTTTGTTGCTGCTGTGAAACCTCTCTACAAAATCGTCAGCGAAGCGTAATTTCGCCCATGTCTATCTTCACGAGCAGAGGTTCGGGTACGAGTTGATAGTCGCCTTCATAGGCATAGATCCTGCGCTTGGTTGGGATGATGATGCCGTCCACGTCACGGTACTCGGAGGCGTAATTAAGCCCCGTAGCACCGCCAAGAATGTCTACGGTGTAGTCATGGCGTCGCAGAAGCCCGTCGGGGCCAAAGCACGAAATCTGCTCCCGCGTATGGCTCTTGATGTAGTCGGGAAACGTGATTTTCAGGCGTCGCCATTGCTCTCCGTCGACTTGGATAGAAGCAATCTCCTCCGTCAAGAACCCTGGCTTGGTGTACAGGAAAGGGGTGTTGAGATACGTCCACAGCGCTTCGCCCTGGAAGTAAGCGACTTGCAGATCGTCCCACGGCGTCTCGCGTAACTGGCCGACGAAGATTCTCTCTGGATCTTCACGCTCCTGAAGAAGCGTGCCATCGCGGCGTTCCATGACCAGGCGCTGCGGTTCGAAGATGAAACGCTTGTCCTGGCCGGGGAAGTCAGTGAGGAGTCGCTCCTTCGTGGTGTCGACGGTCATGACAACATCCTTCAGATAATCACCTTGGCTCTTGACGAACCAGATCGCTCCGGTGAGTGACGCCGCAACCGTGATTGTTGTGATTTCGTTCCAGCGCTTAAGGCCGCCGTGAGCGTTGACGGCCAACTGCAAAAGGTCATTCATAGAATCCTCCGACTGGTGTTCGTTGAGAGACGTGGAGTAGAGAGACGATAGTCAGGCCTGCGGATTCTCAAGCTGTTCGTTGAAGGATGCGATGAAGGCAGCTTCGTCAGGGCCTGCCTGCCCCCGGAGGAACTTCGCTCGCGGCACCATGATCTCGAAGGCATCGGTCATCAGCGCGTCCACCGTTCCATGCATGAACTCATCGAGAGGCATGGCCCGAGGCTCTTCGCTGCTATTCAGCAACTCGGTGCGTACCCAAGGCGGGATGATCTCGAGCACCGACACCGAACTGTGCCGCAACTTGAAGCGGAGCGATTGCGCGTAGGAGTGAATGGCCGCCTTGGTGGAAGAATATACCGCAGTCATTGCCATGGGAGTGAAGCCAAGCACGGACGACACGAACAGCACGGTGGCAGATTCCTGTCGCTTGAGGTGCTCGATCAGCGCTCCAGTCAGACGAATGGGTCCCATCAAATTGGTCGCGATGGTCGAGGTGATGAGTTCGTCGTCAATCTCAGCAGAGGCATCATCGATCTGCATGATGCCCGCGTTGTTGATGACGACGTTGAGAGTCGGATACTTTGCTATCAATTCGCTGGCTGCGCGATAGATGCTCGCCGGGTCGGTGACATCTAATTCGATCGCCTCCATACCTGGGTTGGCTTCGACGGTCTTGGCGAGGTGACTCTTACGGCGACCTGAGATGATGACTTTGTTGCCACGCTTGTGTAGTGCTTCGGCGAGAGCGCGGCCGATGCCGGAACCACCGCCTGTGATGAAGATTGTGTTTCCTTCGAGTTTCATGTTTGCTCTCCTTTTTTGATTGCCGGATTTCTATGGTTGGAAGTCGCCTGAGGGGCCGTAAATTGACGGGACCTTCGCGCCGAACGGACGGAGAAAGACCGAGATCTGTCCGCGATGATGAATTGAGTCCGCATGAAATAGCCAGGAGATTTGACCGAGAGATTGCTCAAGGAGTGTGTGAGAGCCAGCTCTAACCACGCGATGTCGTTCCCATTCCTTCTGACTCATCACGAGCAGTGCAACACTCAGCTCCTGCGCAGCTCGGTCGAATGCGAGCAGCAGTTCCTGATAGGACGGAGTTGGGTCGCGCGGAACTTCAACGATGGCGCCGTGTGTGAGTTGGTTGCAGATGCGTAGGCAGCGGACGATCGTCCAGGCGATCGTGCCAAGCGTCGAGGACTCGGCGTGCAGCTGATAGCCCAGCAGTTCCGGCGTCATCGCACGAAGCACATTGCCGGTTGTGATCGTCTCTACGCGGTGGCGCTCGCGAAAGAAGGCGACTGTCCCTGTGGGGTCGAAGTCAGGCATGTAGGGCCTCCCGTTCTGCGATCTGGGCGAGGGTTGGGTAATCGGTGTACCCGGTGCTGGTGGCTCCGTAATAGCTTTCCGGCCTCTGTTCATTGAGTGGACCCATCACGCGGATACGTTCCACCAGGTCTGGATTTGCGATGTAGTCGCGCCCAAAGGCGACGAGTTCCCCGAGGCCCCGTTCTAGCAACTCGTCTCCGTGGCTCGCATCGATACCGACGTTCAGCATGAGGGTGCCGCTATAAATCTTCCGGAAATGGGCGAGCACGGCGTCGCCTTGAAGTTCCTGAAGCGGCGTTCCTTGCAGATCAGCGAGCTGTCGCATCAACATGACGTGCGACAGACCATAATCATTCAGGCGACGGTAGACGTACTCAGAAGTGGGGAGGGTCGATGGGAGGGACTGGAATCCGCCGCGCTCCGACATCATGGGGCCGGCCTTCACGCCAACCCGGTGTGCCGGCCACACTTCGAGCACGGCCTCTAGAACTTCGAAGAGCAAGCGGGCGCGGTTCTCAATGGAACCTCCGTAGGCGTCTGACCTGAGATTCAGGTTCTCCTGAAGGAACTGTTGAAAGAGATATACGAAGCCTCCCTGGATCTGGACACCGTCAAAGCCAGCGTCGCGAGCCACGTTCGCCGCATGACGGAATTCCGCGATGGTCTGTCGGATGTCCTCCAAGGACATGGCTTCCGGTGCCGAGCTCATCTCCGTCACGCCATAGCCGGTGTGTACCAGCTGCTCCGGATTTACTGCGGACGGGGCCAACGGCGGACGTCCACTTCCAACGAGGGAAGAGTTCGAAACGGAACCCTGGTGCCAGAGTTGCACGATCATACGACCACCCGCTGCATGAACCGCACTCGTGATTTCGTGCCAGCCCTTGCGCTGCGGCTCCGTGTATATGCCGGGTGCGCCGAACCAGCCTCGCGCCTGGTCGCTCACGAACGTGCCCTCGGTGATGATGAGGCCAGCGGTGGCACGCTGCTCGTAGTATTCACGCATCAGCGCGTTCGGTACCGCGCCCGGGAGGGGGGCGCGCATGCGCGTGAGCGGGGCCATCACAATCCTATTGGACAGCGCGAGATCGCCGAACAAGAACGGTTGTAAGAGGAGTCGAGCGTCATTGTCTTCAGGCATCACGACCTGCTCCTTCGGTTTTCGACGTTGCGGTTTCAAGAGCAAACAAACTCCCA
>JBEKFF010000022.1:0-33622 GCA_050013455.1 Acidobacteriaceae bacterium | reverse complement strand
CCTTACCGCGATCTCGGGCGGCCGCGATTACCTCGACACTGCCGTTCGCGGCGAGTAGCGGGACTAAGGCTCCGCCCACCTGGCCGGTCGCTCCCATCACAAGAACCCTTGGATTTGCGGGCATCACTTCCTCCTGAACTCGCTCCGGTGAGAGGCGCGACTCCACGTTCTCCGCAATGAAACGGCGGAGGCGCGGCTCTCGATGGACAGTGACTACTTGTTGAGTGAATCAGCTGCGAGCGCGATGATGTCCGCCACTTCCTGCGGGTGCGACATGAACGGACAATGGCTGGAGGGAACGGAACGAACCGTTGCATTCATCCGCTTGGAAAGAAATTCCTGAGCCGGCGGTGGGATCATCTTGTCTTCGGTGCAGACGAGGTACCAGGAAGGAAGGGTCTTCCACGCCGGCGTACCTTCCTTTCCTCCGAAAGCCGCGAAGCTCAGGGGCTTCTGGACCGCGGCCATCACGGCAGCTTCATTAGCTGTGGCGCCACCTGCGAATGAATCGTGGAACTTTTCGCGATTGATCCAGAGAAATCCGTGAGTGTCGGGTTCAATTGCCGTGGAACCCGGAGAAGGCGGACCTTGCTTCGCCAAGGACTCCAGGCTCTCCCCTTCGTCCAATCCGAAGGCGGTGATATACACGAGTGCCTTGACGTTCGGGGTCGCGGTGGCGGCTCCTGTAATCACAGCGCCGCCGTAGGAGTGACCGACTAAGACGGTGGGCTCCGGTTGTTCCGAGAGTAAGCGCCGAGTGACTTCAATGTCGGCCTCAAGGGACGTAAGCGGAATTTGAGCGGAAGTAACGGTGAAACCTTTCGCCTGTAGGAGAAGGATGACCTTGCTCCAGCATGAGCCGTCGGCCCACGCACCATGCACCAACATGATATTCGCCTGTTTATTCATAAAGCCTCCTGGATTGTGCTGCGTTGAGTTGACGCCGGCCGCTAAGAGACCAGCGCGCCTTCGTAGGCCGGATAATCTGTGTAACCAAGCGCGTCAAACGCGTAGAACGTGTCACGGTTGTAGGGAGCGAGAGGCAATCTTGCACGGATACGATCGGGGAGGTCTGGGTTGGAGACGAAATGGCGTCCAAACGCCACCGCATCTACAGTCCCGGTAGAGACGGCATCTTCGGCGCTATCCGGTTCGAATCCGCCAGCGGAGATTAACTGCCCTTTGTAGATGGGCCTCAGCCACTCGGCCGCGACCGGTCCCTGCTTGGCATCGACGAGGTCGCTGCCCGCGATACGAGGCTCGATCAAACTCAGGTAAGCCAGCGGGAACTGATTCAGGTGATCGGCAACGTACGAGAACAGAGCCTTTGGATCTGTATCGGAGATGCCATTCCACGTGCCGTTCGGACCGATTCGTACGCCAACCCGGTGCGGCCCCCAAACGGCAACCAATGCAGTGACGATCTCCGACAGAAATCGCGTGCGATTCTCAACAGAGCCGCCATAATCATCCGTGCGGTGATTACTTCCATTCTGGAGAAACTGATCTACCAGGTACCCATTTGCCGCATGCAGTTCAACCCCTTCGAAGCCTGCGTCCATTGCTCGCTGAGCAGAGCTCCGATAGTCCCGAACGATTCCTGCGATCTCAGACACCGTGAGTTCGCGGTGCGGCGATGGCTGAACCCAACCCCCGGGGATGGATACCAGATGGTTGGGATGAAGCCAATAGGAGGGATTTACCGAAGCGGAGACGGGCATCTCGCCTCCGGTCATCGCCATGTGCGAAGACCTGCCAGTATGCCAGAGCTGGGCGAACATATGGCCACCCTCGGCCTTCACCGCGGACGTGACCTTTTGCCATCCGTCTACCTGTGTATCGGAATAGAGCCCAGGCGCTCCGAGCCAACCGCGGCTTGTCAGCGATATATTCGTTGCTTCGCTGATGATCAGTCCGCCTTCCGATGCGCGTTGCTGGTAGTACTCGCGCATCAAGTCCCCAGGGACCGAATCTGGTTGAACAGAGCGCGAGCGCGTCAAAGGGGCCATGATGATTCTGTGCTCAAGCTTAAGTTCGCCGAAGCTGACTGGGCTGAAGAGCGCGTTTGGAGCTTTATCGAGCATGGATGTCTCCTGCGTTCCGGTCACTGTCTTGAAACTATGCTCAAAGTAAAACCTTCGATAGATCAAATGAAGTCAAATGGACTTAGCCCTTTCCAGCTATTCGTTGACAGCGGAATCAATCGACGCAGTGGACGAATCCCAGGCGCCTGCGATTGACCGCGACCAGTTCGAGGACCAGGAGTCGGCAGGTCTAAGCTGAAGCCGCGCCCTTGAGCCTCGGTTATTCGGCTTCCGCCGAAAAATCGGCTAGATAGCCCAAAATAGCTAGTCCTTTCGGGCAGTAGAAGCGATACTCTAGCGTTGCATCTCCATATCTTCTGCCTTGAGCATGTTCAATGGAGGTCCTTCCCCTATGTCGCCCTACAAAATACGCGTGATGACGATCGATGATCACCCCTTGATGATGGATGGCATAGCGTCAGTGATCAATGCGGAGCCGGATATGCAGGTCGTCGCCCAACTGACAGACGGTGTCGAGGCATTGGAAGGCTATCGCCAGCATCGGCCGGACGTGACACTGATGGACATTCGTATGCCTCAGGTCAACGGTCTGGATGCGATCGAACAAATTCGTGCCGTGTTTCCCGGCGCGCGGATCGTTGTGCTCACCAATTCTGCTGGCGACATGCAGGCGTACCGCGCTTTCAAAGCAGGTGCGGTGGGATACCTCATCAAGAACCTCTTGCGCACAGAATTGATCGACACCATTCGCATCGTTCATTCCGGGGGGCGTCGCGTTCCTCCAGAGATCGCGCAGACTCTCGCACAGCATGTCGCAGACGATCACATCACGAAGCGGGAACTTGAAGTCTTGCAGGGAGTGGCAAAGGGTCGATCGAACAAGATCATCGCTTCAGAACTTTTCATATCTGAGAACACCGTAAAAAATCACGTGAAAAGCATCCTCTCTAAGCTCGGCGCTGATGACCGAACCCACGCAGCGATGATTGCTCTGAAGCGGGGCTTCCTCGAAGAATGACATCGTTGATTTGACGGAACCCGCGAAGGGTACCTCCACAAAACGCAGGGAGCCATTGACACCCACTCTGACACCACCGCTGACGTTGAATTCTATCTGCAGAAGGTGGGGAACTGCTCACTCGCTTACACTGTTTCTTCTACTCTTTCCCCAAGCTCATAATGCCATACGCGCGCAGAGTACTAACCAATCTCTTCTGGAACTCCATCACACAGCATGGACCGAAAAGGACGGTCTCTATGGCGCTGTTAGCGCGATCGCTCAAACGCCCGACGGATTTCTTTGGATCGGAACATCAGCCGGCCTCTTTCGATTTGACGGTATAACCTTCGACCCCTACCAAGCCACAAGTGGGGCACTTCCTGCAGGCGGCCCGGATAACTTGCACGCGACACCGGATGGCGTCATTTGGGCTTCCTATTCCGGCGGGAGAATCGTGTCTCTCAAAGACGGAGCGGCCCGTTTGTATACGGAAAAGGATGGCTACCCTTACGGCGTAACAAAGGGAATTGTGCAGACACACGACGGTGCGATATGGGCGGCGGTTGTCGGGGGGCTCGCCCGCTTCGACGGCACGTCCTGGCATAGGGTGCATGACGACTGGAGTTACGCGCACACCGCAGCACAGTGTCTTTTCGTAGACAGACAGGACACACTCTGGGTATGCTCCGGCACCGACCTTGCTTATCTGCCATCCGGCAGTCACCAGTTTCACGACCTGGGCCTCGCCATACCGCGGATCGTCACGGTGAACCAATCACAGGACGGAACTCTCTGGTATTCGGATGGTGATAAGGACGTCGTGCAGCCGTTTCGCTCGCTTCCGGATACAAGTAGCCCAGCGCCCCTTCCTCCATCCATCCCCATCGGTTCCTGGACGCTTCTATTCCCACCCGACGGCAGCTTCTGGTTTGGGACGGAAGGGGGAATCAGGCGTCTTCCCTCGTCTTCGGAATTATCAGCATCCCCCAGACCACTATCAGAAATGGCCGAAACTTTTGACAGGAAAAACGGTGGAACTGATGAGATCGTGCGTCACCTGTTCGAAGATCGGGAGGGAAATATCTGGGCCGGAACGAGTGGGGGACTGGAACGCTTTCGCAAGAGACGTCTGAATTGGATCGAAACAGCCGCCTCCCCTCAACCGGTCATCAACGACGTTGATGGCCTGCTCGTTGTCTACGGATCGGACCAAGCCGCCGAACTCTTACCCTCTCATCAGCCCGTTCCATCCTTTATTGGCTCCTTGAATCACATACTCGCTACGGACCATTCTGCAGATGGCAGTATCTGGTTTTTAGGTAGGACGAATGCCTGGCGATGGAAGGCAGGAAAATTGGATGATTTTCCCTTTCCTAAATACGACCCGCATAGCCGGGTATATGCAATCGATACAGACTCCGCAGGTACGGCCTGGGCTTCGATCGCTGGTCTCGGGCTGATGAAGTTGGCGGGCGGCTCTTGGACAAGAGTCCAGGTGTTGCCCGGTGAACCCGATATCGCACCTACTTCCGTGGAGACAGACTCCCAAGGTCAGATTTGGCTTGGGTACGATGCACGGCAACGAGTCGCTGTAATCAAAGGGGGCGCGGTAGCCCATGTGTTTGGACCGGACGATGGTCTTGCGGTCGATACCATCAAGTCCGTAACGCCGCTAGGCCACGTCATCTGGGTCGCAGGCCAAGGCGGTTTGGAGGTTCTGCGCGGCAATCGGTTTGTTCCATTGACCGGCATAGGTGGTGCGCCTTTTCCCTCAGTTCGGCGAGTACTGAGCACCCCGAATGATGGCCTTTGGCTCAGCACCGCCCGAGGTATCTTGCACATCTCTCAGGTTGACATTCAATCGTATTTAGCCGGGCGCTCCAGCAGTGTGAAGTACGAGCTTTTGGACACAGAGAGCGATCTGCCAGAACCGCTTTCGACAGATGGGCTTGTTGCACAATCTACCGCGGATCACTTGACGAAGGGCAAGCTGTACTTTGCGACAATCAGCGGCTTAGCAACCATCGACCTCGCTCACCTTGTAAGGAACTCCGTCAGTCCTCCGGTTGCTATTACTGGGCTACTCACTGACCAGCGTAGTTATCCCACCAATGCAGCTGTCGTTATGCCACCGAGGACTCGTTCTTTCACTATTACCTACACCGCACTCAGTCTCACCAACGCGGCCCGTAACCGCTTCAAGGTTCGACTCGACGGATGGGACAAGCAGTGGCGGGATCTAGGAAGTCGAAGAGACAGCACCTACGCCAACCTCGCGCCAGGAACCTATACTTTTCACGTTATCGCGAGTAACAATGATGGGCTCTGGAATGAAACCGGTGCAACGCTCGTCATAAGAATATTGCCTGCATATTACCAGACTGATTGGTTCCGGCTAATCTGCTTCGCGCTGTTGGCAATCATGGTATGGGCTATTTATACATCGCGAGTCAACAGCTTAATCAAACGATCCAATGACCTGCTGCTGGAACGACTTTCAGAGAGAGAGCGTATCGCCCTCGACCTTCACGATACATTTCTCCAAAGTGTACAGGGACTGCTCTTGCGGTTTCATTCTGCGACCCGCCGACTCTCTTCGGACGACCCTGCGCGGGCGCTTATGGAAGAAACTTTGAGACAGTCGGATCAGGTATTGCTGGAAGGACGGGGCCTTGTGCAGGACTTACATACGACCACCCAGGCCGCCGGAGAGCTGCTTGAAGAACTCCGTTTGATCGGAGAGGAATACAAGGCATTTAATCCTCTTGCCTTCTCCATATCCTCTACTGGTTCAGAGAGGACCATAAGCGCAATCATTAGTAACGAGTTGTCCAGCTTTGCACGGGAAGCGCTCAGCAACGCCTTTCGCCACTCAGGCGCCCAGACGGTCGTAGTCAACGTGCGGTACGAGAAACGACAGCTGGTGATTTGCTTCAAGGACGACGGCCGTGGCATCAGAGCCGAAATCCTTGAAGCTGGCCATCGCGAAGGGCATTGGGGGTTGCGAGGCATGAAGGAGCGCGCGAAGCGTATGGGCGCTCATCTGACTCTCAAGAGTTCACCCAGTACCGGCACCGAGATTGCGATTGCCATACCTGCTGAGATCGCATATTCAGAAGAATCGCGCTTCACATTTCGATCTCTCTGGCGGCGAAATTAGTCTTTCACTTCTGGCAGGTACATCCTAAAGGGCTATATCAAGTTGACCAGATATCGTCTTTCCTCGCCAGCAAGATCGCCTTACCGTCGAAGAACACTCCCTATACACAACTGGGAAGTTCGTTCCTCGAAAGGTCAAATATGAAAATTGCGCAATGGCTTCCTACAACGATCCTCCGAATTTTCTTCATCTCATCGACACTCCTGCCGGGATTCTGCTGGTCTCAGCAAAGCGCTCCTCCAATCAAAAATGTGGTTCTCGTGCACGGCGCCTGGGCTGATGGCTCCAGCTGGTCGAAGCTAATCCCGTTATTGGAAGCCAAAGGGTTACACGTCGTATGCGTGCAGAACCCATTGACATCCCTTGCTGACGATGTCGCAGCAACCAAGCGGGCCATTGACGCTCAAGACGGACCGGTGCTGCTCGTCGGGCACTCGTACGGGGGCGCTGTGATTAGCGAAGCGGGCAAGAATGATAAGGTCGCGGGTCTTGTCTACGTTGCGGCATTCGCGCCCGACGAAGGTGAATCCGCAGGTAGCCAAGGCAAGCCTTACGGACCGACGCCAGGTCTGGGCGAGTTGCGGCCAATCGGGGATGGGTTTCTCGTACTGACTCTTAAGGGAGTCGCGGAGGACTTTGCTCCTGATCTTTCCACACAAGAGCGCTCACTATTGACAGCAACACAGACGCCCACCCAAGGCGCGGCATTGGGAACCCCTATCGGAGCACCGGCTTGGCGCACGAAGCCAACCTGGTTCATCGTCGCGACAAACGACCGGATGATATCGCCCGATCAGGAACGCGATTCAGCGAAGAAAATGAAAGCGACAACGCTGTTCCTCAACAGCAGTCATGTGCCGATGCTCTCGAAGCCTTCCGAAGTTGCAGCTTTCATCATTACGGCGACGCGCGGCACGAACGTCACTGTGAGTACGCGCTGATCGTCGAGAATCGACTGGCGGTCTGCATCGAAAGGGTGTTGCCGCCAGTCCTAACTATGCGTGAATTCTCCACAATGGCGCCCTTTCCGAAAGGGCGACTACGAGGTTTCCGAAAACATCTTGCTGGGGCAACCCGGTTCCCGCAAATCGTGTGTAGGACTGCCTGTAGAGCGGATCTGCAGCAAGTTCGATTGCCCCAAAGTGGCGCTGGCAAACATTACTACAACGGTACGAGCTAACCAAAGGGTTACGTTGTTCAACGGTCAGAGTGAGGTTGATCATGGTCTGTGCCTTGGTGACATTATCGGTCGCGGTGACAACGACGGTGTAGTGTTGCGCAGGGGCGGAGTTCCACCGCTGCAATGGCTGATTCCCAGAACAGCACCGAACGAGAGTCCGAGAGCCAGCAGCGCCGCTGGTAGACACCGCACCTCCCGCAGCCGTTCACGCTCCGACTTGGGACCCAAAACCGGTAACAGCAGGAGAGCCATTGCTACCAGTGCCAGCGGGTTGCCCGACGTAGGCCGTTCGTTCCGTGCGTTCGACGTATTCGTTGTCCGGATGGCAAATGTCATCGCTGTCATCGCGCTGCCCGCCGCAATGGTTGTCGGAGAGAAGGCCGCAGTCGCTCCCGTAGGCAGGCCCGTCGCCGAGAAGCCTTATCGATGACGCCGGCCGGCATCTTCAGTTCCCGATGTCAGGCAAACATACTCATTGAGTGCCTAGACGGGAGTTTTGTGGCGTTCGGGCGAATGTAAGCGGTGCGGAAACTCCGTCACTCGAGCTAGACCAAACGCTCAGTCGCAGTATATGAAAGACAGCGTTTGCGGCAACCTCATCCTTCCTGAGGTGGGTATTGGTGAGAGCGAGAGATGCAAGAGCATTTGAGTCTCCAGAAACAGCCCAATGCGCGGAAACCAGCATAAAAATAAGTTGTAAGGTTGCTGTTCTCAATTACATACGCGAATATTATCCTGATCTGTTCGAGCAGTTTTGAGCGCATTCCCGAGACCCCGAATGACGCGCGATCACTCGCTACGCGAGCGAACTGTTGGTGGAAAAATGCACAAATGGACAACGCGTAGTTGCAGCGTGAAGGTGCACATCTTGCCTGGAAGCGTGACGGAAAGAGCAGGCTCTTCGGTTCCAGTCCCAGTTGAAAGCGGCGTCGATTTTTCCGGTGCGCACGTCTTCGCGCGCCTGGACTTCGTTGCTTTAGTCAACCGTTTTAAAAGTTGCGATGTTCACCGCGATGGCCGCGCAGGCCTCGCGAACTCTGACCGCCTGAGGGCCGCGATCGTAGTCGACGATGGCTACGCGGGCGTTGCGGATTTTGCCGCCATAGGCGTTGCCAAGGATGACCAACTGGACAATGGGAAGCATCATGGACATGATCATGAGAACGGGTGAGCGGAAGAACTTGCGCATCTCGCGCTCGAAAATTGCAAACATCCTGTTCATGGCTGCGCTCCCGGTCTGGGGGGATCGGAGTTGGAGCGGGCTGGAGTAAAGTCGGACATCGATTGACTAACTCGTTAGTCGACTATCTGAGAGCCGGAAAATTTGCAAGGGGCGAGGGGCGCTGGTCAGAGCTTGGCGATCACCGACTTTACCTGGGTGTATTGCTGCAGTCCGTATTCGCCCAGTTCGCGCCCGATCCCGGACTGCTTGAAGCCGCCGAAGGGTGCTCTCGTATCCATAACGTTGTAGCAATTCACCCACACGGTGCCGGCTCGTACCCCGTTGGACACTGCGAGGGCTTTCTTGATGTCGCGCGTCCAGACCGCAGCAGCCAATCCGTATTTCGTCTGGTTAGCTCGCTCGATGACTTCGTCGACATTCTTGAACGAGATGATGCTCATGACTGGGCCGAAGATCTCTTCCGCGGCGATGCGCATCGTATCTTGGACATCGGCGAAGACAGTCGGTTGCATGAAGTAGCCGAGACTTCCGATGCGCTCTCCTCCGCAGGCCAGGGTGGCTCCCTCTCTGCGGCCGGATTCGACATACCTCATGACGGTGTCGAACTGCGATTGGTCCACGAGCGGCCCGAGCTCGGTGCGGGGATCGAATGGGTCGCCGACGACCCTCGATCTCGCTCGAACGATACTCTTCTCGACAAACCGTTCGTAGATCGTTTCTTCAACAAACACTCTCGATCCAGCGCAGCAGGATTGGCCTTGATTGGAGAACAGACCCCGATGCGCGCCTTCGACGGCCTCGTCCAGATCAACGTCTTCAAAGATGATGTTGGGACTCTTCCCACCCAACTCGAGCGTGACGGGCTTCAAATTGGATTTAGCGGATGCTTCCATGATGAGGTGACCGACCTCCGTAGAGCCGGTAAAGGCCACTTTATCGATGTCCATGTGGCGCGCGATGGCCGCGCCGGCGGTCGGGCCGAATCCAGGTAGCAGATTCACAACGCCTTCCGGGAATCCCGCTTCCAGAATTAGCTCTCCGATGCGCAGAGCGGACAAGGGTGTTTGCTCTGCGGGCTTGAGCAGAATGGTATTTCCAGTAGCGAGTGCAGGAGCAAGCTTCCACGCCATCATCAGCATGGGAAAGTTCCAGGGAATGATCTGCCCTACAACGCCGATCGGCTCGTGCCGGGTGTAGCAGAGGTAGTCGCCGTCGACGGGGATGGTCTTGCCGTGGATCTTGTCTGCCCATCCGCCGAAGTATCGATAGCAGGCGACGGTTTTGGCAACATCGACGGCCGTAGCAACCGAGACGGGCTTGCCGTTGTCCAGGGCCTCGAGGCGCGCCAGCTCGCTGCCATGGCTTTCAATCAGATCGGCGAGGCGAAGAAGAAGCCTTCCTCGCTCGGATGCAGGCATTTTTCTCCATGGACCGCGTTCGAATGCCTGGCGCGCGGCCTGGACAGCGAGGTCGACGTCCATGGCATCTGTCTCGGCCACCTGACATATCTCGTCGCCGGTGGAGGGATTGATGGTCGCGAAGGTTTTCCCCGACGCGCTCGCAACCCAGCGGTTGTTGATCAGAAGCTTGAGCTGCGGAAGTGCAACTTTGATTTCGTCATGCAGGGCGACAGTACTGGCCATAGAACTTGCTCCTTCAAATGACTATTGGCAAGCCGCGTGAGATGCGTCCACCTTACGCGGTGGTTGGCTGGCATGGTTGCATTCACAGATATACTCCAGCCAATTTCTGTAAAGACGTACCGCGGTGGGTTGCCATGTGTTTTCGATCTGTATCTTCTCCATCACTGCTGCGACTCCGGCAAGCAATTCGTTACCGGGGCGTGAGCTGGCGCTCTCTCGCAGGGAAGAGAATGCCTGTTCCGAAGCTCTGTCGAAGTAGCCGTGCGGCAGCTGCGGATAGACTCCCGCGTCGCTTGGGATATATCTTCCAATGTCCCGGCGATACTCGCGCAGGAGCGTATCGGTCGCATACTCGGGATGCCCTTGAAAGAAGACGAACAAGCTTTTTTCCTGCTTCGTGAATGTATCGACCTCGGCGTCGGCCGTCCGCGAGACGACGCGGTATCCGCGCGCTTCCAACTGCCGAGCATCGACACCGTTCCAACGGGAGTGAGGGATAGCGAAGCGCGGAGCAACGCCTTTCAGCAACCCTTCGCCGGACTCACGGTGGCACTGGAAGATTCCGAAGTGCTTGGCATGATTGCGGCGCCGCTCAATGCCATCCATGTGCAGGATAGCGGCGTGTGCGGCCAGGCAGGACCAAATGGCGGAACGCGTGTTGTCTCGGGCCCAATCGAGAAGTTGCACGAAACTCTCCCAATAGGGCTCGTCCTTCAGTGCAGCGGTCGACGGCTCGGTCCCGGTGACGATGAGGCCGTCGAGGCTCTGACCCCAGAGCTGATCGACAAGGGCATAGCTGCTGGCGGCGTGGTCTCCGTTTGAGGCTGCCACGGCGGCGCCACGCAGCACATAGAGCGACAGCTCAACCGCCAGACCTTCGGACGCAGACTCCAGCAGCGACACGAACTGGTTCTCGGTCGCTTTGAAAGCGGCCTCCGGCATGTTATTGACCAAGCCGATTCTGATGGCTTCACGCGATGGTTCCGAGAGCTGCGACAACTGCTTGCGAGGGGACCGCGACGCGCCCTCAGGAAGGTCGTGGTCGAATCGGCTTGAATGCAGTCGAACTGGCATGGGCCCTCCTTTGAAATTGCTATCGCGTGCTCGGAGTTGCCGGGTGGGCAGTTCTGAGCGCCTGGTCCAGATCGTCGAGGATGTCATCGATGTGTTCAATTCCAATGCTTAGCCGGATCATCTCCGGGAATACTCCGGCGCTGCGTTGCTCTTCCGGCGACATCTGCCGGTGGGTGGTCGATGCGGGATGACAGACGAGCGATTTTGCGTCCCCGAGATTGACCAGCCGGGTCACAAGGTTTAGCGCGTCGTGGAATAGCATGGCCCCCTCATAGCCTCCCCGAATGCCAACGGACATAAGGGAGCAAGCGTGACCGTCCAGATACTTTTGCGCCAATGCATGATAGGGACTTTCGGGAAAGCCGGCATATCGCACCCACTCGACATTTGGGTTGGTGCGCAGAAACTCTGCGACTCTTCTGCCGTTCTCCACGTGACGTTCTACGCGCAGCGCCACCGTTTCAATTCCCTGCAATAACAGGAAGGAACTGAGCGGGGAGAGAACAGCACCCATTGTGCGCTGGTAAACACTGCGGCAGCGCGCGATATAGGCGGCCCTTCCGTAGTGTTCGGTATAGACGAGACCGTGATACGAAGGATCCGGCTGGCTGAAGGCGGGGAAGCGCGAGGCGTGTGCCTTCCAGTCAAAGTTCCCGCTGTCGACGATGGCGCCGCCCATCGTTGTGCCATGGCCGCCAAGAAATTTGGTTAGCGAGTTCACCACGATGTCCGCGCCGTGCTCGATCGGGCGCAGAAGGATGGGCGTGGCTACCGTGTTGTCGACGATGAGGGGTATTCCGTGAGCGTGGGCCACGTCGCAAAGCGCTTCGAGATCGCAGATGTTGCCTGCGGGATTGCCGACGCTTTCGCAGAAGATTGCCCGCGTCTTGTCGTCGATCAGTTTGGCGATGTCCTCGGCGTGGTCGGATGCTGCGAACCGGACAGTAACTCCCTGTGCTGGTAATACGTGCGCAAACAGTGTGTGCGTGGTTCCATAGAGCTGCGGAACAGAGATGAGATTGCAACCCAGCTCGACAACATTCTGGACGGCGAAGTTGACCGCGGCCTGACCGCTGCTTACGCAGAGAGCCTCCAGCCCGCCTTCCAGAGCTGCAACCCGTCGTTCGAGCACCGCGGTGGTGGGATTCTGGATGCGGGTGTAACGGAAGCCGTCGGCCTCAAGGTTGAAGAGCGCGGCAGCATGGTCGGCGCTATCGAACGCGTACGAGGCGGTCTGGTAGATGGGGACAGCCACCGCCTTCGTGGTCGGGTCTACCTGGTAGCCGCCGTGTATCGCGATTGTCTCGCGCTTCATAGGATCGTTCCTGTTCTGACTGCTGCGTGGGGTTCGTTGATCGTAGTCGATGCTGGATCATTGTTCGTGCCAGGGGTAGAGTCTGAAAAAAGGCGATTCATCTGATCCACTACACAACGGATGTCCTGTTCGGTCGTCCGGAAACTAGTGATGCAGGCGCGCATAACGGAAACTCCGGCAAGCACCGCCTCCGACATCCAGGCGACCTGGTTTTCGCGGAGGGCTGCCAGCAGAATGGAGGGAACAAGCCCATCGCGGGTGAAGCACACCAGCGGAAGCGGCGTCGAATTCACAATGCGCCATCCTGTGGCCTGCAGCGATTCCCGCAGCAAACGGCCCATCCGGGCCTGGTGATCGATTATCTCCCCGTAGCCGGCCTCGCCTTGCTCTGCGAGCGCCATGAAGAGCTTCAGTCCTATGAAACGACGCGACCACTGGATTGAGTTGGTGAAGGGATTAAATGTGTTGGAAGCGTCATCGCCTACGCCGGGTGGTTTTCCAGGCATGTAGGAGACCTCGGAGCGGAACGCTTGCGCGACGCTCTCTGGGTGACGGCAGAAGAACATGCCGCAACCCATGGGGACCGAAAACCATTTATGCGCATCACAGGTGATCGAGTCCGCAGCCTCAATACCAGCGAGATGATGCTTGAGATCAGGCGAGATGATTGCAGCGCCGCCCCATGCGGCGTCGACGTGAAACCATAGGTTAGCGTCCGAGCAAACGCGCGCGATCTCCGGCAGCGGATCGATCGCACCCGCGGCCGTCGTCCCGACAGTACCCACCACCATGAACGGCAGGAACCCGTTGCGGCGGTCTTCGGCGATCGTGCTACTGAGTTGTTCAACGTCCATTTGGAGATGGCGGTCGGTCGCGATGGGACGAAGACAATGTCGTCCGAGCCCAGCGATGTGCGCGATTTTGCTGAAGCCATGATGAGCCTCCTCCGTGAGGTAGATGGTCGGTTGCCCGGCGAGGTGTCGCAGGCCGTGTTCGCCGTAGCTGGGAAATTTCCGGGTTAGGGCCACGACCACCGCAGAGAGATTTGCCTCCATCCCTCCACTGGTGAAGGTCGCGATCGAATCCTGCGGCAGACCGAACTTCGCCGAGAGCCAACCGAGTGTGTGTCGCTCCATTTCATTGGCCGCTGGAGAGGTGCGCCAGTTTGCCAACTGCGGGTTATACATTGCTGTCAGAGTGTCGGCGACAACCGAAGCCAGCGTCACGCTGGGGTTGAAGAGGCCGAAGTAGCGCGGGTGCGTCACCTGCACCTGCCATTTCCGCAGCATCGCTTCCACGTCGGCGACGACTTCATCCAGGCTCATGCGTTGCTGGAAGTCGTAGCGCGATTGGAGATGAGCGCGAATCTCCTCCGCCGTCACATTTGGGACGATGGGACCGTCGGCGATACTCGATTCCACCGCGGCGAACTCATTCCGAATTCGACCGATGTTCAACGGATGCTTCCTCCCGTGAAGCCAAACTGTAAGCTGGCGGACTCGCTGGTCTTTGTCCTGTTCATAGTCGGATCTCGCCCGCCTGGATTCGGTGATACAAGTTCTCATCGAGCGGAACGTACTCGTTCGATTCCGAGAGATCGAAGTAGAGAGGGTCGGCGATCGCAACGGGATCGTATCCCTGCCGCGCCAGTTCGGTGGTTGAGTACTTGAAGGTACCCGTTACGTCTGCGCTGGCGCGCATCCGCAGGAACAATGGGCGCGCATAGTGTGGGAGCCGGCTCGTCAGATACTGATGAAAGGCAGCCAGATCCAGCTCCGTCTCGGCGACGACGGCTGCCATTCCCACCCGGCCCTCGGTACCGAGAACCGTGACGCCATAAACATTGGCATGCCGGATGCCGGGAAACTCGCATATCGTGGCCGACACTTCGGAGGTGGCAACATTCTCACCCTTGCGGCGGAACGTGTCACCAACGCGGTCAATGAAGTAGAAGAACCCTTGCTCGTCTCTCCGCATGAGATCGCCGCTGCGGATCCAGGTGTCACCCATTTCGAAGACGTTGCGAAGAATTTTCTTCCTCGAATCTTCGTCACTTTTATATCCATCAAAGCGGCGCCCCACGCTCGTTGGATCATCAATGACTTTGCCAAGCGCTTCGCCAATTTGATTTGGCGCACACTTGATGCAGAACCCTCTTTCATGGCGGACCGGCTCACCGCGTTCGACGTCGAGCAGGACCAGCGCCGGCGAGAATCGATGCGCAAGGTAGCCCGGAATATGGCCGATGGCTCCGCGCTTTCCCTGCACATTGAACAACGAGATATTTCCTTCGGTGGCGGCATAAAACTCAAGGATTTGCGGAATGCGGAAGCGATCCTTGAATTTGTCCCAGACCTCCAGCGCCATGCCATTGCCGCACGCGAGGCGAATCCGATGCGCGGTCTCAAGTTCAGACGGCGCGCTGTGAAGGAGATACCGGCAAAGCTCCCCTATGTACTGAAACAGTGTGCAATCCCAATGCACAATGTCATCCCAGAATTCGCTCGCTGAAAACCTTTCGCGAATCACGACCGTGCCCGAGGCGACCATCACCGCGCCGGGCGCCTGGACTCCTCCGACGCTGTGGTACATCGGCAGGCAGTTGTACATGCGGTCATCGCCAGTCGCCTGCATCATGCCAGCGAACCAGTGGCTCCACTGCATCACACGCGCATGACTGACGCGAGCCGCCTTCGGCAATCCAGTTGTGCCCGAGGTATAGATGTAGAGCGCCAGATCATCGATGACGGTCTCGCGACGCTCCTGCCGCGTCAACGGCTCGACGGAATAACGAGCGAGCTCCAGGTCGATGCACGGCAACTCAGCAGCTCCAGCACCGTGGACCCAGATCACAGGAGAGGAGTCAAGGTGAGGCCGCGCCGCCGTCAGCATCTCGACGCACTCGGCAGCCGCGATGATGTGCTTAGGCGAGACAACACGGATGCAATGGGCAAGCGACGTTCCTACAAGCTGGGTATTGAGCAGGGAGACGACCACTCCCGTGCTGGTGATTCCTAGCCAAATCGCCATATACTCCGGCCGATTTGTCATCAGCAGGCAAACGACGTCGCCTTTCGCGAGACCTTGCTCCAGCGTCCATCGCGCATATTGGTTTGCACGTTCCGTGAGCGCGCGATACGTAAGGCTTTCCCGATCGGAGAGCAAGGCCGGCGTGCTGCCCTGGCGAGCGGCGATCTCATCGATCACGACGGGGAAGATCCGATGGCGATGGGTCGCAATGGGGGCTGTCAGTTCCAGCGCGCGCAACCACGGCATCGAAGAGGAACTGCCGCCGGGTATCGCGTTGCCTTTACGAACGTCGCTCATGCCGTGTTCCCTGCGTCGACTGTAATCACCGTACCCGTAATATTCCTGGATTGATCGCTGAGAAGAAAGTGAACAGCATCCGCCACATCGCCCACTTCCGCCAGGCGTTTCAATGCACTGCGACGTTCGATCTGGTGCCTCTGCGCGTCGGTGAGCCCCTTGGTCATTTCAGTGGCGATGAACCCTGGAGCAACCGCATTCACATTGACCCCCATGCGGCCGACCTCCCGTGCCAGGGAACGCGTGAAGCCGACCAGTGAGGCTTTGGTAGCGGCGTAAACCGAAAGTCCGCTGTAGCCTGCGGACGCGGCGATGGAGGAGATATTGACTATGCGCCCGCCCCCGTCAGCCATCATCGAACGGACCACGTACTTTGTGAGAACCATCGGTGATAGCGTATTCAATCGCACGACCTGTTCGATCTGAGTATCGGGTGTAAGAGCCAGAACGCCATGGGTGCTCATGCCGGCGTTGTTCACCAGGCCATAAATTGCACCGAACCGCTCTCGCAACATGATTACCAGATTCGGGATGTGGTCGATCTCTGTCAGATCGAAGGGGATGAAATCAAGCGATCCCGCACCAGATGCCTCTGCTTCCCGCTTCGCCACCATAAACTCGTCGCCTTCCTTCCGTGCGATCGCGATTGGGCGGAAGCCAGACTTCGCCAGACGGCAAACAATGCCGAGGCCCAGACCGCGACTCCCGCCGGTGACAATCACGTTATGCATGGCGTCGGATCAGCTTTCCGGTCTGTGCGACAGCGAGAGTTGACACAAAGTTGATCCCGACCGGGACCTTGTAAAGAGCAAGCTCCTGGCGGCAGAACTTGAGGATGTCGTGCTGCAGTGCTTGAGCACCGCTGCCTTCTGGCTGCTCCCGTCTCTTCAGCACCACGTCGGCGACGACCAGGGCTCCAGTGATCGAGCTCTTCTTGGTCCGGACGAGCGACATGCCAACCTCGGGATGACGATTGATTACCGCCTCCACTTCCTCGGGATGAACCTTCAGGCCTCCCACATTGATGGTCCCGTCTCGCCGCCCGACAAAGTAATAGCGGCCGTCGCGCAATTCCAGCACATCGCCAGTGTCTACAAAACCCTGGGCATCCTTCAGGGGGAGACTGTCTTTACCAAGATATGCGGAGGCAGTGCGACTCGAGCGCACCCTCAGGGTGTCACCCTCCACTTTCATCTCCACATGGGGGGTATGTCCGACTGCATCGGCGGGAATGCCCATGGCGCCATCATTCACCTCGAGCACTACCCCCGCCTCTGTTGAAGCGAAAGCATGCGCAATTCTTGCTTCCGGATATTGAGACTGCAGTTGGTTCAGGATGGCCTGGTCGGCGATCTCTCCCGATAAGCGGACATATGCGGGCGCGATCTTATGGACCGACGGACTCATCAGTATGCGGCGCCATTGGGCGGGTGTTCCGGAGATATGCGTTACACCACACCTGCCAGCCCGCGCGAGAAAGGCTGCAGTCGATTCCTGGGCACCTGACAGGACCAGCGGCGTCCCGGTGAGGGCAGCACGAAGGAATACCTGCAGACCACCGTAGCGCCGGATATCGTACAGGGTGCTCCAAACAATCGGCCCGGACGAAGGATTGCGGGGTGCAATTGCGCCAGCCAAACTTGCCAGGGTGTGCTTAACCAGCTTGGGCAGTCCCGTAGTGCCAGAGGTGAGCAGAATCCATTCGGTCTCTATCGTTTGATCCCGATCCAGACTCTGATCACTCCTCCGTGCAGCGCAGGGAAGGATGCAATCGATATTGCAATGGGCCGATTCGAGACCTGGATGGTCCGTCACGATCAATTCTGCCTCAGCGGATTGCGCGACGAAGTCGAGATGTTCCCGCGACAGATCAGGAGGACAAAGAACCATCCGTCTGACCACCCCGTCGAGCTGTATCAGTGCTTCTGCGGCCCGCAGTTGTCCGGTTGTCGCCACGAGCGCGGAACGCCCGCGAAGCTGAGCCCTTCGAACGGCGAAAGCATCTGCGCCAGCGAGTTCACCCCAGCTCCTACGTGCACCAACCCCCATGTCAATGCGCGCAGATAAGTTCCCGGCGGCAAGAATCGAGGCACAGAGGGAAGTAGGGCTATTGGGCAGCATTTTGATAGCAACCGATGAAGTCTCCGAAGGTTACCGGGAAGCTGAGATCGTTGGCGCTGAAAGGATCAACTCCGAATGAGTGCTCTAGCCTCACCACGACGATCGCGAAGCAGAGCGAATCAAGCCCAGAGTCGTAGAGCGCAAGCTCGTCCGTGAGTGACGCAAGTTGCATGCCTTGTTCCGCGGCGACCTGCTTGAACTGCGCGATTACTTCCGCTTTGACATCCATACCCAGCCCGTCGACCTTCTTAGGCGCGCCACTTGGCCGCTGTTTGCGGAGCCCCGTGATTGATACTGTCGATCAGGGCGCTAAGAAGTTCGACGCCCTCATAAAGATTCGACCCCGCATTCATTGGATTGATTGACATTTCCAGGGAAACCGCTCGGAAGAGCCCCTGCGAGTGCTCGATGTCGCAGACGCCATGTACATCCGTGTACACCCGTTCAGCCGAGCCTCGTGCAGCGGCGAGGTCCGCCAGGTAGGACATGAACCGTTGAATGTAGCTCTCGAAGAATGCCATCGTAGCAAGGGACTGCACGCCCTGCAGCTTGCCAAGGAACAAGCGTACTCTGGTTAGATCGGAACCAACGGCGAGAGCGTCGACGTCGGTGGGATACGCATCTGCCGCAGTTGCGAATTTGCGCAACATCGCCGGGTGGCTGTCCCGGACTTCCTCGGTCAGATTCTCAATGATGATTTCGAGTGCTTCCGGAGATTGGACAGCGAGATAGGTCGCGGTCATCCAATAAATAAAATTGCCTTCGAGCACTGATGAGTATCTTGCGATGATCCCGCGGACCTGGTCGCTGGTTAACTGCTCAAGCTCGGGAAGGCGTGCAATGTGATCGTCGACTATTGTTGTGATGTGCTCCTGGATCGAGACTTCGAGAAAGTCATCCTGCAGCGGGGAAGTAAGAGTCATTTTGGTCATGATTCTGCCTTTCTGAATTTCCCAATTCGTCGCTATTGGTCAATTACCGTATTTCGAATGCATTTCAAAGGCCATCCTGAACTGGCGTGCCCTGACTTGACCAATACACCTGAAGGGATCCTCGTCTAACTCAACATGAGCATCAGGAAAAATCTCTTTAGCATCGTAGGAAGCATCAGTCTGTATCGGATGGTACGCTTTGTCAAGTATTTGTTGCGGAGAATCAAGCTCCATGCAATGATCTTCGCTTTAAGCGTGTCCGGGAATCGGCCACCCTCACTACTTTTGTGCTGTTCCGCGTCACCAGCGGGTAAGCCGATTGATGGTTGACGATGAACAAAAGAGTGAAAGTGCTTTCCATTGAGAAATGCTTTTCCATTCGTCGCGCTGGAGTGTCGTAACAGGATCTATGGGATGTCCGAGTGAATAAGTTCTCTGCTGACATAGCACGCTATAAGTCGAAGGGCCACCATGGAAAAGCTCTCTGGTTGAATCCGGTCATTTGGGCAATTGCTTTCTATCGCTTGCGCAATTGGGTGAACGTAGCAAATCCGCCTTGGCTCATTCGCATTCCGCTGGTTGCCTTCTGTTTCCTGCCCAATTGGTTCTGCGAAGCATTTTTTGCAATGGGCATCTCGCCCCGTGCTTCGATCGGGGAGGGGCTCTATATCGGCCATGTCGGAGGAGTCATGATCAGTCCGCATGCGGTAATTGGAAGAGACTGCGACATTTCCCATCGGGTGACGATTGGGTCGTCCGCGATGGGAAGAGAAGGCGTCCCCGTGCTTGGCGACAATGTCTATATTGGTACGGGAGCAACACTGGTGGGAAAGGTCAGCATTGGAAACGGTGCGAAGATTGCCGCCAATACCCTTGTGATTGACGACGTCCCGGAGGGGGCCACGATGATGGGCGTGCCTGGACGCGTCCTTCTTGTGCCGCCAAGGTCGATCCAGTCACCCTCACCTGCCGTCGCGAAGTCGACCAATCGGCTATGAACCGGAGGGTGAGCGTCGCCGATTCAGATTAGGTGCGATGCGCTGACACAAAGCGGCAACCATCTCTATCCCCCGGCAATAGGTGGTGTCCGGCAAGCAGTTGTGCTGCGATTGATCCATGGGAATAGCCGCATCCGCACGGGAGCACGGACACATCAGTGCTGGTAGAGATCGTAATCGTCGCTCCCGCAGTGACCGCAATCCTCGAAGTGCCTGAATGGGCATCTTTTCGGCGATTCTCAATTGGAGACAGCGGGTCAAAGCGGTCACTGAGTATCCTGGAGGACGAACAGAAATGATGAGTCATCGGAAACGCGCATCGGTTCACTGAGTGGCGACAGCTCGCCGAAACCTCCTGAACGTCTGGAGTAATGGGTGTTCGCTGAAAACTTCCCTCTCCAGAGAATACGCACCCTACATCGGGTTTTCTGTTCGCCATACGACGGCAGAAAATTCGCGGTCACGATTATTCTCACGTGTCGATGCTTCCGGGCTGGCCCGTTGCAAAGAGCCTCTCGTCTCGTGGCTATTCCGAGTCTCCAGTGAGTCTCCATAACCAGCCGAACACGCAGAAACCAGCATAATCATTGCTTATGGACGTAATATCACCTTCTGCATCGGCAAATGATTGATCAAGGGATTGCTAGCAACAAGATACACAAGCATGGCCTGACCCTTTTGAGCAGCTCTGAGTGCAATTCCCGAGACATGTTAATCGACGTTGGCCTCACATTGGGCACAACTCCTCGTAGTTTTCGAAAACACCGCTTTTCGTGCGCTGCCTGGGCGCTGTCGGCAATCAGCTGCATACACACTTATGGGGCCCGGTGCAGAGGGTAACGGGAGTGGTAGGAGATTCGTATGATTCCCCAGCCGCTTACTGAATGATGAGGGTGACGGTGGACGTGTGCGTCACAGTTCCGCTCACCGCGGTAACTGTGATGGTGTACGTCCCGGCTTCCGAAGCTGGCGGAGCGGAGCCGCCGCCGCTGCATCCGCTGGCAGCGACAAGTAAGAGACCAGCTGCAGCGAAGAGCAGTGAGCAGGCGATGCGCGCAACCAGCTTGCGTCGGCGTCCCGGTAGAACAAGAACCATCAACGCGCCAAAGAATGCACCGGCGAACTGGATTGAGGTATCGCGCTGCAGCAACGCCTGTGAGGCTGTGGCAACAGACAGCACAGAGGTAGGGGTGGTTCCACCCGTGATCGTGAGGCTGGCCGGGTTGAAAGAGCACGTGGCAAACGCGGGCAGTCCGGAACCGTTAAGGTTCACATTTCCGGCGAAGCCCGCAGGCGCCGCGACGGAGAAGGTATAGGAGGCGACCTGGCCGGAAGTGATGGTCATGGAAGACGGTGAGGCCGTAAGGGAGAAGTCCGGCGAAATTCCCGTTCCGGAAAGAGCCACCGTTTCCGTTGTGTTGCCAGCACTGCTCGTCATGGTGAGGGTAGCCGTCTCAACCGAGGAAGTAGACGGCTTGAAGGTGATGTTTGCGGTGCAGTTCGCTCCGCCGGCCAAGGAAGCAGGGCAGGAAGATGTCTGGCTGAAGTCCGCGGCGTTAGTGCCGGTGATTGCAAAAGCCGGGGAGCTGATGGCGGTGCTCAAGTTGTTGGTGATGGTAATGGATTGCGCGGCGGCCGTAGAGCCGACGACGGACATCTACTTACCTCAAGTCATCCGTGAGCCCATGATGCCGCCTGCTTCGCGTTAGGCCCCGGGAATGTGTCGGCGCTGGCAGGCGTGCCGGAGTCTTGTGTTTGGAGCGCGCCTATTGCATTGTGATGTGGCACCTCTTGCCTCGAAACGTAAGGGAAAGCGCTGACTATGCCAATCCAGACTCGGCGAGTTCGCACGCAATCGGTCGCGACACTCTTGTGGTCGAGGAAGCTCTCTGGCGCCGGCCCGCGATGCAGAGATATCTGCCTATCATCCGCCCAAGGGCTTTTACACCGGAGCCAACCGCGACGGTCGATGACATTCCGGTTCTCCTGCACCTGCAGAGGACAGGCTATATACCCACGATGAGTATCCGCACGCCGTGGCGCTCAAATTCTGTCGTGGCGTCTCCGGGGATTCCATTATCTGTAATGAGTACGTTGATCTTCTGAATGCTGCAGATAACGGCGCGGCTGGTCATGCTGATCTTGCTCGAGTCGGCGACGACAACAACCTCTCGGGCTTGGCGCACCATCACTCGAGAGACAGCTGCTTCTTCGACCTCAATCATGGTTGCTCCGTGTTTTACGTCGATGCCGGTTACTCCCAGGAATACGCGGTCCAGTACGAATCCTTCAATTGCTTCAAGTGCTGTTGGGCCGGTGAGCGAGAACGCGCCTGGCCATATCATGCACCCTCCAGTCAGTGTTGTCTGCGGGCCTTCAGAAGCGCTGAGTTCGAGACCGATGTTCACAGCGTTGGTGAGCACCCGTAGGGCCTTGCGACCACGCAACGCGCGCGCCACCTGCGTGGTCGTCGTGCCAGCCGTCAGCCCAATGGTTTCGCCGTCCCCTATGAGTGTTGCCGCCTTCGTTCCGATCAGTTGTTTCTCCCGTTGAAACCGCTTCTCTCGTTCCGTGAACGTGGCATCGAAACGGAACGGCTCGTATGTTTGGCCCGCCAGCATGGCGCCACCGCGTGTGCGATGCACGAGGCTTTGCCGCTCCAGCCGCGCAAGGTCGCGGCGAACGCTGGTCGATGATGTTCGGAAATGCTCAGCGAGCTGTTCAACGGATGTCTTCCCCTGGTGAAGGAGAAGGTACAAGATTTCCTTCGCGCGCTTCTCGGTCTTTTGAGCCATGGCAGTATTCTACGAATCCTCACTCAATTATGTGCGGTTGAAGCCGGTGCCAACCTGACCGGCTAGCGTCGGTTTCAATCCTGTGATCGTGTAGCTGCAAGAAGCTCGCGCACTTCCTCCGCAAGCACCAGGTTTCTGCTGAACTCGTCCACTCCGGGCTCACCAAGGTTTAACTCCCTCGCCTGATAGCGCATGAGGCTTGGTACTGTATGCCGCATTGATGAGTGAAATTCCGTAGCGCCCGTGCTGGCTATCAGCCGGGAGATGATCGCAGGGCGCACGCCACCGCCGACGACAATCGTTGTCCGACTGGCCGCCTGGTGGACCATAGCCTGCAGGCGCTTTCGGCCTGCCCACGCAGACGAGGCGCCTCCGGACGTAAGCACCCGCTGCACACCGCAGGCGATCACGTCTTCCAGGGCCCGTTCGGGATCTGACGTCATGTCGAGAGCTCGGTGAAACGTCACCTGCATTGGGCGCGCAAGCTCCACCAGGGCGCGGGTACGCTCTATGTCAATGTGGCCATCCTGCGTCAGAAGACCGAAGACAACACCGTCGACACTTTCCTGTCCCATGATGCGGATGTCCTCCTGCATCGCACGGAACTCTTCCGCGGTGTAGAGAAAGTCGCTACCGCGTGGGCGGATGATCGTGAAGAGCGCGATCGAGCAGCCTGAGCGCACGGTACGCACCAGCCCAAGACTGGGCGTCAGACCGCCCTCGCGCAAGGCGCTGCAAAGCTCGATGCGCTGCGCGCCGCCTTGCTCCGCGGCAAGAGCCGATTCGGTTGAGTCGACCGCAATTTCAATGACAGCCATGGTTAGTCCAGTCAGAACGAATCGTGCCGCCCTAGAAGCGGTAGGTGGCTGAGAACTGCAGACGACGCTCAACCGAGCGGATAGCATTGTTCTGCGCGAGCCACCCGAACTGCGGCGACATACTGGTACTGGGATTGCCAAAGCTGACCATGTTGAACGCGTTGAAGGCATCCATGCGGAAGCCGAGATACTGTTCGCGAACGATACGGAACTCTTTGAAGACTGACAGATCCACATCCCGGAAGCCGGGGCCACGCACTACGCCGTTGACCGAGTTGCCGAAGGTGTTCTGCGCTGGAACGCCGAAGGCGCACACGCCGTTATCGACGCCGGCCGTAGTGCAGGGCTGGGCCGAGGGATCGGTACCGAACCAGTTGTAGCGGGAGCGGTGGACGATATGCAGTGGCCGGTACTGCTCAGCTCGCGTTTGCCCGTAGCTGTTCACGTTGCTATTACCGGCGCCAATTGTCTGCGGGAAACCGCTGTAGAACATAAATCCCGAACTAATTTTCCAGCCGCCGAGCACCTCATCGACGAGGCGGTTCGCATTGCTCATGTACTTGCGTCCACGACCAACAGGAACAGCATAGGTCGCAGTGCCGTTGAGGTTGTGCTTGACGTCCGATCCCGCCACGCCATAATCAGCATGGCTGTCATAGTAGTTCTGGAATCCCGGATCTGCGTTATAGCCACCAGTGTTGAGGCCATAGTTGCCTACGGCGTTCGTCATCGACTTCGAATACGTATAGTTCACCGTGTACTCAAGGCCGGTGTTTGACAACCGCTGCCGCAGCACAACCTGCAGCCCGTTGTAGTTCATCATCGCGCGAGATTCAGTGATGAGCAGGCCATTCGAACAGACCTGCGTAGCTTGCGGGGAATTGCAGCCGATATACGGGCTGTTGTAGAAGGGCGCCGAGGTCGCATCACCTGGAACTGTCCACTGGTTTACGTTGCCGTAGTCCTCAATGTGCTGTCCGGTCTCGCCTACGTATCCGACCTGCAGGCTCATCAGATGGGTCAGGGCGTATTCGAGTGTGAGGTTGTAGTTCTGCACGTAGGCCGGCTGCATCTTCTGGGGATAGGTGTTGTACGTTCCGCCGGGCTGCGCGGAAACGTCGAAGGCAGTCTGGGTGGTGTACGGCGTAGGAACATTGCCGGCGGCTACGGCCAGCTTGGGCGTTTGAATCGCCTGGATAAACGGCGTGATGGAGGTCAGGCGCTGGTTACTGGAGTTGCCTTCAAAGAAGCTGGTACCGCTGTATCCGCCGCGCACGACGAAACGATTCATGGCCTGCCAGGCAAAGCCGACGCGCGGCATGAACTGGTGAAAGTTCCAGTCGTAGCAGGCGAGGTTGGAGCACAGGCCGGATCCCGGCGGCGCGCCCGCGGGGATGCTGCCCGCATAGATAATCTGCCCAGTGGTCAGATTTACGTTGCCGGTCTTGTTGTTCTGCTCCACCCATGGCTGGTCGAGCTCGTAGCGGAAGCCGTAATTTACGGTGAGGGTCGGGGTCAGCTTGAAATCATCGGTCGCGTAGATGCCGGTGCGCCACTGGCGCTGCCCCACGTTCACACTGGTCAGCGTGGCTGCGGACGAGCTGATGCGGTCCAGCAAGAAGTCCGCGGCTCCATAGCCGCCGGCCGAAGTCGCGGAGTCGCTCGTATATTGGCCCTGATAGTTCAGCGACCCAAGATAGCCGTTGTTGTTAGCGGTGGGATAGTTGTTCTGGTAACGAAGCGCCGAGATGCCGAAGCTGAAGTAGTGGTGGCCGTGTTCCCAGCTCGCCTGATCCAGGTACTGGTAGGTGTTGTCGATCACCCCGCCGCCGTATACCGGGTTGCCACCTGCGAAGATGCCGGATGCTCCGAGGCTCTGGTAGGTGTAACCCGGCACACTCTGGTTGGGAAAGCTGATGCCGACCTTCGCATTGCCGGTAATGCCAAACTGTCCGGTCGAATCCACGGAGAAGTTTTGCGCCCACACAATGCGCGTGAAGCCAACGCGCAGCGAGTTCACAAACGCAGGCGAGAAGGTATGCACCCAGTTCATGCCGCCCAGCTTGGTGGGATACAGGTTCGGTCCGGAGAAGCTGATCGCCAGCAAGGGACTCGTGCCGTCGTAGGCCGTGGAAATTGAGAAGAAGCCGGTGAGCTTGTCTTTGTTGCTCTTGTCGTACTCGATCTTAATGTCGCCCTGGTTGTTGGCCTTGAAATTTCGCTGATGCCCCTGGTAGTTGTTGGCAGCAATTCCGTCCGTCGGTGTCGCATTCGGCAGCGGATACAACGAGGTGTTTGCGATGAGGAACTGCGCCACGGGGTTGACGATAGGGACGCCCACATTGCCGACGAAGGGCAGGTTGTTGTTCAACGTATCGAACAACTGATAGCTGTCAGGCGTTCCGGTCGAGTTGCAGAGTGCCACGCCAGAGATCACCGTATATCCGGCGCTGTCGCAACCCTCGGGCAGCAATGCCGAGAAGTCCCCTGTTCTCATCGCTGCCGTAAGCACGCTGGTGGATCCGATACCGCCGACGTGGTACCGCGAGCCCAGGTAATCGACGAAAAAGAAGAGCTTGTTGCGCAGGATCGGTCCGCCGAAGGTCCCGCCAAACTGGTCCTGCGAAAACGGGTTCGTGGGGACGATGGGTGTCTGGTTCTTGTTCTGCCAGGAGTCCGCGTTCAGACGATAATCCTGCAGGTATCCATAGGCCGATCCGTGGTAGCTGTTGGTACCGCTCCTGAGCACGCTCACTACTCCTGCGCCGTTCACGTTTCCCAGTTCGGCCGGTGAGTTCGCCGTAACGACCTGGATCTCACCGAGCGCAGCCGGCGCCGGGCTGTAGCCGATCTCATTGTTGAAGGTCTCGTTCATGTCGAACCCTTCGAGCGTGTAGTTATTGGCCTGGGCGCGGTTGCCGTTCACGTTTACCGAGTCGCTGTAATACGTGTCACGCTCGATGACGTTCGTGGCGGTGTTGCCATAGGTGCTGACCGCGCCGGGCGTATAGAGTGTGAGCGCGCTGAAGTCCAGACCGTTCAGCGGAAAGTTCGCGATTGTGTTGGCGGTAAACGTGCTGCTGATGGTGTAGTCCTGCGTGTCCAGAATCGGCGTGGAGGAGGAGACTTCCACGGACACGGTCGTACCCCCAACGGCGAGCTTCGCGTTAAACGTCACCGTTTGCAGGGCTTCAAGGCTGAACGGCTGCAGCGTCTCACTGCTGAAACCGTTCGCCTTCGCAATGACTTCATACCTGCCGATCGGCAGATGTTCGATGCGGTAAACACCGTCGGCGTTCGTGGTCGTGGGCGAGGACACGTTGGTGTCCAGATCGTGGGCGGTGACGACCGCGCCTCGAATCGCTGCGCCGCTCGGATCGGTGACGGTGCCGGTAACTCCGCCGGTTACGGTCTGCGCGTTTGCGGCGAGCGCGAACAACGTTGAGGCGATAAGCCCAACGAATATATTCATGCGAAGTTTTCTGATCACCGGAGTCTCTCCCAAAGTGCGTGGCCGACCATGCACCGACAGGCAGGATGCCGCTCCGCATGTCGAATTGCGGTGGGCCCAAGCATAGTCGAATCACGGGCAGCCTATGTTTCGTTATGAGCAGTTGTCAAGAAGAATTGGAAAGAATGAGCAGAATTGTTGCCAAGGAAGGTCATTTATGAGCGAAGCGGTCAATTTCATGGCTTGCTTGCAAATGGGGCGCTGTACAGCGGTGGCGCCCGTTCGCGCTAATCCCATGCAGCGCAAGGCGCGACGCGGCAAATCAAAGAAGGTGAAGAAATTCGAGTGAGGTTGTTTCTCGCGATCGACTTCAGGCCAATGCGTGTTTCCAGGCCATCCCATTCACGAAACGTGACTCGACGATCTATCGCTCTCACGTCAGGATGGGTAAACACAAGCGCGTTCTCATGATGGATCAATTCGGAGGCGGTCAATAAGCGCGGCCGAGGCAGCAGGCTGGTTCCGACGGCTCAGGTAGTAGAGCAAATACCAAGGAAACGATGGGCACCAGTCTCTCAGGACTTGAATCAGGCGTCCGCTATCGGTTCCGTCAGTGCACCTTCTATGGCCGTGCCGGTCCCGACGCCATCCAAAACTGCCTGAATCACGAGCTCAGGATCGTCGAAAGATACAGGACCGTGTGGGGTGACCGTGAGTGCCTTCCGGCCCTTCTCAAACTCCCAGCGATACAGACCGTTGCCGAAGTGAAACCCGATGCAAGAATGGTCCTTCAGGTCCTGCGGATGTTTCGGGATGCTGTTCCGTTCGAAGTACTCTGTGAGCTGAGTTACGAAATTTGTTTTTAGGTGAAGAGAGTTTACCGCCTGCACTTCTCCTCTCGCCGGAGGATTATCGACTGGCAGGGGTACAAGCTTTGTCATCGCCCAAATCCGACAACGATGCCGGCGCCAAGGCGAAGGTCGTTCTGGGCATTGTTGGTTCCATTGGGCAGCTGCGTGTGTTGCCAGGCGGCTTCGACTGCACGCACAGCGACATGCTGCGAGAGCCTGTAGTCGAGCCCGCCGCCGGCCTGGGCTGCGAGGCTGTTGGCGCTGGTCTCGGATCCTCTGACTGTCGGAAAGAGGCTCTTGAAGCCATTCCCCTCGCCAATCAGGCCTTCGACGTAGATCGAAACGCGGTGATCCGCATGCCATCGGTAGCGGGGCCCGAAGGTCGTTGTGACGATGGATAAAGGAATGCTGCTCTCACCGATCGCGCCAGTGTGCGCACCCGTGACATTCGCAACAATGCCCAAACCGCGCCATGTATTGGTGCCAAGCTCGATGGAGCCACCCTGCATCCAGAAACTCTCCGGCGTTGCGGATCTCAGGGAGCGCTCGGCGTCGAATGTAATGGAGACATCGATCCTGGGTGACTGCGCGGCATGCAACTCCTGCGCGCGCACGACCAACGCTGGGGCCAGCAGGAGGAGACAAAACGTAATTCGGGAGATTCTCGACAAGTGCATCGCTCCTCTTGTGAGCTTGTGAAACTCAGTGTTGATCCAGGCGGCCGGGTTCTCTACTGCACCGTCAACGTGACGCTGGTGCTGCGCTGCAGGACGAACCCAGCCGAGCCGGCGACTGTACCTGTGACGGTGATGGTGTAGTTCTGTTGAGGCTGCGCGAAGAAACCAGTGTCCGTACCGCATCCTGTGAGGCTGCCGAATGCAGCTGCGCAGAAAAACAGCGAAGCAACGAGAGTCATTATGCGAAGTTTTTTTATCTGTTTCGCACGCCGTCGCAACCTGCGCGTTAAGGGAAGGACCAGGAGCGCGAAGGCTATGGCGCCGCCACCCATCGGGCGCTTATGTTGCAAAGACCCTTGATTCGCTGCCGTCTGGATGGTCATGGTAAAGCTTGTCGGATTCGTCCCCGGTGTGGTGGTCTGTGGGGTGAATGTCGCGACTGCCGCAGGGGGCAATCCTGCTGCGCTGAGAGCGATGGGGAAGTTGAAGGGGCCGAGCAGCGGCGTCAGTGCAAAATTGAAGGTAACTGCCTTGCCGGGAATTACGGTCTGACTGGTTGAACCGGCTGGGTTGTTTGGCTCCGGAGTCAGGGTGATGCTGAAGTCTTCGACCAGCTGGGGTATGGGACTGGAGGTGCCGCCGGTGAAGTTTGAACTCCCTGCATACACTGCGGTGATGCTGTTCGTACCTGTAGCAAGAGAGGTGTTCGCGGCGATGGCGGTGGCGCTTCCCGGGGGGAGGGTCTGGGTGCTGAAGGGGGTACCGGCGGCGGCGAAGGCAATGGTGCCGGTAGGGGTCCCGAGGCCCAGGGGAACGACTACCGCGGTATAGGTGATGGGTTGCCCGGCGAGGGCGGGGTTGACGCTGGAGGTGAGCGTGACGGTGGTAGGGGAGACAGTTGCTGTGCCGGCGAGCAGGATGCTCTGCGGGACTACGCCGGTGCCGGTGAAGACTACCGAACCGGTGGAAGCACCGGCGGCTACGGGGAGGAGCTCCAGGTTCTGCGTGCAACTGGCGCCGGCGGCGAGGGTGATGGGTGGGGCGGAGCAGGTGCCGCCGGTTGCCGTCGTGAAGCCAGCGCTGGCAGTGATGGTGGAGACGGTGATGGAGGCTGTGCCGGTGTTGGCGAGGATAACGGCCTGCGGTGGACTCGGCATGCCGACGTCTTCGGCTGCGAAGGTGAGGGCTGGGAGTGTGCCGGAGCGCAGGCGCTGGTTGAGGCGGTCGGCGATGGTGAGGTTGCCGGAGGCGTCGGGTGCGACGGCGCGGGGGGAGTTGAGGATGGCTGCGGTGGAGAGGCCGGCGTCTCCGCCGTAGCATTGCGAGCCCGAACCCTCGATGGTCGCGATGGTGTTGTTGCCGACTTGGCGAATGCGCTGATTGTCGGTGTCGGCGATGTAGATGTTGCCGGCCGCGTCTACGCTGACGCCGGACGGCTTGAAGAGGCTTGCAGCGGTTGCCGAGGCGCCGTCGCCAGAGAAGCCTGCGGTGCTGGTTCCTGCGAGGGTGGTGATGTTGCCACCGCTGACTACGCGGATGCGCTGGTTGAGGCGGTCGGCGATGTAGAGGTTGCCGCTGGCGTCTACGGCGACGCCTGTCGGTGAGTCGAGGGCAGCAGAGGTGGCGGGGCCGTTGTCGCCGGCGTAGAGCTCCTCGCCGTCGCCGGCGATCGTGGTGATGGTGCCGCTGCTGACCTTGCGAATGCGGTGGTTGTTGGTGTCGGCGATGTAGACGTTGCCAGTGCTGTCGACGGCTACGCCGCTGGGCAGGGAGAGTTGTGCGGCGGTGGCGGCTGCGCCGTCGCCTGAGGAGCCTGGTGTTCCTGTTCCGGCGAGAGTGGTGATGGTTCCAGCGCTCACCTCGCGGATGCGGTGGTTGTGAGAGTCGGCAATGTAGAGGTTGCCGCTGGCGTCGACCGCGATTCCAGTAGGTGTGTCGAGTTGGGCGGAGGTCGCAGCCGCACCATCTCCAGCAAAGCCTTCGACGCCGGTTCCGGCAATCGTGGTGATGATGCCGCTGGTCGAGATCTCGCGGATGACGTGATTATTTGCGTCGGCGACGTAGAGGTTGCCGGTCGTGTCGTAGGCGACGGCAGAAGGGTTCGCCAGGGTTGCGGCGGTGGCCGGGCCCGTGTCGCCGGTGTAGCCTGCGGTGCCGGTTCCGGCGGTGGTATTCGCCGTTCGGCCGGGAGTTACGGTGAGGATGCCTTGTGCGTGCATCGAGACCGTGAGCGCGAACAGAAGAATCGCTGCCGAGGCTAGCGAGCGGGGAGGTGTCCCGGAGGGGAGCACGGGCTGCGCTGCTGGTGTCATTCTCGGCTACCGCCTGGATTGCTGATTGAGGTGCTGATGGGGTCGCTTGGATATTCCATATGTCGTTGCGGCGGTGTTTCGTCCTTGATGGTGAAGCCCTTGCGGGTGTAGAGGTGTTCGGCGCGGCTGCCGCGGTCGACGGTGAGTTGGAGGCGGCAGTTGCGAAGGGCAGCGTCCTCGATACAGCGTTCGAGGATGGTGGTGCCGATGCCGCGACCCTGGTGGCTGCCGAGGATGGCGAAGTCGACGAGCCGGCACACGCCATCCTCCGACCAATCGATGAGGATGCGGCCAATGCGTTCGCCGCCATCGGTCACGAGTATGCGGTCCTCGGCGACGGGGTAATGCTGCGCATAGGAGTGGGCGCGCAACTGGAACTGCGACTGCAGCATGGCCTCAACCTGTTGCTCGTCCAGACCGGCGGTCACGAAGATCCTCGACCGCTGCTCCACGAAGAGGCGGAACAGCAGGGGCTGATCGAAGCGAGTGGCGGGTTGTAGAGCAACAGGGCTTGGCCGGTCAGGTGTCATCGTTTACGTGCAGGGTTTAGGTGAAAGTGAGGTTTCCGTGACTAGTTGCGAGGTGGATAGATTCCTACGAGAGCGATGATGAAGTTGATCACCAGGTAGGGAGGAGTGATGTCGAAGGGAAGGTTGTTGCCGGCGGCACCGCTGGGAAAGGATCCGCTGGTTTGCCCGGAGGTTGCGGCAGGCGCGTAGCTTTTGCCGGTCAGGGTGGTGCGTTCGATGGCGGGAGATGCGGTCACGGAATCGACTGCGGGGAAGCCGCCGACCGGGGTGCTGGAGGTACCGGGAGCGCTGGAGACCGGGGGGCGATGACGTGGGCGTGGACGGGCAGGTTGGAGGCCACCAGCGTAACCGATGGCGTGCCCGCCGAGGTGCCGATGACGGAGGGAGGGAGATTGAGGCCATTGCCCTGGTGGATGGGCACGCGGCCTTGAAGATTGGGGAGATTGAACATCGTGGTTCCGTTGCCGCCGTAGGTGGTGCCGATCAGGGCAAACAGAGCGTTGTACGACGAGATGGGGAGGGTTTGGCCATTGCAGAGTGCCCAGCCTTGGGGTGCGAAGTTGAATCCGGTCATTCGGATTTCGCCGAGATATTGGTCCGACATAAAGCTCCTCGTGGGTATGGTCCAGCGCAGTTGGGGCAGGTTTAGCTTGCCTGGGAGGTGTAACCACAAAATGCAGGTGCATTCTGTGTCGTGCAGTACCGAATGCCTGGAGTGCGAAAAGGGATGCAGGGTGTTACGTTTCGGCCGGGACATTGAGTATCGCGTCGCGGTTGTTGAAGTCGGGGAGAATCCTTACAAAATCAAATCGTGGTTTGCGTAGACAGGAGGAGACCTCAATTGCAGACGAGTTCGGTGCTGTAGTTGACGTAAGGCGTCGCATTCGTCTGACTGATTTGAAAATCAATAAAGTCTCCGGCGGCCACGTTGAAGGTATGCGTGGTATCGCTACAAAAGCCTGTGTTGCCGAGGGAGTTTGACGTGTTCACGATGCAGCCCATAGCCGTATTCACGTCATTATGTTGCACGACAAAAGTCGTCGAGTCGGCGGCTCCGGCCTGAACGACGATTCCGCGAATCTTCAGCGATGAGACGGTGCAGGATGACGGGAGGTAGACGTCGCCGCCGCCCGATTGGGCAGCAACGTAGTAGACGCTACCTAGTGGTGCCGCAAAATACGTGTTCGTGTCGCCGGGGCTCAAAATATTCGCAGCGAAGATGAAGCCGGTACTGCTGCCGCTGCTGGCGGGGAAGTTGATGGAGATGGTTGGGGTGGTGGTGGCGTTGCTGATGGTGAGGGTGCCGGCGCCGGCGGCAGCGGCGTTGGAGACGGTGCCGACGGTGACGGAAGAGACCGATCCAGTGCCGTTGGTTCCATTGTTGCCCGCGGGACCTTGGGGGCCGGTGGGGCCTGCGGGGCCTATGGGACCCGCACCGCCGGTTGCGCCTGTGGCGCCGGTAGCGCCGTTAGCTCCAGCTTTGGCAACCATGTTCCAGACGGCGGGATTGGTGGGTGGATCGATCGCGACGTTGGTGGCGAGAGCGATGTAGCTGGAGCCGTTACTGGAGCAGGCTGCGCAGTAGGCGATTTGTCCGGCCTGGTAGGTAGTGGCGGACGACCAGTTGCCCGCGACGCTGAAGGTGCCAGTGGCGCCGATGGGACCGATAGGGCCGGCGGGGCCGGTGGCTCCGGTGGAGCCGGTTGCCCCGGTAAGGCCCGTGGGTCCTTGTGCACCGGTCGGGCCGGCGGGCCCTTGTGGTCCCTGCGGCCCGGTCGCTCCCGCGGCGCCTGTCGCGCCTGTCGCGCCCGTAGCGCCCGGCGTTCCGGCAGCCAGCGCAACCAGGCTGAAGGCGGCTGTAGTCTGGGGGACACCCGGCGTGGCTGTGTAAAGGCTCAGCGGCGTAGGGGAGAAAACGGGGTTCATCAGCCCAACGACATCTCCGGCATTCAGCGTAATTACCCCGTGGCCTACGATCTGGGACGTGCCGGTCGAGCGCCCAAAGCTGGTGCCGATCAGGGGCGCGCCATTGTCCGTGAGCTCCAGGGTTCCCGGTTCTATCACCGAGACGTTGTAGTCATAGGCATAGGTCCCGGCAGCTGCCACCGTCACCGTCCCGGCAGGGCCTAGAGTAAAGCCGGAGTTCGTAGCGACAGTTGGAGGAACCGTTGCAAAGACCTCCTGGCCCGGGGCGACGAATCCTGTTTGCG
>JBEKFF010000021.1:0-25796 GCA_050013455.1 Acidobacteriaceae bacterium | reverse complement strand
CCTTGGCAGCAAGCCACCCCCCTTTGTGCGCTTCGGCTATTGCGTCTGTTACGTGTGTGACGTAATAGAGAAAAGGAGCGCTATTCCAAGTGCTGCAACCAAATTTCACGATTCCACCGGATCTATTGCAAGTTCTTGAGCTTCATGCCCAGCACAGCTGCCAAGAGCCTGAACAGCTCATTCAAAATGCCATCGCTGACTACCTCGAAAACACACGCGACGCGCTGTATCAAATCTCGACCTCATCGGCTCTAGTCGAAGGTGTAGCGGATGGAGCAGTAGACTGCGGATCACTCAAAAAGTACGGCGACCTTGGACTGGGAACCTTTGAACATTTGGATGGCGAAATGGTGGTCGTTGACGGCCACGTCTTCCAGGTACGCTCTGATGGCTCTGTCAATGAAGTCGCCGATGACGTTCAGACGCCTTTTGCCACAGTCGCAAGGTTTAGTCCTGATATCCAGGTTCTGATGAAGGAATGTACTGGTCTTGCCAGCTTGCTGGCTGAGTTGGATCGTCTGAGGCCCACGGACAATTACTTCTATTCCATTCGTATCGAGGGTCTATTCAAGCATGTCCGGACGCGCGCCCTGTGCCGCATGAAGCCGGGTACAAAATTGATCCACGCCGCTGCGGTTCAACCTGAATTTGAGTTTCATGATGTGCGAGGATCGCTCGTCGGTTTCTGGTCGCCGTCCTATGTGAAGACTCTGAGCATTCCGGGTTACCACCTGCATTTCATCACGGAGGATCGCACCGGGGGAGGACATCTGCTGGAGTGCGACGGAAGCAATCTCATGCTTGAACTTCAGCGCGGCACAAAGTTTCGTCTCGTGTTGCCTGAGACCAGGGCATTCCTCGATGCGGATTTGCGTCGAGATCCGACCGCAGATCTTGAGAAGGCCGAAACATTCCAACCAGAAAGGGTGAAGTAACATGAGCACCAGCGTCAAGAGCACGATCAACCAGACCAACGTTGCAGCCGTCGTCCAGACCGGAGCCGAGCTGCTTGTAAGGAACCTTGAGTCCCAGGGCGTGGAGTATGTCTTCGGCATCCCGGGGGCAAAGATTGACAAGGTATTCGACACCTTAGTCGATTCGAAGATCAAAACCGTCCTGTGCCGTCACGAGCAGAATGCAGCCTTCATTGCTGCAGGTATCGGGCGCATGACCGGCAAGGCGGGCGTATGCATCGGCACCTCCGGACCTGGCTGCTCGAACCTGGTGACGGGTCTAGCTACCGCGACGTCGGAGGGGGATCCGGTGGTTGCGCTGGGTGGAGCGACGACGGTGGCCAACCGGCTCAAGCGTGTGCATCAGGCGATGGACACGGTTTCAATCTTCAAGCCCGTCACCAAGTACAGCGCCGAGGTCAACTCCAGTGAGGCGATCTCTGAAGTAGTGGCTGACGCCTTTCGTGCCGCAGAGTCAGGGCGTCCCGGCGCCTCCTTCGTCAGTCTGCCCATGGACATCATGGCGGCTGAGGCCAAGGGTGAAGTGCTCACCCCGGTAAAGCCTGAAGCACTGGGCGCTGCCGCCGATCACGAGATGGATGAGGCTGCGAAGCGCATCCATACGGCGCACAACCCGGTGGTGTTGTTGGGCATGCTGGCGAGCCAGCCGGGGGCGGCAGAGGCCACCCATCTCTTTCTGAAAAAGACTGGCTTGCCGGTTGTCAACACCTATCAAGCGGCAGGCGCCGTATCCCATGACCTCTTTAATCAATTCGGTGGTCGTGTCGGTCTCTTTCACAACCAGCCAGGGGATCGACTTCTGGACGCTTCCGACCTGGTCATCACCGTGGGCTACGATCCCATCGAGTATGACGCTGTGCTCTGGAACCGCGGGCGCAAGGGGAATATCATTCATATCGATGTTGTCCGTCCGGATGCAGACAAGAACTACAAGCCGGCCGTCGAGTTGATCGGCAACATCGCGGCGATCCTGGGACGACTTACGCCGCTGATTGAACTGACCGAACGTCGGGGCAATCGTGCAATCCTCAGCGAAATCGCTATGGAGCGAGGCGTGTTTTCGGAGCGCGCCAAAATGCTCAATGGCACTCCCATTCATCCCATGCGTATTGTCCATGAGCTTCAGGGGATCATGAGCGAGGACATAACGTTATGCCTGGACATGGGTTCGTTCCATATCTGGCTGGCACGTTATTTGTATAGCTTCCGTTCGCGACAGGTGCTGATCAGCAACGGACAGCAGACGATGGGCGTTGCCCTGCCCTGGGCGATTGCGGCCTCTCTGGTTCGTCCTAGCGAAAAGGTCATTTCTATTTCGGGCGACGGAGGATTCATGTTCTCGTCGATGGAATTGGAGACGGCGGTGCGACTGAAGTGCAACCTGGTCCACATTGTCTGGATTGATGGCCACTACGACATGGTTCGTTTCCAGCAGATCGCCAAATACGGCCGTGATGCCGCCGTGGAATTCGGTCCTGTTGATGTTGTGGGGATTGCCAAGGCCTGTGGCGCACACGGAATGATGATCAACACTCCGGAAGCAATTGCACCCACGCTCAAAAAAGCGCTTGCGCTGGAAGGTCCGGTGGTGATCGGCATTCCCGTGGACTATCGCGATAACCACAAACTGATGGAGAGCATGCATCCAGGTGTTCTCAACTAATTGAACCTGGCGCTTTCATGCCTATGCAGACGCAGCGTGATGTTTTAAGGAGAAATCAAATGCCGAATAACACTGAGCCAACCAACAAAAGAACTACAACGACAGGAGCATCAAGAATGTCATTAGTAACCACTCCAACATTGAATAAAGGCACAGCGTTCACCTATGACGAACGCACCAGATTCGACTTACATGGCTTACTTCCGTTGAACGTCGAGACATTAGACGATCAGGTCACTCGCGCCTATCAGGCCTATGTGAGGAAGCAGGATAGCCTTGAACGCCACATCTACCTGCGCCAGCTGCAAGATACGAACGAGGTTCTTTTCTACCGTCTGGTACTTGATCACATCGATGAGATGATGCCGATCGTCTATACGCCTACGGTTGCTCAGGGGTGCCAGCTCTTTAGCAAGATTTATCGGCGGCCGCGTGGCCTCTTCATTTCTTATCCCTTGCGGGATCGTATTCCAGAGCTATTGCGCAGCCGCCCCAACAAGGATGTAGACGTCATCGTGGTAACGGATGGCGAACGGATTCTTGGAATTGGCGATCAAGGAGTTGGAGGTCTCGGTATTCCAATCGGGAAGCTCTCGCTGTACACGCTGATTGGCGGTATCGATCCAGCACGGACGTTGCCCATCGTCCTCGATGTTGGAACCAATAATCAGGAGTTGCTGAACGATCCGGAGTATCTGGGTTGGCGGCACGAGCGCATCACGGGGAAGGACTATAACGAATTCATTGACCAATTCGTACAAGCGGTGAAGACTGAACTGCCGAACACCTGCCTGCAGTGGGAAGATTTCGCGACGCCGCATGCCCGTCCCATCCTACAGCGGTATCGTGATGAACTGCTGACCTTCAACGACGATATCCAGGGAACCGCAGCCGTTGCGCTTGGCGTAGTTCTGAGCGCCCTACGGGTTTCGGGAGGGAATTTGAAGGAGCAGAAGTTCGTGTTCCTGGGAGCTGGATCTGCAAGCATCGGTGTGGCTGATTACTTGCGCCAGGCATTGGTCGCGGCAGGTCTTTCTGAGGAGCAGGCACTCAGCCACTTCTGGATCGTCGATAAGGACGGTCTGCTGCACAGCAACCGTACCGATCTGAGCGTTGAGCAACAGGTCTATGCGCAGAAGGCGGAGACGGTGGCCGATTGGCCAAAGACGTTCAATGGCACCATCGGTCTCGCCGATGTGATTGGAAAGGTCGACGCGAATGTTCTGCTCGGCTTCTCCACGGTGGGCGGCGCTTTCACCGAAGCAATCGTACGCGAGATGGCTCGTAAGGTCGCGCGGCCGATTATCCTGCCCCTGTCCAACCCTACGAGCAAGTGCGAAGCACAGCCGGAAGACCTGATTCGTTGGACGGATGGCAAGGCCCTGGTGGCGACGGGTTCTCCCTTCGCGCCGGTGAAGTATGGGAAGACCGAAATTTCCATTGCACAATGCAACAACGTTTATATCTTCCCGGCCGTTGGACTCGGGCTTGTAGCGTCCGGTGCGACCCGCGTCAGCGACAGCATGCTGCTGGCCGCAACGTATGCGTTGGCGGAGAACTCTCCGGCACTCAAAGATCCAACGGCTCCGCTGTTGCCGGTGCTGACGGATATTCGCAAGGTAGCCGTTGAGATGGCGGTCGCGGTTGGCCTGGCCGCGCAACGTGAGGGGCTGGCTCCCACGACAAATCCGGGCGCTCTCCGAAGCAAGGTGATTGCCTGCCAATGGAGTCCTGAATATTCGGAAGTTGACTTGTCGGATGAAGTGGAGGTGATGCAATGACCCAGGAGAGACAAGCGCTCATGGATGCGAACCAACCACATGTGGTCATCGTTGGCGGAGGCTTTGGCGGTGTTGCTGCCGCGAAAGCCCTCCGCGGTGCGCCGGTACGCATTACGTTGATTGACCGCACGAACCATCATGTATTTCAGCCACTGCTTTATCAGGTAGCCACCTCGGTGCTGTCCCCTGGGGACATCGCCTCCCCCATCCGCGGAATGTTACGCAACCAGGCCAACGTGAGCGTGACTCTTGGCGAAGTCACAAGTGTCGATAAAGGTGAGCGCCATGTTAGCGTTGATCTTTCCGACGGGACCATAGAAGTTATTTCCTATGACTATTTGGTTCTCGCCACCGGAGCTCGGCATAGCTATTTCGGCAAGGACGAATATGAAAAGCATGCGCCTGGCCTGAAGAGCCTGGCGGATGCGCTGGCGATTCGCAACCGGATTCTTCATGCCTTCGAACAGGCGGAAACCACAGAAGATCCGGTCAGGAAGGGATTGCTGACATTTGTTCTTGTGGGGGCGGGACCCACCGGCGTTGAAATGGCCGGGGCGATGGCCACGCTGGTACGCCGGACGTTAAAGTCTTCCTTCCGAAGGATTGATCCGCGGGACGCACGCATCATCCTGGTTGATCAAGCCAACCGGATCCTCGGCCCCTTCTCTGAGGCTCTCTCCAGAAAGGCGCAGAAGCACCTGGAGGAACTGGGTGTTGAAGTCCGCCTGGGACACGGCATCGAACGTATCGATGGCGATGGAGTGCTAGTTGGCGGTGAACGGATCATGAGCAGGACCGTCATCTGGACTGCTGGTGTTGCCGCTTCCCCAGCGGGCAAATGGCTGAACGCCGACATGGACCGAGCAGGTCGCGTCCACATTCAGCAGAATTTGACGATAGCGGGCTACCCGGAAATCTTTGTCATTGGAGACACAGCCTCCCTGAATCAGGATGGAAAGCCGCTTCCCGGTGTTGCCCAAGTGGCGATGCATCAGGGACGGTATGCCGGCAAACTCATTCTGCGTCGTGTGACTGGGCGCAAGGATATGGCGCCCTTCCGCTACTTCGACAAAGGCAACATGGCAGTCGCCGGAGGCAACTTTGCCGTTCTGCAGTGCCGTAAGGTGCAGTTGAGCGGATGGCTGGGATGGCTGCCTTGGGCCGCGATCCACATTGCCTATTTAGCCCATTTCAGCCTCCGTTTAGCCGTTCTGGTGCAATGGGTTTGGACCTACCTGACCGGGCAGCGCGGTGCAGTCCTCCTCGTAAACCACCATGCCTCACCGCAACCGGAAAATCCCCGGCAAGTTGCTCAGGAGACCGGTGGCTAGCGTCTGCAACGATAGTCCGTTGGCGTGACTCGAACTTCGCGGCGGAACAAATCTCTGAAATGTTTTGGGTCGACATAGCCCACCCGTATGCCAACCTCAAACACACTCATGTTCGGATTCCGCAATAGCTCCTTTGCACGCTCGATACGGCGCCTAACCACGTATTGATGCGGGGTGATTCCAGTAGTCTGTTTGAAGAGTCGCGCAAAGTAATACGGACTCATCCCAGCAGTCGATGCAAGGGCTGAAAGCGAAATGTCCCGACTGAGGTTCGCTTCTACATACTCGCAAACCGTATTCAAGCGCGATTTCGGCAGTTGCCCGCGACTCGCAAACATGTCAGGAGCAATGACCGCATATTGCTCCGCAAGCAATATCGCCAGAGTATTGCCCACCTGTTCACCGAAGAGCCTACCTGCGGGCACACCCTGTTCGAGTTCAATCTGCAGCGTCTTGAGTAAATATTCGATTCGCGCATCTTTGAAGATCCAGCGTTCCGTGACATCGACTCTTCCACCAGCAAAGCGTCCCTCGGTAAGGCGCTCCAACTGCGCGGGATCAAGCTCAAACAGCAGTCGATCGTACGAGCCCGTCCACAGGGATCGGCCGCAATTGCTGAGCCCGTGCAGCGTGAGGCTGCCTGCCTCCACCTGTGCGCTGCCCGCACCTCTCCCCGAGCGCCAATCCAAGTGGAGGCCCGCACTCAACTGCATGCTCAGGAGGATGGAAGAATGATCATGCTTTGGAACTTCGAATCCCCTGGAAGCGTGCTGTTCGAGGAGAAATCCTTCCCACGGCTGGTGTGCGCTGGAGAGCAGCGGAACGTGCGGCACGAGGGGGATCGGCCGACCATCTTCCAGGATCCTGACTCGTCGGTTGGACAGCGCAGTCATCTAAGACTCCTGGCGTTCCTCATTCCAGAATAAACCTGTCGTAAACGAAAGCGTATTCGATACGCATACCCAAGAGGGCGGGGCACAGGCTCGGCCTTCATTCGTTACGCGGAGACGTTATCTACTGACTGCAAGGCGGGGGCGATCGCGGGGCTGCATGCGGGTCAAGCATCCTTTACTCTTATCGCGATCAGCAAGAGAAGAATAACCTCGAGCATAAGGGCGCGGTTTCCCCAGCGTGCCACCGCGAGACTGCCGATTGTGGCCCCGGCAAGAAAACTGACGCACATGATGGCGAAGATGCGTGACTTGCTGCGGGCTGCTTCCTTATGGTTTGTAAATAGCCAATCAAATAGTCCGGTACTTAGTGTGGCTAGATTGCCGGTGGTAAAGGTAGAGGTATAGGTGTGCGGCCCAACCGTCCGAAACGTGAGTACCTGCATCGAGGCGGCAAAGGTGATGGGTACGGTAATCCAGAAGTCGGGAGTGCGATTCGGAAGCAAGGCCAAGATGAAAAGGATGATGACCTCTGCAAGCAGGACAGCCGAATAAGGATGACGCACGATCCTCCGAAACCCAGGGAGGTGCAAAGCTCGCGCAGCCCAAATGCCAAGCATGAACATGAAAAGAGGCGGCAGGTGACGAAAATTCGGGTGTCCAGGGGAGGACAGGATCTCCATCCCAAGATAGACAATATTCCCAGTCATGGCGTTGGCAAAGATTCTGCCGTGCCCCACAAACGTAAAGCCATCCAGGTACCCACCGGCGAAAGCGAGTGCGGCACCCACTTCGACAGAATGCCGATGGTGACGATATTCGGTTGCCTCAGATGTGGCCTGAATGTCCACTACCATGACTCTCGATTGATACGCGAGACCGTCACTGCGATCTTGCCATTGTGCGCCAATCTCTGGAACTGGGAGGGGTTCCTGATTCCGAGAAGTGCGAATGAATCCCGGCCTCGAGGGAGTCGAGGTCTATGACGCCCTCACGGTGCCTTTGCGTCCGCCCAGAAGATGACGGTCAGCGTCATCACGCCCTGAGCGGGATGGACGCTCACTCCGCCGATATCAGCCGAGCCCTAAGGCCCGGACATGAGCAAGCTATAGGCCTGGTCCAGGAAATGGGAGTGGTTATATGCGACGTGCAGGTTCTCGACGATTCTAGTTGGGTCGAGAAGGATGACAATGTCGTGGTCTAGAAGTCCGATGGTTTTGACGTCAAACTCTCTCTCGGAGAGCAGGACCGATCCGGTTTCGGCCACGCCGAGCGGCGAACGTACGATCGTGACATCGATATTGCCGGTGTCCCCCCACTCCGGGAAGTCTTCCGGTTTGCTGTTGCCCGCATATTCGGGAACCGCCGAACAGATCGTGTTGGCTTCAGGAAATTGCGTCCTCAGGAATGCTGCGAAATCACCCGGAGGTTCGGTGACGACCTCACCGGCCAGTTCCTTTAGCGACACAATAAACAGCGTCTTCAAGTCGACTAGCTGCAACGAATGGAACTTTGGAACCTCGGGCAAATCACGAGGTGATGGCAGTTTGTTGCGAACATCCTGAAGAATCATTTCACGATTGATCATGATTGGCTCTCCTTGCTGAATGCATCGTTGCGATTTTTCTTGTACCAGTCATGGAACGTCTCTTTTCCCGGTTCAGGGATTTCTCGATGTTTCCCCCAAGCATTCAGGCGATTGTAGATGGCAAAACGAGGAAGCAAGCCCCAAACTGGGCTCTGCGGAACTGGCCGCGATGCGATAGAGTTGGGGGCTGCTCAGCACCTTGCCGGCCAGGACCACGCTGAACTTGGTGACCGGCCGCATCAGACCGACCCGATCCATGGATTGATGCACTTGCTTCAAGGCTCTTGCGACCGGCACGGCTCCTCCGATCGCGACCAACGGATCACTCCCCGAGGTCGCCGTCGCCAGACCCGTCGCCAAATCTGAAACGCCCGGTCCGTAGGTGGCCAATACCACCCCAGCCTTACCTGTCATGCGGCCAATGCCACTGGCGATGAACGCGGCATTCTGTTCATGTCGGCAAACGATCGTCTGGATGGAAGAGTCCACCAACGTGTCGAGGACCTTACCGATCTTTGCCTCCGGTATCCCGAAGACGTGCTTTCCTCCTTGCGCCTCGAGACTATCCACCAGGAGTCCAGCGCCTGTCCGTAAGCCGGCCACTGACTTAGTTTTCACGGTCATGTAGCTCCTTATTGGAGGAATCTGCAGTCGAGGTTTCGACGAATCTAATCAAGAGTTCCTCCGGCGTCGCCCGGGAGGCAGTCAATCTTCGAGAGGTTCTGGAGGATATCCCCCGATGGTGCATTCGCCTTTCCGAAGTCCGTTGTTGAGCGAGCCTCGCAACGTTGCCGTTGCTTTTCACCGGTTGCGATCAGGTCCCTTTGAGTGGCCAACAACCAAAAGGCTCTTCGGCGCCAGCGGAGAATCCTTGCTCACTTAGAGGTCAGATTAATCGCATTTGTTTCACAACAGTTGAGAAGCACCTCCGTGGGCTAGGGGACCTTGCGTGTGGCATTGAAGCACCGAGGACAGGGAATCAACCCCTGTTTCGGCTTGCAGCACGACGGCATAGGTCCGGCGTTCTCTCACCGCTGCTAGCGCCATCCATCACCCAACAGGGCTTTGAGATCGTCTTCGGAACGGGGCGTTACCGCGCCGCGCAGATGTCCAACCAATCGCGCTATTCGAGGTCGGCGTGCTGAGGCAGAATCCTGTTGCTTTCCAATCTTGCCGCTAGATTTCGTTCGCAAGAGATGCGACTAAATTTTCAGCAGTGCGAGATAGAGAAAGTAAGGTTTCTAGTTCGATCGTGGTTGATTGAGAAGATCCCTCCATGCAATAGGCGCGGGCCGTACTTTGCAAACGCTCAAATGCGCCTATAAGGTCGTGATGTTCTGGCGGTGTTGTATTCTCCAGTCGATTTGCTATCAAGTCGAGTGTCGCGGCTAGCCGGCCATCGAACTCCACTTGTGAAGCGAGCACCCCAGACGGTAATTCAAATCCGGGGAATTGAAGACGATATTTGAAGAGGGTAATGCGCGTCAAGAAAAGCATCCGTAGTTGCGGCTGCCACCGCCGGATTTGCCCGCGCAGGGCGAGGTCCTGCTGGCGGGATGGACCGAATTCGAAGAGCAGTCCATCCGCCAGACTCTTGACCTTATCAAAGTTTGAGTGGATCGTCTCTCGAAGAGAATAGCCGCGCTCAATCGCGACCTTTCTCTCTCCTGCGACAGGCTGCCTTACAAAATCAGCCAAAGCTCGGAGATTAGAAATGAACGCCCTCTTCACCTCGACTGCTGCAAGCGTGGGCCACAATTTGTCGAAGACAACCCACATGATGAAGAGGCCCAACAAGATGCCGACCACACGATCTCTTGCAACGCCGAGCGAGATCTGTTCTTTGAATTCTTGTAGGTTGATGAGGTAGAACGCGACGATGATTTGTATGCCGAAATAAGCCAATCGAGGGCTTGAAGTTGCAAACCAGGCACCTACCGTGCTAACTGCCACGAATAGAACTGTAAATCCGACAATCGAGTCGAGGTAGGGAAGAATCAATATTTGCGCTCCTATCCCGAAGATGAGTCCGCCTACGACCGCGCCGGAGAATCGCAGGACCTGCTTCTGACGGGAGAACCCAACTGTGGAAAGGGCGGTCAACACAACCGTGGTGACGGCTGTGCTAATGCCCGGCCATGCAATGGAGTTGTAGGTCATATAGCAAAGGCTCGCTGCCAGCCCGCCTTTCAGCCCGAACTTCAAGTGGTCCAAATTGGAAAAGGCGTCTGGAACAAAGAATGTCGAAGATTGTTTGACAACGGATGCAGAGAGCCCAAGTTCGCTCATGGGTGCAGCACCGGAGAAGACTTCTGGAATGAGCCGTACGGTTTTCTCCAGCTCGTGCAAAAGCGGCACGCCTGAAGATTCGTGCCAGTCATTCAAATGAATTTCTGTTGGAGATCTTCCGTCTAGCAGTTCGGTACGAATCGTGGAAATGCTGGTAGCCAGGTTGCATAACCTCTCCCGGTCAGCACCACGCGCCTGTATGCCTAATTGCAACAGACTTGCGGCAATATCGACTTGCCTCCCGGCAAGCGCCACAACCGCGCCCATCTGTTCGCGGTATTCTCGCGGAAAGTTGGAATTGCGCAAGGTGTGCCGCAACCTCGATGTTCCGAGCATTGCTAGCCGCGTAACTGTCTTGGCCGTTCGCTGGTCCACTGGAACGCCTGTTCCGTAACAGTCGAGTACCGATTCTACGGAAGCCAACCGCTCTGCAATGGATCGCAGAAGATCATTCCCGGGCCGTATGGCATCGAACAGCAATTCGACGAGCACGGCTATCGTGCTCCCAATCGTGAGAGCAAAGGCCGCCCAAAGCGTCCCTTCGACCCTGAGTTCGCCGGAGATATGTTTATCCCAGAGCGGTGTAGTCATTGCGATCAGGTAGCCGATGTTCACGGCTGACGCGAAGGTGGACATTGCGCTCACCCCATAGAATGTCATGAACATCGTCCCGCACACCCAGAGGAGGCGCAGCATTGGATCGTCAACAAAGACAGTCGCTCCAATCAGCACATAGATCGTTCCAAGAGCAAAAGAGACGGTCCTCGTTACCGCAGTCTTCGCCGTTATCTGAAGGCTTTCATGCGAAATCGTAAGCGAGTATATAGCGCAATACGCGCCAAAGGGAATTCGAAACGTCATGACAATTAGCATGGAAAGAGTCGCAGAAAGTACCATGCGTCCAACCAGTGCAGTTCTTCCTGGATAGAGTGCAAGCTCGTCTCTGATTAACTCCCAGATCCAGGAAGACCGTCGATTTGAGTTCGGTACACTTTGAGCGAAGCTTCCCATTTTCAATGTCCACGGATCTCGACAACTGCAGACTCCCCAACGCGAAACAACTCGGGGGGAGGGTTCTTGACGCGGATGCGGACCGGATATCGCGATGCCAGATGCACCCAGTTTAGCGTTCGCTGTGCGTCAGGAAGCCCGGGTTCCAAGCGCCCGAAAACATCGGGATCAGGCGTGGTGCCGAAGCCGATGCTGTCGACTACACCGGAAAAGCGAAGGTTGGGATTCGACGTCAGAAAAACATCTGCTCGCATGCCTGGCTCGATATGCTGCAGCGTCCCTTCGCGAAAGTTGCCTATTGCCCACCATGTGCGTGCGTCGATGAGCGTGAAAACTTGTTGTCCGACGTGCGCATACATGCCTTCCGAGATCGTGAGGTTGGTCACACGCGTATCGAATGGCGCGTAGACCTTGCAGTTGTTGAGATTGTATCGGGCGGTTGCTACAGCCGCGGCGAGAGCGCCACGCTGGTTGATGAGGGGTTCGAGCGTAGTCACAGCATTTATGGATTGTTGGTGTTGCGCCCTGCTTTGTTCGAGGGCCGCTTTGGAGTGCTCGTATTGCGCCAATGTCGATTTCAATCCTGCTTGAGAAAGTTGCAATTGGGACTCTGCTTGCTTGAGGGCTTCTGCCTGCGCGACTTCTGAAGTTCTCGCTCTGTCTACTTGATCGACCGTGACAAATTGTTTGGCCAAAAGTGGCTCAATCCTGTGCAAGTTATTGTTCGCGTAGCTCCACTCGGCCCTTGCCCTGTTGACGCCCTGCTCTGCGTTGGCCACCTCGGCCCGTGACTCATCGATCGATGCGGCCCATCGATCTATGTCTGCTTGTGAGCTGTGGACGTTAGCTTGCGCAATCGAAATACCGCTCACAAGTGCCGCTATCCGTCTGCGCTCGTCTTCGATTTGCCCTTCAAGAGCGGCCTGCTCGGAGATAGCTTTGTCGAGGGCATACTGATATGGTCGGGCATCGATTTCGAACAACAACTCACCTTGTTTGACGAACTGATTATCCTGGACACTTAGCCGGATGATCGGGCCTTCCACCTGCGGCGCGATCCCAATGAAATTTGCAAAGATTTCGGCGTCATCCGTTCGAGGATGATCGTTCGATGTAATCAGCACTGTCAGGCCCAGAGCGACGGCGGACACCACAATACCAATACTGATAAGCCGGCCAAGCCGTTCGCGAATCATCGAGTTCGTATTGATCTTCATGGTGTCTCACTGACTGAAGAAGATGAGCCAAAGGGCGAAGGCTAGCGCAGCCGCCAGGCTTGGGTATATCAAAATCGGTGGCGCAAGCTCGATGCGAAAACGCATCAACAGCCATCGGGCAAGAACTGCGAGCACAATCGCCGCGGCAAGGCAAAATAGCCATGCGGGGAAAAACGAACCGACCACATCAAAGGAGGGGGACCGCCGGCACCCTGTAAGGAGCAGCCAGGCAGGAACCAGGCTATATTTCAGCTCGCAACCGCATCGACTGCCATTCATCGCTAAGGCCTCCTGGCTCCCGACCGAATTAGATCGGCGGATTGGAATGCCAGATCCGACAGGTTCGACAGAACTTGCGTCCGCGCCAACACATCAAGGGAGCGCGCCTGTGCAAGGGTTCTTTGGGCTGCCGTGACATCAAGTAAGTTGCGGACGCCGTCGTTGTACGATTCCAACGCGGCAGAGTACGATTGATCGGCCGCCAAGAGAAGCGCAGCGGCAGCCTGCCTCTGACGAAGCGAGGTCTCCACATTGGAATAGGCCCTCCACACCTCGTCCGCAATCTCATCACGGGTCACACGCACCTGCGCTTCAGCCGCGCGAAGGTTGGCTTGCGCTCGCGCCAGGTTCTGCCTCCGTGCGCCGCCGTCAAATAATGTCCAATGCAGACTCAAATTCAGTCCACCGGTCAGATCCGCGGTGTGAACCCAGGGGAGCTGTTGCTGTAGTCCATACAACGAATCCGCATTGGGACCAACATCGAGGGAAAGCGCAGGATAAAAGGCAGAGTGCGTCTCTTTAACGCTCGCATGTGCCCTTCGTATCTCGGCCACTTGCTGCATGAGATCAGGACGTTGTTCAAATGCGCGATCAATCGCCTGGTCGACGGAATCGCCGATCGATTCCGGAATGACCAATTGGTCGATCGCCTGGACCTGAATCGCATCGGTGGGGCGCGTTCCCAGAGCGGTAGCTAAGTCTCCGCGGCTGTTTTTCTCTGCACCGAGGGCAGCTTGCAGTTCGTACTCCGATTGCGCGGCTGCGCTTCGTGCCTCCAACACATCCGGCAACGTTGCAAGGCCGTTCTTCAAACGATCTTCGGCTGCCTGCTGTACTGCCTGGGCGTTCTTGAGACTTGCTCGGGCTGCCTCTTCCTGCCCAGCCGCGTCCAGCAACTGATAGTAGGCTTGCGCCACCTCATAGATGATCTTCCGATGTGTGTCGTTAAACGCGAAGTTTGCTGCCAGCAAGTCTGCTCTCGCTGCACCGATACGCCCGGCTCTCCCGCCGAAGTCAAAGATCGTATAGGTGAGATCAAGCTCCCCGTCAAACTGTTGAACAGTTTGGCGATAAAACTGACTCCCGAAAAGGATTTCGGACCGGTTTGTCTGTGAGAGTGCCACGGCCGCGACCGTGGGATATAGTTCACTTCGCGCGACTCCGAGAGCCGCCATCTGAGCGCGGGCAGTCTCCCACGCAACACGAGTCTCCGGATTGTGTTCCTCGGCCAGGTTCACTAGTTCCGCCAACGTGTAGGTTCTGTTCGGTTCAATGCTGAATCCAGGCTCGAGAAAGGGTTTCGAATCGTTTACAACTTGCTGTTCACCGGAAGAATGCCAAGGATGTTCGGGCGAGTCCGGAGCGCTCTGGGCGGATATATGTCCCGCGACAAGCAGAAAGAGGATCGGGACTGTGGTACGAATGTTCATTCGACACCGTAAGCGTGGTCCATCGGCGGAATACAAAGCTGCATAGTGAAGACGATGACTCGATTGCCTTGCCAAAGCGGGCGAAAGGGAGAGTCCCATCTGAGACGGGCTGCGATTAAGTTATCCATTTGCCAATTCCTTTTTCTCTGAGTGAACTGCCTCCTCATGGGCAATCAGAGCAACGACTTGATCGCCCCTTCGGAAGAACATTTCACTGTCGTTTCCGGCGCGGCACACTTCTCGATCGCTCAACCGCTCCGCGTCACGAGTGCTGCGCTTCGGGCCGTCCTTTCGGTTCCAATGGGGATATCCTCGTGGGGTCGTTCCAAGATGGTGTGAGTATTGCGCTCCGTACATAAATGAAACACCGCGATAGAACCAGCAACTGAAAGCGACATGGGAAATAGAAAATCATGGCCGACGCGAGTGAACTCAAGAATCAGGACGATCGCCGTAAGCGGCATCTTCATAGAAGACGCCAGAAATGCTGCACTTCCCACAATTGCGAAGGCGCCAAGCGGGACAGAGGGCCATGCATGATTCCACAGTGCGCCGAGAGCGCAACCAAACAAGCCGCCAAGCGCCAAGCCGGGAGTTAACATGCCGGCTGCCGCACCCGCGCGCAGGGCGCCGAGCGTGACAAGCAACTTCAGCACGAAGAGAGTCGCCGCACGTGTGAGTCCGAGGTCGCCGTCAAATCCAGCCTGTGCGAGCCCCTTCCCATTGCCGAGTAGTTGCGGATACTGGATCGCCAGCAAACCGATTGCGGGAAACACTACGGCACACCATGGAAGCACACGCCAATCTCGAGGAGCACGTGCACGGACTGCTCCAGCAGCGCGCACAAACCAGTACGCCGAAAAGCCAAAGACTGGACCTGACACGAACGACCATACGATCAATGATGGAGAGACCACAAGATGCGGAACGGAGTACTGCGCCACGTTACCCAGTCCGATCCATGCGACCATGGCTGCAATGACGGAGGTTGCGAGGGCCGGGATCAGAGCTGACAAACCAAGCGTTCCGAGCAGGACTTCAAGAGTAAACAGCGCTCCGCCCAATGGCACGTTATAGACGGAAGCAAGTCCGGCCCCCGCGCCGCAGGCAATCATAATCCGACGATTCTCCGCGCCAAGACGTGCCAAATCGGAGAGGCGGGTGGCAAGTACTGCACCCAGTTCGCGTGGTGCAACCTCCCTGCCGAGAGGTGAACCCAGGGCGACCGTAATGATCTGCAAAAGAACGTGGAAGACTGTAGAGAGAAGTGGCATCTTGGGCAGGTCGCCCTTAACTGCTTTGCCGATGGAGACCAACGGCTTGCCGAATGTGTAAAGTGTCGACCAGCCGATTCCAGCGATAGCAGCACAAACGCATAATGTCACGAAACGCCTCATTGGTGAAGCGCCGCTAACTCCTTCGAGGAAGCTTTCATGGCTGATCAGGGAATGGAGACTGTATCCGTAAGCGACGTGCTGAATGAAATGCAGTAATAGACCAAGCGCCATTCCACCAAGGCCCGAGGCTAAGCCGACCGCCACGGTTACGGCCGGCAGAGTCAGCCAATATAAGTTGTCCGAATTTCTACTTGATGCTTCCATGTGATCCACTCAAGTCGCTTTTTGTCGGTCACGAAGTTGGCGAAACAGTTGCATTTGACGGCGGCCAGAAGAAGATGTTCAGAGAGCGATTTCCATGAGCACCGTGCATCGAAGGGGCTTCCACATCGGCAGTCGCTGACGGCCCATCATGAAACGTCCAAATGTCATCTTGTTCAGCTGCACGCGGCAAGACGCTTCCTGAATGTCAGACACGATTTGTTCCGGATCAAGTAACACGATCGGATTTGGTGAGAGGAAGGCGGGAGCATCCACGACAAGGTCCTCCTGGGTCAGCCAGATGGCGCCAGTCTCGGCAACACCGAATTGCGCTCTGATGTTCACGCCCCTCCTCCTTTTAGAGTTGGCATCCCTCAAGCGCCGCCGCGGTCTTGGTTTGGTCTCAGCCCCAAGCGCAAGCTAATCCATGCAGCTGCGATGCCGACCAAAATCCCCACAACCGTGTCGACCAGGCGCAGGATGGGCTGCATCCAAGCATGTTCCGGGCTGATTCCAGCGACAACCATCACGACAACGGCGGTAATGGTTGCCGTGATGATGTCCTCGGATCGGCGAACCATGGCCAGAATGATAGCGATGACGCCGATCAACACGGCCATTCCTACGACGTGAAACGGGAAGATCAGAAGGTATATCAAACAGAGAGCGAAACTCAACAAGGTTGCAAAGATTCGCGAAAGTGCAGCACGAGCGGTTTGATCGTAGCTCTCCCGATATACGAAAATCGTAGCCACTGTTGCCCACATGCCACCGAGTAAATCGTCATCTCGGGATAAAAAATACTCCCGAGTTAGCACGGCAGTGATTAGCCAGTAGCTGATGAGGCTGGCGATCGCCAGAATGGTGCCCGAGGCTACTGCTTGCCCCGCACCTGATAATGGGCTCTTTGGCGATGCGCCGTCTTCCATTTGTCCAGCGACCATAGACATCCCCATATCGTTTTGAAGTGACGAGCCCGGCGCTAACTAAGGTCAGAAGGTATATCAAACAGAAAGCGAAACTAAACAAGGTTGCCAAGGCTCGCGAAAGTGCAGTCGAGTTATCTATCGCCTTAGCCTGCACTAACCCCGAAGCCTTCTTCAACCTCGACTGTTTTGTGTGGTTGCCTGACAAGCAGCGGCTCCCGGCGACGGCGCAATAATGCTCGAATCGAGTCACGATTCATCTTCCCGATGAATTCAATCGGGATCTTCTTCGGACACACAGCCTCACATTCTCCGTGATTTGTGCAACTGCCAAACATCTCATCCTTCATCGCCGCAACCATGCTGACCGTCCTCTGATCCCGTTGTGGCTGTCCCTGCGGAAGCACATTTAGCTGTGTAACTTTCGCGGAAGTGAAGAGCATGGCCGCAGCATTCGGACAAGCGGCCACGCAGGCACCGCATCCGATACAAGCCGCTGCCTCGAATGCTGTATCTGCGGCTTCTTTCGGCACGAGGATCGCATTGGCATCAGGAGCGCTTCCGACGGGTGCAGCAATAAAACCGCCCGCCTGGATCACCCGGTCGAATGCCGAACGATCGACGATGAGATCTCGAATCACCGGAAAGGCCTGCGCACGCCACGGTTCCAGCGTGACAGAATCGCCGTCCTTGAAGAACCGCATCGATAGCTGGCAGACGGTCGTCCCCTTCCGGCCTCCATGTGCGATGCCATTGACTAGAAAACCACAAGAGCCGCAGATGCCTTCGCGGCAATCGTGTTCAAACGCGACAGGGACCTCGTTATTTCTGAGCAGGTCCTCGTTGAGCAGATCGAGCATCTCCAGGAATGACATCTCTGGAGTCACGCCGCTCACCTGATATTCAACGAAGATTCCCGGTACAGACGCCTTTTGCTGCCGCCAAACCTTGAGTCTTATATTCATGGCTACTTATAGCTCCTTTGCGTAAGATGGACGTAGTCGAAGGTGAGTGCTTCCTTGTGGAGAATCGGATCTCGCCCCAGTCCAGCCCACTCCCAAGCGGAGACGAAGGCGAAGTTCTCGTCATCACGCCTGGCTTCGCCATCGGAGGTTTGACTCTCTAAACGAAAATGGCCGCCGCATGACTCTGCCCGGTGCAGTGCGTCCAGACACATCAGTTCGCCGAGTTCGAGGAAATCCGAGATCCGATTTGCTTTCTCGAGGGACTGATTCAGTTCCTCGCCTGAACCTACGATCCGCAAGTTTTTCCAGAACTCGTCGCGCAACGCAGGGATTTTAGAAAGTGCATAGCGCAGGCTCTGCTCTGACCGCGCCATGCCACAGTTCTCCCACATCAGATTGCCGAGTTCTTTATGGAAAGAATCCGGGGTCCTCCCGCCTTTGATCGAAAGAAGCGTTTGCAGGCGCTGAGCGACTCCTGCTTTCGCGTCGCTAAAAGCAGGATGAGACGTATCCACCTTCTCGAGGCTGGTCGATGCGATGTAGTGGGGTATGGTAGAAGGTAAGACGAAGTAGCCATCTGCCAGACCCTGCATGAGAGCACTCGCGCCGAGCCGGTTTGCACCGTGGTCAGAGAAGTTTGCTTCCCCACCGGCGAACAACCCAGGAATGGTCGTCATCAGGTGGTAATCGACCCAGAGCCCGCCCATGGTGTAGTGGACCGCAGGAAAGATACGCATCGGAACGTTGTACGCATTGTCGCCGGTGATCTCCTCATACATGTCGAAGAGGTTGCCGTACTTCTCTTTGACATTATCGAGACCCAGCCTGCTGATTGCATCGGCGAAATCGAGGTAAACACCCTGGCCGCTTGGCCCTACGCCACGCCCCTCATCGCAGACTTCTTTTGCAGCTCGTGACGCGACATCGCGCGGCACCAGATTTCCAAAGCTGGGATAGCGGCGCTCCAGATAATAGTCGCGTTGGTTCTCCGGTATGTCGTTCGCTGCGCGAGTGTCGTTCTTGGCTTTCGGCACCCATACTCGTCCGTCGTTCCGCAATGACTCGGACATGAGCGTGAGCTTCGACTGATGCTCACTGCTCTTAGGAATACAAGTGGGGTGAATCTGTGTGAAGCAAGGATTTCCGAACAGGGCTCCACGCCGATGAGCGCGCCAAATCGCAGTGGCATTTGATGCCTTAGCATTGGTCGAGAGGTAAAACACGTTACCGTATCCGCCAGTAGCGAACACGATGACGTCGGCCGCGTGACACTCGATCCTCCCGGTTGCCAGATGGCGAGTTACGATTCCACGCGCCCGTCCCTCAATGACCACAATGTCCAACACCTCCGTACGAGTGTGCATGGTAACGGTGCTTGCGGCGATCTGTTCCTCGAGCGCCTGGTAGGCTCCCAGCAGCAATTGCTGTCCGGTCTGACCACGCGCGTAAAAGGTTCTCTGAACCTGCACACCGCCAAAGGAGCGGGTGTCGAGCAGACCGCCGTACTCCCGTGCAAATGGCACGCCTTGGGCCACGCATTGGTCGATGATATTGACGCTGACCTGCGCTAGACGGTAAACATTGGCCTCGCGAGCACGGAAATCGCCACCCTTTACGGTGTCATAGAAGAGACGAAAGATGCTGTCGCCGTCATTGCGATAGTTCTTTGCTGCATTGATGCCGCCCTGGGCAGCAATCGAGTGAGCACGCCGGGGGGTGTCGTGGTACGAAAAGCATCGAACGTGGTATCCCTGTTGGCCGAGCGTTGCTGCTGCTGCTGCCCCGGCCAAGCCGGCTCCTACCACGATGACCGAGTGTTTACGGCGATTTGCCGGATTCACCAGCTTCATCTCGAAGCGGCACTTATCCCACTGTTGCTCAATGGGACCTGATGGAATTTTGGATTCGAGCAACTTATCCTCCTTTTAGCGCAACCACCCGGCCAGCACAGAGACGGGTACTGAGACAAAACCTAAAAACACCGCCAGAGCAATAAGCCGGCACAGGGTCTGCAAGATCCGAGTATTCCGGGAGGTGTTGAAACCGAGCGTCTGGAAGGCACTCCAGATTCCGTGATGGAGGTGCATTGACAGCGCAGCCATTGCCACGATGTAGAAGATGGCGACAGGCCAGGACGACAACCCTGCGATTACATTCTGGTAAACGGCAAGATGCTTGAATTGACCTGGCCTGAATCCCACGGCTCCTGCGGTGAGGTGCAAGAGGTGAAAGATAATGAATGCCAGCAACACGACACCACCACAACGCATCGTCTGAGCAGCAATTGTCGTTCGCAGGCTCTTCTTGACGTTGTACGCTACTGGTCGCGCCACCTGGTTCATGCGCGTGAGTTGAATCACGGCCGTCACATGCAGGATCACACAGATGAGCAGTATGATCCGCACGATCCAAAGCAGCTGACCATAGCCGAGTTCCGGACGTCCAACCTCTCGTAGGAACACTGCATAAGCATTGATATTGTCCGGGCCACTGAGAATCTTAAGGTTCCCAATCATATGCATGATGACAAACAGAACCAGAACGGCACCGGTGATCGCCATCACTACTTTCTTACCGATCATGGAGTCCCAAAGGGCGGCGATTTGATTGATTGCAACCTCTCTTCGTGGCCGCTCGGGGGCTTGTATCCTTGGGGGCACGGGACTTACTGGCAATATTGACTCTTTCACGGGGTAGCTCCTGGATTCTTGAATGGATAGGCGGTCGTTTGTGGTCGAGCGGCACGAATATCGTTCACAGAGGTTGCATCTCGGTACGACAAATTCTTGTGGCACTTCGGGACGCACTGTGGCCGTCACCAATTCGGCTTAGGAGGGCTTGTCGTCAGCGTATGACCTGCCCGTTATGGATTTCATCCGTGACTCGCATCGCGTGAGACGGTACAGGACTTGGGACAACATCTGAAACGCTGCTTTGCAGCATCGCTGTGCGCCGTTGACTTGTTGAGTGATGGGTTCCGAAGCAATTCGATACCGCGCTTGGTGGTCTAGTCTCTCCTTGTTCCACATATTTCTTCACCGTTGTGCTTGCGTTCGGGTCGAGGACGCGTGTTCTGCTTGGTTGGCTTCCGCAACATACGGGTGGACCATCTTCGCCGGATCCACGACGCGGTTGAACTCTTCCTCAGTTACGAAACCTAGCGCCAGTGCGGCTTGTTTCAGGGTGAGGTCATGGTCCAGCGCGTGATGTGCGATCTTGGACGCTTTGTCATAGCCAATGACGGGCGCAAGTGCGGTTACGAGCATTAAAGAGCGTTCCACGTATTCTTCGATCTTCTTGAGATTCGGTTTCGTGCCTTCGATCAGGAACTTGCGGAAGTTTGTACATCCGTCTGTAAGAATCGTGATGGAGTGAGTGATGTTAAAGATTATGAGAGGCTTATAGACATTCATCTCCAGATAACCCCCGGCGCCTCCAAATCCGACGGCGACGTCGTTAGCCATCACTTGGACGGCAATCATGGCTAGCGCCTCAGCCTGGGTTGGATTTACTTTACCGGGCATAATCGATGATCCCGGCTCGTTCTCTGGGATCGCCAACTCGGCGAAACCTGCGCGTGGACCGCACGACATCAGCCGGATGTCGTTGGCGATTTTGTATAGAGAGACCGCAAGAGTCCGAAGCGTGGCTGAGAGCTGAACCAGAGCATCATGAGCGCCCATCACTGCGAACTTGTTTGGCGCGCTGACGAAGGGAAGTTCGGTAAGCTTCGCAATTTCCGACGAGGCCGCGTCTCCGAATCCTGGGGCCGCATTGATGCCGGTCCCTACAGCTGTTCCGCCAAGCGCCAACCGATAGACACCCTCCAGCGCATCCTCTATTCGATCGAGATTGTCGCTCAGCATGCCAGCGTAGCCTGACCATTCCTGCCCTAGTGTGAGTGGGGTCGCATCCTGCATATGAGTGCGCCCGATCTTAACAATGTGTTTCCACTCGTCAGCCCTCGCCGTAATCGCATCGCGCAGCGCTGTTGCTGCCGCCGTTAGTCTTCCCTTCACGTTCACCGCTGCCGCTATATTCATCGCGGAAGGGAAAGAATCATTTGAAGACTGTGACATATTGACGTGATCGTTGGGATGAAGGGGGGTCTTGCTTCCAAGCGGCGTACCTGCCAGCTGGCAGCAGCGGTTGGAGATCACCTCGTTCACGTTCATATTGAATTGCGTGCCGCTGCCCGTCATCCACACGTGCAGGGGAAACATGTCCTGATGCTGGCCTGCAAGAATCTCATCACAGACCCGAAGGATCAATCCGTGGCGTTCATCGTCCAGCCGGTGGCTACTGTGATTCGCGTTGGCCGCACCTTTTTTCAAGATGGCGTATGCAGCAATCATCTCCCTCGGAATGAGATCCGTCCCGATGCTGAAGTGCTCGAGCGAGCGCTGCGTCTGCGCTCCCCAGAGCTTGCTTGCGGGGACCGACACATCGCCGATGGAGTCCTTTTCTATCCTTATGTCCGCACTGTTCATTGCCATTTGCCCCTTATTGACTTCGCCGATTTCTGTCCTTCCATTCGCTATGTACTGCCGCGGTCAATCCGTTGTGAAGTCACCGCAGAAGGTTCGTCTTGGCCAGATCGATCACTTCGTCCCCGCGTCCGTTCAGCACGGCTCGAATCATGTAGAGGCTGAAGCCCCAGGCCTGATCAAGGCCGATCGTCGGCGGCATAGACAATTCCTGCCGATGCACTAGCACCTCAACCAATGCGGGACCATCGTGCGCCAGTGCAGCCATCAACGCCGGCCCCAGTTCTTCCGGCTTCTCCACGCGAGCACCGAAAACACTTGCTGACTCAGCCAGCTTCGCGAAATTGGGATTCACAAGCTCCGTACCGTAATCAAGCAGGCCGGCTGCCTTCATTTCCAGCTCCACAAAGCCGAGAGCGTGATTGTTGAACACTAGCAGCTTTACGGGTAGGTTCAGCTGTCGGAGGGTGAGAAGATCGCCGAGCAACATCGCCAGCCCACCGTCTCCGGACAGTGTGATGACTTGCCTGTTCGGATGGCTTGCCTGCACTCCGATGGCTTGAGGCAGGGCATTCGCCATGGAGCCGTGACTGAAGGAGCCGAGCAGTCTTCTTTTGCCGTTCATCGTGAGATAGCGCGCGGCCCAGACGGTCGGTGTACCCACATCGCAGGTGAACACAGCATCCGAAGCGGCGAGCTTATCCAAGACCTTTGCGACATATTGAGGATGTATTGGCGTGCTGCCCGGCTCACCTATTGCAAGATCATCCAGGCCCCGCCGTGCATCTTTGTAGTGCTCTAAGCAGGTTTCGAGGAAGGACTGATCGCTCCTATCGTTAAGCAAAGGCGTTAGTGCCTCCAGCGTATCCTTCACGTTTCCAATCAAGCCCAGGTCAACGGGAGTCCGCCGTCCGATTTGGTCGCCGAGACGATCAACCTGGATGATCTTTGCATTCTTGGGATAGAACTGCTGATAAGGGAAATCCGTGCCCAGCATCAGCAGGGCATCGCAGTTCATCATCGCGTGGTAGCCAGAAGAAAAACCGAGCAGCCCCGTCATCCCAACATCATAAGGATTGTCGTATTCGATGAATTCCTTGCCGCGCAGCGCGTGAACGATCGGGGCCCGCAGCCTCTGCGCCGCGACAAGGAGCTCGGCGTGGGCGCCTTCACAGCCCGCACCCCCAAGGATAGTGACCCTCTCCGCGTTATTAAGGATCTCAGATGCTCTGTGCAGTTCATTGGTCGATGGAAGCATAAGGGTCGCAGAACTGCGAATGCCCAGCGATAGCGCAGGAGCAGGGCACTCGCGCATGCCCACGTCTCCAGGAAGGACTACCACAGCGACGCCGCGTCTGCTGAGAGCTGTCCGCATTGCGATTCCCAATATTCGCGGCATCTGATGCGGCTGCGAAACGAGTTCACAGTAATGGCTGCAATCCTTGAACAGGAGTTCAGGATGAGTCTCCTGAAAATAGCCGCTGCCGATCTCGCTGCTGGGAATCTGTGCGGCGATTGCGAGGACAGGAACACGGCTCCGGTGGCAATCGTAGAGGCCGTTGATGAGATGGAGATTGCCCGGGCCGCAGCTGCCAGCACATACTGCAAGTTCGCCTGTCAAATGTGCCTCGGCGCCGGCTGCAAAGGCGGCCACTTCCTCATGTCGCACATGTATCCATTGAATGTCTTTACTCTGACGCATTGTCTCGGTCAGCCCATTCAGGGAATCGCCGGCCACACCGTAGACTCGCTTTACTCCCGCGCGCACGAGTGTTTCGATAAAGACTTCAGCTACTTTCTTTGCCATTGTGTTCCCTCATCCCTTCTGACGGTGTCGGTCGTAGTAGAAGTCAGGCCTATCAAATATAGGCACGTCACGGAGATGAAAATCAGCATCCGCATGAAGCTCAAGCAAGGATGTCGCTATCAGCAGCCTTCTAGAAACGCCTGGCTAGCTTTCGCGGCGCTCTCTCGTAATCCACTCGCGTACATAGACTGCGCAATTCTTAAGCGTGATACCGTCTGCTTCACAACGCCCGAGAAATCTAATGGCATCTCTGCCTGCGAGCGTTAGGTCCTTCAGGTCGAGCACAATGCGGCAGTCACTCTTTTCTGACCTCAGTAGCACTTCCAGTTCTGGAATATCTTCTTCATCCATGTGGCCGCTCACCACAAAGACAACTTGGCCGTTCGACGATCTCTGGATCTTCAGCATGTGCTCTCTCTTGGAAAATGGATCCAATATTCGAATTCGGGAAATCCTGCCCGAACTCCCTTCGAAGTTCTCAATAAGACAAGGGGGAGTGACCGCATGTAGTGCGTCGAGCTGAACGCTTTCGATTCGTTGAAGCGCTGGAGTCTCCGTATTGACGGGCAGGGGATTTCGCCAAACGGTGTTCTGAAGCATAGCTTCAATTCCTCGGCCTGATTTCTCCCTAAAGGTTTCCGGCTCTGCTTGAGTCGGTTGGGCGTCACAAACATACTTCCAATATGGCAATTGCTGTGCCATTCCTAAAATGCTGAAAAGAAGCCAATTGAAGGGACATCTGACTTGCGATTTTCGCAATTTTGCGAAAATCGCAACGACGAATTGCGGGAGGGATCGTTGGGGACGTGAGATTCCCGGATATGGATATGCAGTCTGGCGGCTACCGTTGCGCACTCCCTAAAGGGTATCCATTAGCACGCAGTCATTTGGTACCGATGTGAAACATCTCAATCATCAGCTTGGGCATATCGACGGCAGTCGTAGTGTGGCCCAGGATGCGCGGGTATATGAACACTGGCTGAGGAACCACATGCCCACCACCTACGATCTCGTAAAGGGCAACCACCGGAGACGGAGCGCCAGGCCAAAGAAATCGATTTGCTGAGGTGGTGTCTCCGCTCTTCTGCGGGTCGAGGTGAATCTCTTGAGGGGCAGAAGTGACACCGAGTCGCTTGGCAAACGTCTGCGCGGTATCGAACGCGGAGAGCACTCTGCCTCGGTTACTGAACCCAAAGAGTGTGACTTTGCCCCCATCCATCGGGTGGATGGGGTCCTCCTCTCCGTCAACGACTAGCAGGGGGACCGATCCCTGTTCCTGGCATGAAGAATCTTCTGGAGCCTGTAGGCTGGCGCCAGCTATAGCGATTCCGGCGATTAGCTCAGGGGCTTGCAAGGCCAACCGAAGCGCCATTTGACCGCCATTGGAATAGCCAAGGACGTAGACATGTTTTCCATCAATTTGACGTTTCGCGGCTTCGCGGGCGATCAGACCCTTGACGAATCCCATATCGTCGATGTTTTCGGTGTGGGCTGGGAAGGTGGCTTTCGAATGGCAGTCATTCCAGTTGTGCTTATAGCCATCTGGGTAGACGACCACAA
>JBEKFF010000020.1:0-26038 GCA_050013455.1 Acidobacteriaceae bacterium | reverse complement strand
GTTGCTTCATCGAGGATGAGGATCGGAGCGTCCTTGAGCAACGCGCGAGCGATCGCAAGCCGCTGGCGCTCTCCACCAGAAAGACGTGCGCCACGTTCTCCAATGACGGTGTCATACCCGTGAGGCAACCGCTCGATGAAATCGTGCGCGAGGGCGGCCTGCGCAGCTGAGATGATGCGCGCCATAGGGACGTCGGGCTGACCGTATGCAATATTGTTACGCACGGTGTCGTTGAATAGCACCGTCTCCTGTGTCACCTTACCAATCTGCTTGCGGAGCGAGACCAGGGTGAGATCGCGAACATCATGATCGTCCAGGTAGATGGCGCCTCCCGTCACATCAAAGAAGCGCGGAAGCAGATTCACGAGCGTGGATTTACCTGCGCCACTTGGGCCAACGAGAGCGACCACCTCACCGCGCCGGACGGTAAGCGAGACGCCATGCAGAATTTCTTTGCATTCACCGTCGCGCTCGTAACCGAATCGGACGTCGCGAAATTCAATAAGTCCTGCGAAGCCCTTGAGCGCGATTGCCTTTTTGCGTTCCAGCACTTCGTCCTGCGCGTCGATGAATTTGAAAATCTCCTCGCTTGCGCCGACCGCCTGTTGGAAGCTGTTGTAATACGTCGGCATCTTCCGGACGGGATCATACAAGGCTATGACTGCAATCAGGAATGTGATGAATTCTCCAGCTGTACCTCCGCGCTGAATGAAATATCGCCCGTACCACAGCAGCAATGCGATTGCGACAGCTCCAAGCGCGTCCATGAGCGGGGACGAAATGGCTTGCACCGCAACCGAGCGCATGTTCGCGACCAGCAGTCTGTCGGCAGCATTGCGGAACCGGCTCATCTCCCACGGCTCCATACCAAACGCCTTCACGATGCCGTTGCCCATGATCGTCTCTTGCACGATGTTCTGGATCTCGGCAAGCTTGTCCTGACCGCGACGAGTGGTCTTCCGCACGCTACGTCCAACACGGCGCGTGGACGCAACAATGATCGGAACAAAAATCAGCAATACCCAGGACATTCGACCACCGACGATGATGACCGCGCCAATCATGAAGATGAGCGTAAAGACCTGCTGAAGGAAGTCACTCATGACCGTAGCCATGGCAGACTGCACACGCTCCACGTCGTTGATGAGAGTAGAGATCAGCGTGCCCGACGTGTGGCGCTGAAAGAAGGCAGTCGAACGTTTCAGAAGGGAGTCGTACAGGTCATTCCGCAGGTCGGTGATCATGCCAAACCCTGCTTTATTGGCCAGCAGAGTGCCCAGGTAGTCGCATAGGTTCTTGATGATCGCGGAGGCAACAAGAGCGACGGCAACGACCGTCCAGGCATTGTGGAAGTGACGGGGTAAGAGGACCTGCAAATTAACGTGGACATGCGTGCGGGGAATAACAAAGTTGAGAACCTTGTCAGGCGCCGACGCCGCGCTCAAAACGTTATCGATGATTGGCTTGATCAGAAGGATGCGAAAGGCTGCCAACGCGCCGACCACGCCCATCAGAAGTACCGATATGCCCCAGAGAAGGACATAAGGCCGCATATACCCCAGGAGACGCAGGACGAGCTTCATGCTTGACCCCGAACCCTGCGTGTCAGATTCATACTGGTGAAAGTCTTCATCAACCGTTAGTGTACTGCCCTGCGCAAACAGCGTCAGGTTCGTTAGTGCGGCATATCCCGATGGGACGACTTCGCACGATACCCTGCTGCCCCGAGCCGCTTCTTTAATTCTTCTGCAATCATGACGGACCGGTGTTGCCCACCCGTGCAACCGATTCCTATTGTGAGATAGCTCTTGCCTTCGTGAATGTAATGAGGCAGCAGAAACGTCAGCATGTCGGTAACTTTGTCCAGAAATTCCTTGGTTTGCGGAAACTGACGAACGTACTTCGCCACCTTGGGATGCTTCCCCGTGAGCTTGCGAAATTCCGGGACGAAGTGGGGGTTTGGAAGAAACCGAACATCAAAGACCAGGTCTGCATCGCTTGGAACCCCGTTTTTGAAGCCGAAACTGGTTACTGAAATGGTGAGATTGCGGTCGTTCTTCCCTACGCCACGCGTGAACTGGGCATTGATGTGCGCCCGGAGTTCATGCACATTGAAGCGCGACGTATCGAGCAGGATATCCGCGACGTTGCGAATCGGGTCGAGCCTTCGACGTTCAGCACGTATGGATGTGGTGACCGTCTCCCCGCGGCCAAGCGGGTGAGGACGGCGCGTCTCAGAGAACCTCCGAATCAGGGCGTCATCAGAAGCTTCAAGAAAGACAACTCGGGTTGGTAGAACTTTTCTTACTTTAGCCAGGATCGACGGGAAGCGTTCAAGGCGACTGCCTTCGCGCACGTCAACCACCATTGCAGCGTGCGTGATCTCGGCCGACTTCGCAACGAGGTCCGCAAAACGTGGAATCAGTTCAAGTGGAAGATTATCGACAGAATAGAATCCAAGGTCTTCAAACGTCTTGAGCGCCGAAGCTTTGCCCGAACCAGAAAGGCCCGTAAGGATGACCAGTTCGCGCGGCTCAACATCGCTCGATCGCCTCCGCTCCCTGGACGACGTTTTACTTTTCGCCTTCACGGGCAGCTTCTTTGCCTTGGCGGAGACCTTAGGAGCGGGGGTGGTCATGAGGAAATCGTAGCATCATCAAAGGTCTGGCATCCTCCGAAACGAAGCTCGAAGGATGCCAGAAGGATTTAGTTGAATGCGGGAAGGGCTCTAGGGCGATCGCGCACCGTTGCATAGCGTTCCTTATGACGAATTGCCTGCAGCTCCACCTTCTGCAAAGCATCTCGGAGGGCCGTCTCCATCTCTGCCGATTCACAGGTAGCAACCAAGCTTTCGTTGCGGCATTGCACTCTGACCTCTGCAATCTTCCGATATTTATCTTCCGTCAGAATGAAATGCGCGCTGCTGCAGCGATTAGCGACGAGAGCAACTCGACCCATTCCCGCTTCAGCGATCGTTTTAAGCTTTGGTGTGACGACGGTGTGACGTCCGGTGTATTCCATGATCATGAAAGGTTCTCCTTGCAGTCGGAACGCTGCGGTTGAGACTCATGAGATGCAGCCATGCGCTAATGGATTATCTCGAACTAGCGCTGGCGCCTTTGGTGTGTGCTTGGAATTTGCATGTCTTCGCGATACTTGGCAACCGTGCGTCGAGTGACCTGGATTCCCTGACGCTGCAGCTCCGCTGCGAGATATTCGTCAGTCCACGGTTTGCGAGGATCCTCCTCTTCAATAAGCTTCTTCACCCTTCTTTTCAGGAGAAGCAAAGGCAAATCTCCCCCCTCCGGTCCGCCAACACCCTCGGAGAAGAAGAATCTTAGCTCATAAACGCCCTGTGCGGTATGTACATATTTATTCGCGACCGCCCGGCTGACCGTCGAGGGATGGACGCCGATCTCTTCCGCAACCTCCTTAATCATCATTGGATGCAGACTCTCCACCCCCCGTTCCAGGAACTCTCGCTGACGCCGGACAATGATCTCGCAGGTGCGAACGATCGTATTCTTGCGCTGCTCGATATTGCGCAATAGCTGAATTGCAGACTTATAACGCTCTTTGACGTACTCTCGAACGTCACGGTCGACGGTCTTTTCCCGAAGCATGCGCCGATAGCCCTTATTGAGACGCAATGAGGGCATGTCCTCTTCATTCATCACAACCACGTACTCATCGTCGCGCTTTACGAAGGCGACATCCGGCTCGATGAGGCGAGTCTCGACCTCGCTATAACGTTGCCCTGGTCGAGGATCCAGCGTGCGGATCAGGTCAATCGCCTCATTGACTCTCTCAGCCGGTCGTCGACACAGTCGAACAAGCTCGCGCATATCCTTCTTTTGCAACAGCCCAAGGTGCTCGCTCACGATGAGAGAGGCCGTTTCGATGATCAATAAGCGCTGGTCATTGGATTGACTCTCCACCGGAGTCTGCGCGTGACGCGCCTCAGCGATTTCCAGGTCGCGACGAAGCGCATCCAGTTGGCACATCAAACACTCGCGCAGGTCGCGGGTTCCGACTCCCGGGGGGTCAAGGTGGATGACCACCGAGCGTGCTTGTTCAATTAATGCGTGACACTCTGCCGAGGTCATCTCCGAGGCTGGCAAGGCGGCGCACAGCGATTCCGCAAGCTCCTCAGAACTCGCAGTCAGATAACCATTCTCATCCAGATTTCCAATGATGAGTTCCGCCACAGTCTTCAGATCGTCAGGGAGCGTTAGCGATCCAAGCTGCCACAACAGGTGGTCGGTCAAGGTGCTTGGTTGCGACAGGAATTGTTCGAAGGATGGCTTGTCGAGCTCTTCGAAGTTGGAAGCCGTGCGATAGCCAGGATCCAAATAGTCCTGAAAATAACTTCCAAAATCAATCTCGTCGAACGGATCCTTCTCTTTATGATCCGCCTCGCCGGCTACGTCCTCGGCACTTCGTTCGCGAGTTCCCTCTTTGCCCGACCGCTCATCGAGGGTCTCGGTCGACTCGTCAATCTCCTCAAGCACTGGATTTGCGACCAGCTCGCCATTAATCATGTCCTTGAGCTCAAGCTTATTGAGCGCCAGAACGCTGACCATTTGAACCAGCCCGGGCGTCAAAACCTGGCGTTGAGAGAGCTTGACATTTAGATGGGGCTGCAACAACGGTTCTACCTCGCGAGTAGCCTGAGAAGAGTTCTACCGTGCCGCCGGCGACGTACCAGCACGCTAGGGGCCATTTTATCGCGCAATTGTAGAAAAAGATTAAATGACGGAATCCATTTAGGTACTCCCGTTCCATTCGTGGGCGTTTTCGCTAAACCAGGGAGAATCCCTCTCCCAGGTACACGCGCTTTACGTCGAGATCTCGCCCGAGCTCGCCTGGAGTTCCGGTTCGGAAGATGCGCCCCTCGTTGATGATATAAGCGCGATCGGTAACCGACAGCGTTTCTCGAACATTGTGGTCCGTGATTAGTACCCCGATGCCAGAGGCTTTGAGGTCAAAGATGATCTGTTGAAGCTCCAGAACCGCGATCGGGTCGATTCCGGAAAACGGCTCATCGAGCAGGATGAAGGCAGGCTCGATAGCCAGGCAACGGGCAATTTCCACTCGACGGCGCTCGCCCCCGGACAACGCGTAGCCACGGGTCTTGCGCACGTGCCCCAGATTCAATTTCGAGATCAGACTTTCGCTCTGCTTGCGCCGAACCTCCCAGGTAAAATGCTGCGTCTCGAGCACAGCAAGGATGTTTTCCTCGACTGACAGGTTTCGAAAGACCGATGGTTCCTGCGGAAGATAACTGATGCGATGCTCGCGGGCCCGGAGATACATGGGGGTACGGGTGATGTCGGTTCCGTCGGTGAGGATGCGTCCGGAGTCTGGCCGCACCAGGCCGACGATCATATAGAACGAGGTGGTCTTGCCCGCCCCGTTCGGCCCCAGTAAGCCCACAACCTCGCCCTGACGGATTTGCAGGCTGACGCCACGGACTACCTGGCGACCGCCATACGCCTTCGTCAACTCCTCGGTCTCGAGGGTCCTCATCTGGCTAATGCCTCTCTTCTTTATTGCCCGGATGAACGTATGTTTCTGTGTGCACACGTCCCCCCTTACCCTTGGGCGCGCCCTGATCCCCGGCTACCACAATCGTACTACCAGCATCGCCAAAGATGAGCGTGGCGCCGGTCACGCTCCCTTGCTGCGTGTCCGCGATGTGCGCCGGAGCGGAAGGCGTGCCCGTCAGGATGTAGTTTGCCTTGGACGCTACATAGAGCAGTTGATCGCCGGTTCCGTGGCGGCCAGGCTGGTCGAGCTGAACATTGCCGTAAACGATCACCCGATCGATTGACCCGTTGAACGGATTCGGTTGGGTTGTCGAATTCGATACGGATTGCATCGCGGCTGGAGCGTGAGCAGCAGTGAGGAAAGCAACCGCATGTTGTCCACGCACTTCACCCATCGTGCCATCGATCGTGACGCCGCCGGAGAAGGTCGCCTCCCGCTGCAGATCGTTGTAGTCCATCTTGGGGCTGGCCACGCGGATCGCGCTGGGCGGGCGAGGAGGCGCTCCTGGCTTCGGTGGAGAGGGATTGGAGGCCAGGATGGCGTGGACGAGGCCATCCGGCTTGCCCGGTCGCGCGCCGAAGGTTCGCTTGATCCCGTCGAAGAGGAGGGTCGCGGCCTGGACCTGTGATGCGTCCTGCCACATGCGCGCGGGCGCCGCGTCGGTGCCATAGAAGGTGGCAAACCGCGTTGCATGGTCGAAGTGCGCACTGGCGGCCAAAACATGCGTCACCGGCTCGGGCCTCGCGTTCGGGGATGGGTTCGGTGTCTTCGGCGAGGAGTTCTGGAACGTGGCCTGCACGCCGCCACTCGCTTCCGCGTCCTGCGTGATTTGATTCAGCGACACGGTCGGCGCCACGAGTGATCCATTTTCACCATCCAGGTGAACACCGCCCGTGAGCGTGAGGATCTGGGATTGGCCGTCATAGCTTGCACGCTCGGCTGTGCCGTTCGTGATGGAGGCTGGCGTGGTCGAGCCCGGCTTTGCAGCCGCTCGGTCATGGATGACGACATTGCCCGTCTGAACTGCCGACGCGATGTTCATCGCCGCACTTTGAGACGGTCCAACGGCAGAAGGTACGGGTGCGAAGAGAATCTCGAGAGTGTCGCCGCTACTGATCTCCTGCTCCCCGAGGGGCGCATCCTGTTGCAGCCGCGTGTGGCCGGTTCCGTAGAGCCGGTCCGGATGCACCTTGCGATCCGCCGTCTGCGTGAAGGTGGTACGAAGGTCATCTGCGCTTACCTGCACATTCTTCAGCGCAGGAGGCCCGGAGACCTCCGCGGGTGCTCCCTTGGTCTGCGCGGCCAGCGACTGGCCGCTCGCATGCGCTGAGCCAATCGCATGAATCTCGGTGAGACGTTCTGACGACTTATGCTGCTGCTGTTCCGGAGCAAAGAGGGCGATGATCTTTGCGCCATCCATTGAGCGCGCAAAGCCGCTTGGATTCGACTTGCGATCAATCATGGAGAGCTTCGCTGCGCCAGTCGCGACAACCTTCGTCGGCTGGCCCTGCGCATTCATAGCCACATCCACGACAGCTGCGGAACCGTGTGCCGGCCTCAATGGATTGCTGTCGACCATCACCACATCGCCGGTCAACTTTGCCGTTTGCGGGATCGACTGCGCGTTGAGCGACGCATCGAGACGATTCGCAGCGACCTGCTGGGTCTTGTCCGTCAGAACCACGTGATGGTTGCCCTGCACGCTTTCGATCGAACCATCGTGCCGCAGAGAAATCACTGCAGCGTCCGCCGTCATCTTGCGATCGTCGGAGGTAACGACAGGCGTTGTGAGATTCGCGATGTTCTCATCACGACTCATGTCGGCACGCGCAGCCGTCACGTGCAGTGGTTTCCCGTGCGCCAGGCCATCCATACGAACGTTGGCTAAGAGTTTGAGCGTGTTCTCGTTGGTGTTGAACTCGGCGCCAAGTGCGGTGCAGGTCATGTCGCCGTAGTTGAACTCCACTTGTTGATCTGTTGCTGCTACTCCAAGCTTGCGCAGGTAAACCAATCCACTGGTGCGGACGTGGATAACTGGAGCCGAGGCTGGGCGCGGTTGGGTGGTCTGGAACTGGGTCTGGGTGCGACCGCCGTTCGCCAGGCCCTGGGGCGGCTGGATGTCCATGAAGACTTCGCCCTTGGCGCGAGCGATCTGCTCATTCTCGTCGTACTCCATCTCAGAACCGTAGATGTGGTCTGCGGCATCGCCGTTGCGGTTGTAGAGCAGCAGTTCGGCGTCGTGCAGGGCGTACTTACCGCCGCCCAGCGTGCTCTCGGTCTTGGCGCGGATGGTAAAAATCTTCTTGCCCTTGAGTGACTGCGAGTAGGTAACGCCGTTCGAGTCGTGAGTGAGGGACACACCGGAGCGGGCGATGATCTGGCGGTAAGCTTTCAGCGCTCGATAGCGGCCGTAGCCGATGAACGCGGCTAGAACTCCCACCAGAAGCAAGGCCCCTGTTATCAGTACCCATCGAAGTCTTTGTATCGACAGCCCCATCGTTTTTCTGTGTTCCCTGGCCTTATCTTCTCATTGCGGCGTAGTTGTCTCGCACAAGGTGGGACGTGTCCCGCAGACGATAAGACGTTCGAATCGATAGAATAGCGATATGGCAGATCAGTTGTATCTCAGTTTGTGGTATCCGAACTTTCGCCTGGAGGCGTTGCCGGCAGCGCTGGTGGGCGTGCTGCGGCAGTTTGCCGTGATCGCCAAGGATGGCCAGGCGAACAGCGCTCTCGGCCGTGTGGCGGCGGCCAGCGTTTATCCGATCGACTGGACGGAGTCGCCGACCTATCAGCGGATTTATGTGAACGACGAGCGAGCACAGACCTCGGAGGATACCGAAGGCTCGATCATCGAGAACGCTGTTGCCGAAGCCACCGAGCAGCTGCACGATGACATGGCCTACGAGTTCGAGATGCGCTGGATGTTGTGGCTTCCAGATACCGCAGGAGCTGGATTGGACACGGGTTGGCACCTTGAGCCTTGGAGGGTTAAGATCACCGGCTTCGGGCCGCAGTTCGACGCAGGAAGCTTCGAACAGAACGGGCAGATCCGCGTGGATTTTGGGCTCGACACGCCCTGGGTGCTGGAGGATGAGTCGCTGGATGAAGATGCCGCTGAGCGGATCAAGCACAACGTGGAGAAGCTGCTGGCGTTTACCTTGAGCGTGGAGAAACACTGCGGAATCTCCAGCCGATTGCTGTGGACCGAGAGCGGCGAGCCGTTGGCAGAGAAACTGATTGCCCGGTTGCAGCGGCTAAATTGAGGCTTGGAGGCGGAGCCGTCCCCTCTCATCAATTTTGCCCCAAAGTATTGAGAAGATGCCGGTTGAAGGCGGACCTCTGAAAGTTCGCTTTCGCGGGGGCACTTTTGTCGGGGAAGCTAGCCGGCCGTGACGATCTCGGAAAAGTCGGCGACGCGGGAGAGGTCCTCGAGGGTGCGATTGAGTAGCGCGAGCCGGTTGGCGCGAATGTCGTCCTCAGGAGACATGACCATGACCTTGTCGAAAAAGTCGTCGATGGACTGGCGCAGAGTGGCGATGACACGCAGAGCCTCGCCATAGTTGCGTTCACGCTGAAGTTCCTCAATCGCAGAAGCGGCTGCGCTGGCGGTAACAGCGAGAAGCTTCTCGGCAGGGTCGAGAAGAAGATCGTGGTCAACGATCGAGGAGGCGATGTCTCCCTTCGCATGGGCCTGCGTGAGGATATTCTTCATGCGTTTGAAGGCGGCGCTGACGGCGAGAAAGTCTTCGCTGCCGCGCGCTGCGGTGACGGCTTCGGCGCGGGCGACAAGGTCGTGGAGATCGTCGGTGCCGGCGGCCACGGCGGCCTTGACGACGTCGTAGGCTTGACCGCGGGCTTCGCGGAGGTAGAAGTCGATGCGCTCGTGGAAGAACGCTACGAGCTTTGAAGCGACTTCGGAGGTGGGCGCGGCAGCGGCGAGGACGTCCGACAGGGTCAGCGGCAGAGTCGATTCTGCAAGGATTTTGACGATGGCGTTCGCAGCACGGCGGAGGGCAAAGGGGTCCTTCGAGCCAGTGGGCTCCATGCCGAGCGCGAACATGTTGGCGATGGTGTCGATGCGGTCAGCGAGGCCGAGGATGGCGCCCTCCGCTGAGCGCGGGATGGCGTCGCTGGCAGAGGCGGGCAGATATTGATCGTAGATGGCGTCGGCGACGGTGGCGGGAAGGCCCTGGGAGCGGGCGTAGAGGCCGCCGATGATGCCCTGGAGTTCGGTGAACTCCTTGACCAGGTCGGTGGTGAGGTCGGTCTTGGCGAGGGTTGCGGCTGCTTCAATGGCCGATGTGTCGAGGGTGGCGCCGCGTGAGGTCGCGATGGCGGCGAGCGTGGCGGCCAGGGCGCGGACGCGTTCGGATTTTTTGGCGTAGCTGCCGAGCTCTTTCTGGAAGGTGACGTGTTCGAGCAGCTTGACGCGGTCGGCGAGTGGCGTCCTCTGGTCGAACTCCCAGAAGAAGCGGGCGTCGTTGAAGCGGGCGCGGAGAACGCGCTCGTTGCCCTGCTTGATGATGGGCGTGTTGACTTCGTCGAGCGCGATGTTGGTGACGGTTAGGAAGTGCGCGGCCAGTTTTCCTGATGCGTCTTCGACCGCGAAGTATTTCTGGTGGTCGCGCATGACGGTGACCAGGACTTCTTCGGGCAGTTCGAGATAGGCGGGCTCGAAGTTGCCGAGCACGACGTCGGGCCACTCCGTCAGGTGAGTGACGGCGTCGACCAGGGGGTGGTCTTCGCGCCAGCGGGCGTTGGGAATTTCGCGCGTAACTTTGTCGAGGGCCTTGCGGATTTTCTGGCGCCGAACTTCTACGTCAGCGAGGACGTACTCGCCTTCCAGCTGTGCGAGGTAGCTTTGCGGCGAGACGATTTCAAAGGGATCGCCGGTGGAGAGGACGCGGTGGCCGTAGGTCGCGCGGCCGGCGGTCTTGCCGGCGAAGGTGACGGGGACGACCTCTTCGCCGAGCAGACAGGCGAGCCAGAGGACGGGGCGGACAAAGCGCTCGGGCTTGCCGGGGCGCCAGTACATGTTCTTGGCCCAATAGATGGCGGCGATTTCTTTTGGGAGCTCGGCGGCAAGAACCTCGGCGGTGGTGCGGCCGCGCTTGAGCGTGGTGGCGGCGAGGTAGTCGCCCTTGGGGGTGGAGATGGTCTTGAGTTCGGAGACGGCGACGCCGGACTTGCGCGCGAAGGCTTCGGCGGCGGGTGTCGGGACACCTTCCTTGAAGGCGATTTTGACGGCGGGCCCGGTGGTCTCTTCGGTGATATCGGGTTGCTGGCTGAGGACATCTTTGACCAAGACCGCGAGGCGGCGCGGGGTGGAGTAGCTGTGCGCGACGGGATCAGCGGAGATCAGTTGTTCGCGCGTGAGGAGGGCGACGGTGCGCTTGAGGAGCTCTGCCTGGGCAGAGGCGAGCATGCGTGCGGGAACTTCTTCTAAACCGATCTCGAGTAAAAAGTCTGGCATTTGTTTCCTGATTCGTTTTGGTTACGCGGCTGCGGTGAGTCTTCCCTGCTCGGCGTAGATTTTCGCGACGCCTACGATGAGGTTGCGGATGCGGGCCATGACGCCGACGCGCTCGGTGACTGAAATCGCGCCGCGGGCGTCGAGGAGGTTGAAGGTGTGCGAGCACTTGAGCGCGAGCTCGTAGGCGCCGAGCACGGGAAAGCGCAGGACGGCGAGCGCGTCCGTATTCTCTTCGACAAGCGTCTCCTTCGCGCGGGCGAGCAGGGCGAGGCATTCGGCCTCGTAAAGCTCGAGGTGTTTCCAGAGGCTGGGGACGTCGGCGTAGTCGAAGGAGTAGGCGGAAAATTGCTGCTCTTCGTGGAGACGTACTTCGCCGTAGGTTAGTTCGCGGCCGGTGACGGGATCGCGGGACCAGACGATGTCGTAGATGCTGTCGAGGTCCTGGAGGAACTGGGCGATGCGCTCGAGGCCGTAGGTGATTTCGCCGGAGATGGGGTCGAGCTCCATGCCGCCGCACTGCTGGAAGTAGGTGAACTGGGTGATCTCCTGGCCGTCGAGCATGACCTGCCAGCCGACGCCCCAGGCGCCGCCAACCGGCCACTCCCAATTGTCTTCTTCGAACTTGATATCGTGCTGGCGGAGGTCGATGCCGATGGCTACGAGGGATTCAAGGTAGAGTTCCTGGACGCGCTCCGGTGGCGGCTTCAGGATGACTTGCAGCTGCGTATGACGAAACAGCCGGTTGGGATTTTCGCCGTAGCGGCCGTCGGCGGGACGGCGCGAGGGTTGCGCGTACGCGATGCTGATTGGCTTGGGGCCGAGCACGCGCAGGAAGGTGTCGGGCGACATGGTGCCGGCGCCGACTTCGAGGTCGTAGGGCTGCTGGAGTACGCAGCCGTGCTCGGCCCAGAAGCGCTGCAGGGTGAAGAGCAGCTCCTGGAAGGTTAACGCTTTCTTCTTTTCGACTACCGAAGGCATCCCATGATTCTAAATGCCGCGTGCGAATTCTTCTTCGGTGAAGCGTGGCGTAATGTGCTGCGAACAGTTCCAGTCGTAAGCGACGACGGAGATGACGAAGATCCGCTCTATCTTTGCAGGGTCGGCGGGCTGCTGGAGTCTGGCTTCGAGGGCCGGGTCTTCGCCGAGCTGGACGATGCGGGCGTGGCCGATGATCTTGAGGCGGGCCTGGTGCGGGTAATCCATGAGGAAAAGAGCGACGCGGTCGTTGGTGGCGAGGTTGCCGGCGGTGATGTACTGCTTGTTGCCAGCGAAGTCCGCGAAGGCGAGGGTACGGCCGTCGAGGACGTGCAGAAAGCCTTTGGGGCCGCCACGATGCTGGATGTAGGGCCAAGTGTCTTCAGTGACGGAGGCGAGATAGAAGCTGTCGCGAACGGCGATGAACTGCTGTTCGAAGTCGCCCAGGGCTTCGTCGCGGGTGCCGAGGGCGGCCAGCCGCTCGTACTGCGCGCGCGAGCCGTGCCGCTCCTGCAGCAGCTTGGCCGCGGGGGAGAACATCGTCTTGGCGAACTTGCTTCCCATGGTGCCCCCGTACGTTAGAGTGCGTTGGCGAGGGTGCGATGCGGGTATTTATATGCTGAGCGCCGTGGCGCTGCGGAGGCGGCGTTCCAGATGGCGCTCTAGCGTCGCAATGGCGAAGGCGCGGAGGTCGGCGGAGCGGGTGGGGGGCCAGGGTTCGGTGAGGAGGTCGGCCAGGGGTGTGCGGAAGATGCGGTGGCTCTCGGCGACGGAGGCGGCGGTGAGGGCGCGGCTGCCGGGGCGACGGTCGTCGGAACAGGTGACGCCGTCGGCGGTGGGAGACCAGTAGACGGCCTGGTTGCGGAGGTCGAGACCGCAGGCGGCGCAGTGGCCTAGCTCGGGCATCCAGCCCATCAGGCGGTTCATCCAGAGACAGAAGTAGAGTGTGGGCAGGTAGACGCTCTCAGACCGAAGGCTCGTCAGCACGGTTACGGCGAGGCGGTAGATGTTGTCGTCGTGGGCCTGGTCGGGCATGGCTTCTTCGAGGACTTCGGTGACGAGCTGGAGAGCGGCGAGGCGGAGGGTTTCGATGGGGGCGGTGAGCGGAGACCAAAGGATCTCGAACTGGTCGAGGCGGACGAGGTCCTGTTTGGGGCGCTCGGTGTAGTGGGCGCGAACCTGCGTGGCGGGTTCTAACGCGCCACCGAATCTGCGCCGGCTTTTCAATGCATGGCGGGCTACGCCCTTCACCTTGCCCTGGTCGCGGGTGAAGAGCGAGACCAGCAGGTCGGCCTCGTGGAAGGGCCAAGTGCGGAGGACGATGGCCTCGCCGTGATGTTGGATTTGGCGGCCTTCAGGCATAAGAACAGAGTGTAGAGGATAGAGAGTAGAGCGTAGAGAAGACCGGCCTAGCGGTTGAACTGGCGGAGGTGGTGGTCGGCGTGGAGATAGCCCCAGCGCATCCAGTCGGCGTGGTGCATGGAGCCGAAGAAGGGGTGGTCGCGAGTGTGATTGACGAGGGCGCAGAAGCTGTCGAAGGCCGCGAGGAGGGTGTCGCGGTCCTGCTCGAAGGTGGTGCAGGCCATGCCGGGGGCGTCGAGTTTGAGCTGCGGGATGGTGGTGGTGGAGTGGGGCCAGGGTGTGGGCAGTTTGAGTGCGAACTGCTTGACCACTTTTGGAGGATAGGGGAGACGGATGAAGTCGACGGGAGTGTCGGCGAGAGCGTAGACGTAGGCCTCGCGGACGTGGCAGACCATCTGGTTGACGGTCATGATGCCCCACTGGCGGACGTCAGAGGGCATGAGGCTGAGGAAGCGGGTGCGGATCTCGGCGACGTCTTCGGGGTCGGCTAGCGTCTTCATGGGGCGGCTCCGAAGATCAGGGTACGCGAAAGCTCAAGCGCGCGGCTTAAATGCTAAGCGCGCAGCTACGGCTGCGCGCTCGCGTGAAGAATCAGTAGCGGGAGAGATTGGTTTAGCGGCCGAAGTGGGTTGCGTTCTTTTCGCGGAAGCTTTCCCATTTCTCGGGCAGGTCGTCGCTGCCGAAGATCGCGGAGACCGGGCAGACGGGAACACACGCGCCACAATCAATGCACTCGACAGGATCGATGAAGAGCTGATCGTCGGTTTCGGCACCGTCCTCGTCAGCCTTGGGGTGAATACAATCTACCGGACAAGCGTCCACACACGCCCGATCCTTGGTGCCAATACAGGGTTCCGCAATTACATACGCCATCTCAATTTCTCCTTGATACTGCTTGAACTTAAAACTTCACAAGTAGTTTACTCATTTTAGCAACAAAGCCGAAAAGGTCCGAAGAACGACCGTAAATTTACGGTAATCGGCCCAAGGCCTGGATCGCCTTGGAATGGGCTAACGTCCTTCGGCGGCGCGGCGCGCGGCAAACTCTGCAGGCGTGAGGATGGGGTCGAGGTTGCGCCCGGCGAACATGTCGGCAAAAAGATGTTCCATCGCCGGGTGAATGAGGCCGTTGGAGGCGAGGATTTCGCGGCTGTCGAGGGTGAACTTGCTGCCGTCGAAGTGCGTGATGCGGCCGCCAGCCTCCTCGATGAGGAGATAGCCGGCGGAGGTGTCCCAGGGATTGAGCCCGAACTCCCAGTAGCCGTCGAGACGGCCGCAGGCGACGTAGGCGAGGTCGAGAGCGGCCGAGCCGGCGCGACGAACGCCGTGCGAGCGCAGCGTGAACTCCTGGTAGAAGTGGACGTTGGGGCTGTTGTGGCGCTTCTTGCTGGGAAAGCCGGTGGCGATGAGCGACTCGTCGAGCGAATGGGCGCGGGAGACGTGGATGGGCTCGCCGTTGAGCGTGGCGCCTTCGCCGAGGGCCGCGGAAAACATCTCGTCGCGCAAAGGATCGTAGATGACGCCGGCAAGCATCTCGCCGTCCTGGTCCGCGGGAGTGCCGGCAGCCCGCCGCTCGCAGCCGAGCACGACGCAGAATGCGGGAAACGCGTGGGCGAAGTTGGTGGTGCCGTCCAGTGGATCGACGTACCAACGAAACTCGCCGTCGAGGCCTTCACGAGTTCCCTCTTCGCCGTAGATGCCGTGGTCTGGAAATGCGGCACGGAGGCGGGCGCCGATCAAGGCTTCGCTGGCGCGGTCGGCTTCGGTGACGAGGTCGACATCGCCTTTGTACTCGGTGCGCACGCCGCGATGATAGAAGTCGCGCAGAAGGGCGCCGGCCTCGCGTGCGATGGATTCCGCGGCGGGAAGAAGCTCGGCCATGCTAGAGGCCCGCGCCGTCGTCACGCCGGACCGTGCGGCGCAGACCGGCGGCGCCACCTTCGGTGATGGTGCGAATCTGTGCCTTGTAGATAAACAGATTTGGCTTGCCTTCGCGGGTGAGGCGCAGCATCATGTCGTCGAAGTATTCGACCCAGCCGCTGACCGTCTCGCCGTCGCGCAGCTTGATGGTGACAGGGACCTGGCGGTCGCTGAGAGATTTGAGGTAGAGCGCTTCCTGCCCGGTTTCGCCGGCAGGCGGCCCTTTGTGACGCTTCTTTGTCGCCATGAATAGATTGTACGGCGAGCGATTGCCGGAAGTCTCAGGGCTGAGCAGAAGCGTAGTACGAGGTGCGATAGCGCAGAGTGGTTCGGGCTCCGAGTGCAGCGTTCGTGAGCTGCAGATGGATGTGTCGGATGGGAGATCTTGCGGTCATCGCTGTCGGGTAATAGCCAAGGACGTACTGGGTGCGCAGATCATCGGACACGTGCTCAAGCGCGCGGGCGAGATCGGTCTGCTGAGCGATGGAGTAGGATTTACCGCCGGTGTCGGCTGCGAGCTGCATCAGGGCGTGTTCGCCACCGGTGTCGCGGCCGGCGTCAGCCGTGACAGGGATCAAGATGAGCGAGTAGACCGTCGCGCCAGCGCGCTGCGCGCCCTCAAGCGCGGAGTCGTAGGAGCCGTGATGGGTGGTGTTTTCTCCGTCGGTAATCAGGACGATGACGCGGCGCGTGTTGGGTGCCGACTCCGCGTCGGTGAAGCGCTGGCTGGCGAAGGAGACGGCGTCGTAGAGCGCGGTGGCGTGGCCGTGATGTATGTGACCGAGCGCGGCGTCGATGCGGCGGCGATTGCTGGTGAAGGGGGCGAGTTCGGCGACGGCATCGGAGAAGGCAACGAGGGCTATGCGATCGTGCTGATCCTGGAGTGAGTGGAGGAACGTGCGGGCGGCGGCACGCTCGAGGTGCCGGTAGGGGGCGACGCTTTCGCTTGCGTCGATGGCCAGGACGATGTCGAGCGGGCTGGTGGACGCGTGATCGAAGAAAGCAATGCGCTGGGGGCGATCGTCTTCGGTGAGCTCGAAGTCGGCGGCGGTGAGGTTGGGTACGGGTGCGCCGCGGTCGTCGGTGACGTTGAGGGCGAGGGTAAGCAGGCGGGAGTTGAGTTGGAGCGTCGCGGGCTGCTGAGCTGTAAGGGTGAGCGCGAAGGTAAGGAGGGCTAGCGGAGAGCAGCGAAGAGCGCTGCTCATCGCGCAGGGCCGGCGAGGTCATCGGGGAAGGGCTCGCCATCGGCCCACGCGGCGCCGTCGGCAAATTGCTCCTTCTTCCAGATGGGAACCGTTTTTTTGAGGGTATCGATGACCCAACGGCAGGCGTCGAATGCCGCGCCGCGATGAGCGGAGGCGACGGCGATGAAAACGCTGGTTTCGCCGACGGTCAGGCGGCCGAGGCGATGGACGATCGCGACGTCACGGACGCCGAAGTGCTCGATGGCCTCGGATCGGAGGAGATGCAGCTGCTGCAGGGCCATCTGCTCGTAGGCTTCGTAGTCGAGGTGCAGGGTCTGGCGGCCGCGGGTATTGTCGCGAACGATGCCGTCGAAGACGCAGACAGCTCCGTCGGCTCCTGACTTAATTGCGCGCTCGATGGCGGCGGCGTCAATGGGTTCGCGGACGAGAGCGATCAGCGGCGTGGACGGCACCGCCGCGTCGAGGCCTCCGCTCACGGGAGGGAGAATTGCGACCTCATCGCCATCCTGGAGGATGCAGCTGCGCGGGCTGTACTGCTGATTGACGGCAATGGCGGCGGATTGAAGCGCGCCTGCGTTCGTGAGGCCCTCGCGGCAGAGGAGTGCCAGAAGATCGGCAACCGAAGCGCCGGAAGTGAGATCGCGCCAGTCTGCGCCGGCAGGGATGATCGTTTTGAGGGCGCCAAAGGCAAGCAGACGGACGCGGATAGCAGTCGAGCTCATAGTTCAAGGATACTGCGGTCCTGATTTATCGGCGAGAGACGGGTTATCATGCGGTGCATGGGCTGGATAGACTCAGCCGACAATTCAAGTCCATAGTTTTCAATACACTGGAGGGTCCATGCTAAAGGGATTTCGCGATTTCGTCCTGCGCGGCAATGTGATGGATTTGGCGGTAGCTGTCATCATCGGCGCAGCATTCACTGCAATTATCACCGCACTTACCGCGAACATCATCAATCCACTGCTTGGCGCGGTGATTGGCAAGCCGAACTTCGACTACCTGGTGGGACATCTTCACGGCGGCGAGATCAAGTACGGGACGTTTCTCACCGCGATCATCAACTTCGCTCTGATTGCTGCCGTGGTGTACTTCTTCCTGGTGCTGCCGACGCAGTATCTGCTCAAGAAATTCAACCCTCCTGCGGCCGAACCGCCAGCCATGAAGGCCTGCCCGCAGTGCCTTGGGGACATCCCGGTGGCTGCCACTCGCTGCAAGTTCTGCACACAGCCCGTTTAAGTTCGACTCGGCCAAGGCTGGGATCATCGCGTACACTCCTAACAAATCCATAGGAGTTTGTTCTGATGCGTCGATCGACAGCCCGTGCCGTTTCGTTATTCGCTTCAATTTTCGCGTTCCAAAGTACTGTGCGTGCTCAAGCGCCGGCTAGCCATGTGTTCGGCTATGAGGATTTTTCGCAGCAAGCCAAGTGGGACCATGCGTTCATGGAGATCCCGAGTGCGAAGCTGGCGGGCGAGGAACTGAAGACCCTGACGGCAGCGCCGCACTGGGCAAGCTCGCCGGAGGACCACCAGACAGCACTGTATGTGGCCGAGAAGTTTCGGGCGGCGGGGCTGCATACCGAGATCCAGCCGTTCCGCGTCTGGCTGAACAAGCCGGTCACGATTGAGATTGAGGCGTTCGACGCTAACGGGAAGAAGCTGATGTCGGGACCGACGCCCGAGCAGGTCGATCCAAAGGCGTATGGTGGCGATCCGTTTCAAAATGATCCGCGCATCCTGCCTGCGTTCAACGGCTCGTCGCCTTCTGGTGACGTAACGGCCGATGTCGTATATGCCGACTTCGGGACATTGGAGGATTTCAAGAAGCTGGCTTCGCTGGGCATCAGCGTCAAGGGAAAGATCGTGCTGGTGCGCTATGGCGGAAACTTCCGCGGCGTCAAGGTCTATATAGCCCAGCAGTACGGCGCGGCAGGCGTGCTGATCTATTCGGATCCGGGCGATGACGGTTACGTAAAGGGTGATATGTACCCGCGCGGGCCGTACCGTCCCGAGACGGGAGTACAGCGCGGCAGCGTACAGTTCCTCCCGCTGTATCCGGGCGATCCGGAGACGCCGGGTGTGGCGTCGACGCCGGACTTGCCCGACTCCGCGCGTATTACCGATCCGGCGAAGATGAACCAGCCGTCGATTCCATCGAACCCCATTTCGTATCACGATGCGGCGCCAATTCTCGAGGCGCTCGATGGGCCGGATTCGCCGCGCGACTGGCAAGGCGGTCTTCCCTTCACCTATCACCTGGGCGGAACGGGCGCGGTGAAGGTGCATATGCACCTGGTCCAGGATTACCAGCTGCGTACGATCTGGGACGTGGTGGGAACCATCGACGGCACCGATCCGGACCAGAAGGATGACTGGGTGGTCGCCGGCAATCATCGCGACGCGTGGGTGTATGGCGCGGTCGATCCCAACAGTGGAACTGCCGCGATGCTGGAGGCGGTGCACGGGCTCGGCGCGTTGCTGAAGCAGGGATGGAAGCCGAAGCGGCGGATCGTGGTCTGCTCATGGGACGCCGAGGAGGAGGGCCTGATGGGCTCGACCGAGTGGGCCGAGATGCATGCCAAGGAACTGGTGCACGCGGTCGCTTACTTCAATACCGACGTGGGCGTGGCGGGGCCAGACTTCGATGCTTCGGCAGTGCCGTCGCTGAAGGAGTTTGTGCGCGACGTAACGCGGCAGGTGCCGAGCCCGAAGGGTGGAACGGTGTATGAACAGTGGCAGGCGACGCAGCAGGCGAGCCCACGGCGCAGAGGAGGGACGATGAGCCCGAATGCTGCGGCAAGCGGTGTGGTGACCGTCGGAAACCTGGGGTCAGGATCGGATTACACGCCATTTATCCAGCACCTCGGCGTGCCCTCGACCGACATTGGTTCGGAGGGGCCGTATGGGGTCTACCACTCGGTCTTTGATAACTACAACTGGTTTGTGAAGTTTGCGGACCCGACGTTCGTCTACGAGCAACAGCAGGCACGGGTCTTCGGCCTGGAAATTCTACATATGGCCGACGCGGATGTGCTGCCGTACGACTATCGACTGTATGGCAAGGACGTGGTGGGGTACGTGACGGATGCGCAGGCGCGGGCGACGGCCGCGAAGTTGAAGGTCGACTTCAGCGCGGCGAGCGCTGCTGCGCAGCGCTTTGAGGCGGCCGGTCAGAAGGTCTACGGGTTGCAGTCTGCGGCGATGGCAGGCGCGAACGAGACAAAGCTGAACGCCGCGCTGCGCGACGCGGAGAGCGCGCTGCTCAACGATGCCGGTCTGCCGCGGCGTTCGTGGTACAAGCACACGATTTACGCCCCGGGCGAGTACACCGGCTATGCCGCCGTGGTGATTCCCGGGGTGAGCGAGGGCATTGAAGCGGACGACGCTGCGCGTACCCAGGGGCAGTTGGATGCCCTGGCGGCGGCGCTGAATCGCTCTGCGACGATCCTGGAGAATGCGGCAAAGTAGTGTATAAATAAGCGGCAAAATCGCTTACAAAGTAGCTGCGCGGCTAGTCCTACAGGAAGTATGCTGGGTGTAGAGGAGCCGTATGGGCGCGAGCGCGAACAAGTCGGCACGGCAACCGGGAGGTCCGCTGGTGAGCGGATCTCCCACGTTGCGGCGATGGACTGCGGCGTCCATCGCGGTGCACGTGTTCGTTCTGGGTGCGTTGCTGTATGTGCGATCGCCGCAACTCGCGCCGCCCGAGCGGCCGGGCGATGCTACCGGACATCTGTTGTCGCTGACCTATGCGCCGGGCATGAGCGCGCCGGCAGCCGAGCTGCAGTCGCAGACGGCGCCGCCGCGGAAGTCAGTTCCGTCTCCGAGCGTTCCCGCTCCGACGCCAGTGCAACCTGAGGTTACAACGGCGGCTACGGCGACTACCTCCAGCCCGAATGCATCGTCGGGCGTGGACGCGTTGGGCGATGGCGACACGACCGTGGCGCTGGTGGTGGCGCATCCTTCGCCGAGGCCGGACCTGTCGCAGCTGCCGTCGGGCACGAGCGGCGACGTGATTGTGGATGTGGTGATCGACAAGGATGGCAGGATCGCGAAATACACGATGATGCGCGGCCTTGGACATGGCGTCGATCAGACCGTACTGGCGACCATTCAACAATGGACGTTTCAGCCAGCCACGCGCAATGGGATTCCCGTGGCGAGCGAGCAGGAGCTGCTGTTCCATTACGTGCGCGGCTAAGGTTTCTAAGCAAGCAAAAGGGTGAGGCCTCGGCCTCACCCTTTTGCTTCTTACGGAGTTTAGCTGCGGAGCGCCATTTGCTCGGTGACAATCTGCGTGAGGTCCGGCTTCTTGAGGCCGTGGACTTCTTCGTTGAACTTGTCGACCTTGCTGGACCAGTTCATGGAGCAGAACTTCGGGCCGCACATGGAGCAGAACGCCGACTCCTTGTAATAGTCGTCGGGAAGGGTCTCGTCGTGCATGGACCGGGCGGTGTCGGGGTCTAGCGAGAGCGCAAACTGCTTATCCCAATCGAAGGTGTAGCGCGCGTACGAGATGGCGTCGTCGCGATCGCGGGCGCCAGGCCGATGCCGAGCAATATCCGCAGCGTGGGCGGCGATCTTGTAAGCGATGATGCCGTCCTTCACGTCCTTCTCGTTCGGCAGCCCGAGGTGTTCCTTAGGCGTGACGTAGCAGAGCATCGCCGCGCCGTGCCAGCCGATCATGGCCGCACCGATGGCGGAGGTGATGTGATCGTAGCCAGGGGCGATGTCGGTGACCAAGGGGCCGAGCACGTAGAACGGGGCGCCGTCGCAAAGCTCGACTTCCTTGTCGACCTGCTCCTTGATCTTGTCCATCGGCACGTGCCCAGGGCCTTCGATCATGACCTGGACATCGTCCTTCCACGCCTGCCGCGTCAACTCCCCCAGCGTCTTCAGCTCAGCAAACTGCGCCTCGTCGCTGGCGTCCGCAACCGACCCAGGCCGCAGCCCGTCGCCAAGCGAGTAGCTGACGTCGTACTTGGCCATCAGCTTGGTGATGCGATCGAAGTTTTCGTAGAGGAAGTTCTGCTTGTGGTGCGCGGTCATCCACTGGGCGAGGATGGCGCCGCCACGGGAGACGATCCCGGTGATGCGCTTCGAGACAAGCGGGACGTACTGAATGAGCACGCCGGCGTGGATGGTGAAGTAGTCGACGCCCTGCTGTGCCTGCTCTTCGATAACCTCGAGGTAGACGTCGATATTGAGGTCTTCGACGCGCTTCACGCGTGCCAGCGCCTCGTACAGCGGAACGGTGCCGATGGGCACAGGCGAGTGGCGAAGGATGGCTTCGCGAATCGTCGGGATATCTCCGCCGGTCGAGAGGTCCATGACGGTGTCTGCGCCGAAATGCACGGCGGTATGCAATTTGCGCAACTCTTCGTCGATGTTGGACGAGAGTGCGGAGTTGCCAATGTTGGCGTTGATCTTGCATAGCGATTCCACGCCGATCGCCATGGGCTCGAGCTCAGGGTGGTTGATGTTGGCCGGAATGATCATCGTGCCCTTGGCGATCTCGGAGCGGATGAGCTCGGGAGAGAGCTTCTCCTTGTGCGCGACAAACGCCATCTCTTCGGTGATCTTGCCGAGGCGGGCGAAGTGCATCTGGCTCATGTTCCAATCGCCGGTACGCGCCGCCTCTTCCTTACGCTTGACGATCCAGTCCGCGCGGGGGGTGGGGACGCTGTAGTCGCCGTTGGAATGGCCGTTGCCGTTGGAATGTCCGTTACCGTTGGTGCTCATCGTATGTGTCTCCCGCTGGGGGGCGCGAATCGAATCTCCTCGCGCACGCATCCCACTCTTACCGCTCGAGTATACGCCGGGCTTGGTAGAGTGATCACTGTGAACGACTCCGTCCCCTCCTCCATTTCGCTACCACTTCCACTCGGATTTCGCTGGTCCGCCGTGCGAGCCGGCATCAAAGCCAGCGGCAAGCCGGACCTTGCACTGGCCGCCTGCGACAGCCCCGCCGAGGCCGGCGTAATGTACACCAGCAACCAGGTGGTGGCGGCGCCTATTACGGTGGGGCGCAGGCATCTGGCGGCCACAGGCGGCAAGGTTTCGGCCGTAATCGTGAACGCCGGCAACGCCAACTGCGCGACGGGCGAGCCCGGGATCGAGGCCTGCCACAAGAGCTGCGTGGCCGTGGCGGACGCGTTTGGGTGCGTGTTCGACGAGATCTTTCCGTCGTCCACAGGAATCATTGGCGTGCCGCTGCCAGTGGAAAAACTGGTCGCGGCAGTGCCCATTGCGAAGGCCGCGCTGGGCAGCGGGACAGAGAGCGCGGAGGCGTTCGCAACCGCGATTTTGACCACTGATACCAAGCTGAAGGTGGCGCAAGAGACCTTCACGATTGACGGCAAGACAGTGAACCTGTTTGGCTGCGCGAAGGGCGCCGGAATGATTGGACCGCAGCTGGTGCCTCACGCGACGATGCTGGTCTATCTCTTTACGGACCTCGCGGCCTGCTCGGCACACCTTACGGCGATGTTGGCGGCGGCGGTGAAGACGAGCTTCGACTGCATCTCGATTGACGGCGATATGTCGACCAATGACACGGTACTGTTGCTGGCCAGCGGCAAGAGCGGTGTGGCGGCGGAGGGCGATGCGGTTCCGGCGTTTGAGGCCGCGCTGCAGGGGGTTTGCGATGCGCTGGCGTACAAGATCGTCGACGACGGCGAGGGCGTGACGCACGTGGTGACGCTGGAGATTTCTGGCGCGACGAACAACGAGGATGCGTTGGCGATTGCCAAAACCATTGCAACATCTCCGCTATGCAAGACGGCGTGGTCGAGCGCCGATCCCAACTGGGGACGACTGCTCGCGGCCGCCGGACGCGCAGGCGTGGCGTTCGATCCGGGGCAGGTGCAGATCGCAATTGGCGGACTGCCGGTGTTTGAGTTTGGCGTCCGCGCCGAGAGTTTCGACGAAGCCGCGACCCATGCGGCGATGAGCCAGCGGGCGTACACCATCGCGATCCAGATGGGGCGCGGGCCAGGGCGGGCGCGCTTTATTACCTGCGACCTGACGCATGAGTACGTCAGCATTAATGCGGATTATTCGACGTAAACACAGGCAGGACGCTGGGCACAGAAGGGTCCGGCAAATTATTGTAGAAGTGGAGATCTTTCGGCGGACGCCGGGTCTCTGAGGGAGAAGGACGATGGCAACTCAGGTGGATGAAGCGACCAAGCATGATTTGTCGGCCGAGGTGGCCGAGTGGATTGAAGCATTCGACGACGTCGTTGCGCACGACTGGGAACAGGGCGCGGCGGTGCTGTCGGCGTTGCGTACGCGTGCGCGCGAAGCTGGCGTGCCGGCTACCGGCACGATTACGACGCCGTTCTGCAACACGATTCCGAAGTACGACGAAGTTCCCTACCCCGGCGACCGCAAGCTCGAACGGCGCGTGGAGGCGCTGATTCGCTGGAACGCGATGGCGATGGTGCATCGCCAGAACAAGAAGGACGCGGGCATTGGCGGACACATCTCGACGTACTCGTCGCTCGCGACTTTGCTTGAGGTTGGGTTCAATCACTTTTTCCATGCCAAGTATCCGAGCACGAAGGGCAACCAGCCGGGCGACTTCATCTACTTCCAGGGACACGCTTCGCCGGGCGTCTATGCGCGCGCCTATCTTGAGGGCCGTTTTGATGACGCGCGGCTGAAGAACTTCCGCCACGAATTGCGCGGCGAGCCAGGGCTGTCGAGCTATCCGCACCCCTGGCTGATGAAAGACTTCTGGCAGTTTCCGACGGTGTCCATGGGCATTGGGCCGCTGAATGCCGTCTACCAGGCGCGGTTTATGAAGTACCTCGAGAACCGTGGCCTGATCGAGAAGACCGACCGCAAGGTGTGGGCGTTTGTGGGCGACGGCGAGACCGATGAGGTCGACACGCTGGGCGCGATCTCGCTGGGTTCGCGCGAGCATCTCGACAACCTCATTTTTGTCGTCAACTGCAATCTGCAAAGGCTCGACGGCCCGGTGCGCGGCAACAAGCGCATCATCGACGAGCTAGAGAGCACGTTCCTCGGCGCAGGCTGGAATGTGAGCAAGGTGATCTGGGGCGCTGACTGGGACGAACTGTTTGCGCGCGACCACCAGGGACTGCTGTTGAAGCGCATGGAAGAGTGCGTCGATGGCGACTTCCAGGCATACAAGGCCAAGGGCGGTGCGTATCTGCGCGAGCATTTCTTCGGCAAGTATCCGGAACTGCTGGAGTTGGTGAAAGACTATACCGACGACCACTTGATCCGGCTGCATCGCGGTGGTCACGATCCAGCAAAAATCTATAACGCCTACAAGCGGGCGCTGGAACACAAGGGCGGACCAACCGTGATCCTCGCGATGACGGTCAAGGGCTATGGACTGGGCTCGGCGCAGGCGCGAAATGCAACCCACTCGGAGAAGAAGCTGAGTGATGAGTCGCTGAAATTGTTTGTGGAGACGTTCGATATTCCACTGCCTGAGAGTTCCGTGAAGGATGCGGCGTTCTATCGGCCGGAGCCGGACGATCCTGCAATTCAGTACATGCAGGCGCGACGGCAGGAGCTGGGCGGCTATCTGCCGGTTCGCGAGGTGCCGGAGCCGACCTTCGTCGCGCCAAAGATTGAGTTCTTCAAGGAGTGGCTGGACGGCTCGCGCGGGCGCTCGGTTTCGACGACACTGGGCTTCGTCGGCATGCTGCGTGGCCTGCTCAAAGAGCCGAAAATCGGCAAGCTGATTGTGCCGATTGTTCCCGACGAAGGCCGCACGTTTGGGCTCGAATCAGTGATCAAGCAAGTTGGTATCTACGCGCACGAGGGACAGAAGTACACGCCGCACGACTCCGACATGCTGCTGAGCTACCGCGAGGAAAAGGGCGGACAGATTCTCGAGGAGGGCATCACCGAGGCTGGCGCGATGGCCAGCTTTACCGCGGCTGGAACGTCGTATGCGAACTACCACATCCCGATGGTGCCGTTTTATATGTACTACTCGATGTTTGGGTTTCAGCGCATTGGAGACATGGCGTGGGCTTTCGCGGACTCGCGCGGCAAGGGCTTCCTGATGGGCGGCACGGCTGGGCGCACGACGATGCTCGGCGAAGGATTGCAGCATCAAGACGGCCACTCGCCAATCCTGTCCGGGACGATTCCGACGTGCCTCACCTATGACCCAGCGTACGTGTATGAGATGGCCGTGATCATCCAGGATGGTCTACGCCGAATGTACGAAGATGGCGAAGATGCCTTCTACTACATCACCATGTACAACGAGGATTACGCCATGCCAGCGATCCCCGAAGGCGAAGGAGTTCGCGAAGGCATTCTGCGCGGAATCTATAAGTTCAAGGCGGCGGAGAATGGCCCGGCCAAGGCGCAGTTATTCGGCAGCGGCCCCATTCTGAACGAGGTGCTGCGGGCGCAGCAGATTCTCGCCGAGAAGTACAACGTCGCCGCCGATGTGTGGAGCGTGACCAGCTACAACGAGCTGCGCCGCGACTGCCTGAGCACCGAGCGATGGAACCGCCTGCATCCTGCCGAAAAGGAGCGCACACCGTTTGTGA
>JBEKFF010000019.1:0-26369 GCA_050013455.1 Acidobacteriaceae bacterium | reverse complement strand
TTTGTGTGCGTTATTTCTCACGTTCATCCCGCTTGAACTTCCAACCGCTCACCATGGCAGACATCTCGCCGCCGCCCTCAACATAATCGTCGTAAAACACCAGGTACACATGCACGATGATGAACAGCACAAAGATCCACAGAAAGGCATGATGCCAGAAGCGCACATTCGCATCGCCGCCGAACAGCGGTACGATCCAGTCAAAGATGTGGGTTATCCGCAGGCTACTCATACTCGAGTACAACGCGAAACCTGTAACGGTCTGAAAGAAAAACGCCAGCAGCAGGAAGAAGTAGGACGTCGCGGCCAGAATGTTGTGGCCAACGTGATACCTTCCCGTTTTCCTGATCTGCAGCACCTCGACGTTGATCAGTTCCCACATGCTCAGCAACTGCCCTCGCGTGAGAGGAAGGAAATTCCTCCAGGTGGAGTACCGATTTCCCGCAAACGCCCAATACAACCGCACACCCGACACCGCCACCACGGCAAACGCGCTAGCAAAGTGAACGAACCGCACCCACCCAAACCAATACTGCTGGTACGCCTGTTGCGCATAAAACGCATGCAGCGGATGTCCAATCAAAAATCCGGTCGCACACAGCAGGAAGATCGAGATTGCGGCCACCCAATGGAACAGACGCACCGGAAACTGCCAGACGTAGATCCGCTTATAGTCTGCCGGCCGCTCGTCCGCCGCCGGTTTCACGCTACCTGCGCCAATTACTGGAGTACTCATATCGATCACTCAAAGGAAACGCGGTGAAGGTGACGGCCCTGTGGGTCGTACAAATGCACGGCACACGCCATGCATGGGTCAAAGGAATGGATCGTTCGCAGAATCTCGAGAGGCTCTTCAATGTTTGCCACCGGGTTGCCGATCAGCGCCTGCTCAAAGGACGACCGCTGCCCGGCTGCATCCCGCGGTGAACCATTCCACGTGGTCGGCACAACCAGCTGGTAGTTCTCAATCGCGCCGTCGTGAATCTTGATCCAATGCGCAAGCGCGCCGCGTGGTGCCTCCACCAGCCCCACCCCCTCGCAATCTTTAGGCCAGCTCTTCGGCTCCCAACGCTCTCCGCTAAACGTCGCGACATCGTTCGCCTTCACCCGCTCCATCAGCTCGGCAAAGAACTCCTTCAGATAGCCGAGCGCCAACTCCGCATCCAGGGCGCGCGCAGCAATCCGCCCGAGCGTAGAGAACAGCGCATCCACTGGCACGTTCAACTTACCCAGCGTCGATCCAACGATCTCCTTAATATCGCTGCGTCCCGCTGCATAGCCAACAATCAGCCGACTGAGCGGACCCACTTCCATGGCGTGGTCCTTCCACCGCGGCGTCTTCAGGAAGGAGTATTTCTCGTATCCCGCAAGGGTCTCAAAGGGAGGCTTCGGCCCCGTATACTTCAGGTCCGTCTCTCCACTCCACGGATGCAGCCCGACCTTATCGCCGCCAGGATAGCTGTACCAGGAGGACGAAATGTATTCCTTGATCTCCTGGCTATCGCGCGGATTCACCGGATGCACCGTGCTCAAGTCGCGTCCCAGCACTACGCCGCGCGGAAACTTGAACGACTCCGGATCACCATATCCCTTGGTCGGAAACTCCCCATAGCAGAGGTAGTTCGACAGGCCGCCGCCATACTTCGTCCAGTCCTTGTAGAACGAAGCAATCGCCAGCACATCCGGAATGTACACCTGGTTGATAAACTCATCCGCTTGCGCAATCAGCCCTGCCACCAGGTTCAGCCGATCAGAATTAATTGCGGCAACTTCATTCACATCAATGGAGCAAGGAACGCCACCGACAAGGTAATTCGGATGCGGATTCTTTCCCCCGAACACGGCATGGATCTTAACAATCTCCTTCTGCCAGCTCAGCGCGTCCAGGTAGTGCGCCACCGCGAGCAGGTTCGCCTCCGGCGGCAGCTTGTACGCCGGATGCCCCCAGTACCCGTTGGCGAAAATTCCCAACCCGCTTGCAGCGAGCTTCTTCACCTTGTCCTGCACCTCGGCAAAGTAGGCCGGCGTATTTTTCGGCCACGACGAGAACGACTGTGCCAGCTCCGCCGTCTTCTTCGGATCGGCCTTCAGCGCATTCACCACATCCACCCAGTCCAGCGCCTGCAGATGGTAGAAGTGCACGACGTGGTCCTGGATATACTGCGTCGTCAGCATGATGTTACGAATCAGCTCGGCCGTCGGAGGCACGCTGATCCCTACCGCATCCTCCACCGCCCGCACGCTGGCCAGCGCATGCACCGTCGTACAAACGCCGCACACCCGTTCGCAAAATGCCCACGCATCGCGCGGATCGCGCCCGATCAGGATCTTCTCCAGCCCGCGCACCATTGTGCCGGCGCTGAAGGCATCGGTGATCACACCGTTCTCTACCACCGCCTCGATTCGCAGATGGCCTTCAATTCGAGTGATTGGATCAACAACTATGCGTGCCATGATGCCTCACTATTCCGTCTGATCGTCTTTGTGCTCATCTCTGATCACACTCTGCTTGCGAACGTTGGTCAGTACCGCATGGGCCCCCACGCCTGCCAGCGTCACGAGGCCGGCTGTCACGCCGATCGTGTCTGCCGTACTCTCAATGCCGAAGCCCGGGAACGACGAGAGATGCTGATAGAACGGCCCGTTATCCCAGAATCCCGCCTCGCCGCACCCAAGGCACCCGTGTCCCGACTGGATCGGATAACTCGTCCCCTCGTTCCACTTCACCACCGAGCAGGCGTTATACGTTACCGGTCCGCGGCAGCCCATCTTGTACAGGCAATATCCTTTGCGCGCGTTCTCGTCATCCCACGCTTCCACGAACAGGCCAGCATCGTAGTTCGGCCGCCGATAGCAGGTGTCATGCACCCGCCGCCCATAGAACTCCTTCGGTCGCCCCTGGTTATCCAATTCGGGCACCGCACCGAGTACCAACAGATGCGTCACCACGCCCATCATTACATCGGCAATTGGCGGACATCCCGGCACGTTGATGACCGGCTTATCAATCAGCTTGTGAATCGGCGTCGCATGAGTTGGATTCGGCTTCGCCGCCTGCACGCAGCCGTTCGACGCGCAGTTACCCCACGCAATCACCGCTGCCGCATCCGCTGCCACCGTCTGCAGAATCGACTCCGCCGTCTTTCCGCCGATCATGCAGTACACGCCGTCCTCGGCCGTCGGTACCGACCCCTCCACCAGCACAATGTACTTGCCCTTGTTGTCGCGGATCGTGTCGCTCAGGCTCTTTTCCGCCTGGAACCCCGACGCCGCCATCAGCGTCTCGGTATAGTTCAGCGAGATCACATCGAACAGCACATCCGCCACCGTCGGGTGCGACGCCCGTATGAAGCTTTCGCTACAACACGTGCACTCCTGGAAGTGCATCCATACCACCGCCGGCCGCGCCTTGGTCTCAAACGCCGAAACGACCTGGCCCACGCTGCTCTTATCCAGCCCCGCGATCACCGCGGCTGCGCTGCAGAACTGAAGGAACTCCCTTCGGCTGTAGCCCTTCTGCTGCATCGATTGCCAAATCGTCTGTCCCATGACTCCCCCGCTCGTAGCTGCAATTCGGGCGTCGGAAGAGCGAAGACCTTCCGGCGCTCGAACTACACATATCGGTTGAATATTGGGCTTCAGACGACACGATAGTATGTGACAAACATCACAAGGGCACCCAACAGCAGCGGCGCAAGCCTCGCAACTCCACGGGTGCTTCCATTTGGCCGCAACTTAAGAGAGGCCCACCGTTCCAGTTGCGTCGGAATTGACATTCCGCGCTTGCCGCTTTTCGGCAAGCGCGCGAATCCATGTCTCCATTCCTTCACCGGACTTGGCCGAAGTTGTCAGGATTTGCATTCCCGGTCGGACCGCCTGGATATTCGCCATCGCAGCAACCAGATCAAACTCGCACGGCCCAGCAAGATCGATTTTCGTAATGACTGCCATGTCGGCCGAGTTGAAGATGCCCGGATACTTTAGAGGCTTGTCCTCGCCTTCGGTCACCGATAGCAGCACCACCCGAAAGTCCTCGCCCAGGTCGTAACTGGAAGGACAAACCAGGTTGCCGACGTTTTCGATGAAAAGATATTCGACGCCAGAAAGGTTCCAGCCGTCCAGATGATCGGAGATCATCTGTGCTTCCAGATGGCAGCGCCCCGCTGTGTTGATCTGCTTCACCGGCACTCCTGTCTCTGCCAACCTTCGTGCATCATTGTCGGTGGCGAGGTCTCCTACCAGGGCCACGGACTTGCGGCCCTGTTCGCGCAAGGTCCGCAGCGTACGCTGCAACAAGGCCGTCTTTCCGGATCCCGGACTCGAAACCAGGTTCACCGTCAGCAGTCCCGCCTCATGCAGCCTGGTGCGCAGCGCACGCGCAATTTCGTCGTTTTTATTCAGAATCCCCTTGCGAATTTCCAGCACGCGTGTGTTCATGGCACCTCCACTTGTTCCGGCAGATCTACCTCAATTGATTCAAGCGCTAACTCGCGCCCCTGGCGAATGTCCCCGCTTGGGGCTCCGCATTGCGGGCATTGAAAACACTGGATGCTCGCCAGTTCTACCTCCTGGACACATGCCGGACAGTAGACTCTTACCGGCAGTTCTTCCACTACCAGCGTGGAGCCTGCCAGGAGGGTTCCCTCCGTCGCGACTTCATAACAAAAGTCCAGTGCTCCACGATCGACGCCCGAAAGAGCACCCAGCCGAAGGTACACGGCGCGCACCCGTGTGGCGCCCGCCTCCGCCGCGGTCTGGCTGGCGAGCTCAACGAGGCTGTAAGCGATGGAAAGTTCGTGCATGGCTCGTACTCCATATCAGTCGCCGGTTCAACCATACATCCGCAGAGTTACTCTGCACACAATCATGTCCTGTCGCAGCTCCCATCACGATGAATAGACGATGGAGCATCGACGTTGTAGGGTCGCCCGGCCGGTCAGGTTGCAGTGGAAGGCGAGATCATTCGTGCGTTGGAGATGGCCCGGGAAGTTGTTCCGACGAATTTCGCAAAATTCGGGGGACGACAATGAGAGTTACGGCGTAAAGGAAGATGGACGCGGCAATGAACTTCGGATGGCCCTGGCGCAGATCTTCGAAGAGTAGCTTTGCTGCAACAAGAGCGAGAGTTGCATAGGAGACCCAAACCAGTTCGACCCGCGGCCAGCGTGGGCCGAAGTAGGCGAGAGCCAGGGCGAGCGCGCAGGCGGTGAAGGTGCGGATCACGGCGACGAGGGATTCGCCCGGGGTGATCACCGCTCCAGTGAGCCAGACCAGTGCAGACACCAGGAACGTAGCCAGAGCGCCGATGGCGAGGGCTGCGGAGAGCGTCCGATAGAGTCGCTGGATCCGGTCGTTACCCTGGAGCTGGCCGCCGATTGCATAACAGACGACCGCCGAGACGGCGACTATCCAGGCAATGCCCGCGGCCGGCTCGGGGAAGGCCCCGGCAAGGGCGTGGGCTGCGTACTGCGAGAGGCCGGAAACGGAAGCGGCCGCGACCAGATAGAGGAGGCCATGGAATCCCAGCGCAGGGCGAGATCGCCGGACGTCGAGAAAAGTCGTCACAATGGCGGCTGCGCCCAGGCAGGACGACAGCCAAAACGTAGGAAGGCACAGAAAGCTGCCCGCGAGTATGAGGACCAATCCCCAGGTGGCGTAGACCTGTTGGTTGCGGGACGCGGAGATGGGGTCGAAGCGCAAGAACACGGCAGCGTAGCAGGCTGGCGCGAGCAGCAGGCAGAAGACGGCAAAAAGACTTGCCTCTTCGCCGGACCCGAAGCGAAGCATGGCGCCGGCGGCCAGCAGGAACGCGATGAGGACCTGGGCGGCTTCGAAGAGCGTGATGCGCTGGCGAAGCAGCGTTGTGCGAAGGGCGGCGCTGATTCCGTAGAGGATGAGAAGGATGAGACTGGGAACGACCAGGGCGGGAACGCTGAGGCGGGCGTAGTCGGCGCGGCTGGTGCCGGGATTGGAATAGACATAAAGCAGCGCCCAGACGGCAATGTCGGCGGCGATGGCGACGATGGGGCGAACGTTCATCCAGCGATTGCGGCTGGATGCGATCTCGCTGAGAAGTGCCATCAGCAGCAGCACCGCGAGGAACGGCAGCATAGCGCGCGTGGCGATGAGGAGCGCAATCGCGGTGAGAGCCGTGGTGAGAACAGCCACCCAGACGATGGAGACGAGATTGCGCTTCCATGCGAGCGCGTAGGCGGCGAGGACAAATGCGCCAAGGGCGCAGGCGGCTGAAGTGGGAGACAGAATATTGAAGCGCAGCGTGAGTTCCCAGAGCATGGGAGCGAGAATTAAAGCGGACGTGGCGGCGTAGGTGGTGCTGGCCAACCTCTGCGTGGCGGGAACTCTCGCGGCCCAGACCATCCACAGGACGGCATAGGCGATGGCAAGGGCAACGACGCCGAGCTTGGGGAACGAGCCAGACTCCGCGACGGCACGCAGCAGGTAAGCTCCGGCTATGCCGAGCATGGCTTTGCCGAAGACCGAGAAGGTCGCTCCAGCATCCGCAACCGGCGAGGATTCGACGTGGTGCGGCGTAGGGATTTCCAGCGGCGCGGGCGTGGGGAACCCGCCGGGAACTTCAGACGGATGCTCCAACAAGAAGACGCGTTCTTCCAGCGCATTGAGACGTGCGATCAGACGGGTTACGTCTTCGGGAGTAGGGTCCATCGTAATTGTCCCGCCAGCAAAGTCCGGTCGATCAATGCCGCAAGGCTACCGGCGTCGAACCGGCGTCGATGTAGGAGAGGTCTTTATCCGGCCAGGGAGGCAATAGCCTCACAAGTGCGGCGAGAATGATCAGCGGGAGGATGCTGAGCACAACCGCTGCGAGCAGGCCTTCCCTCGAGATGAGCGCCATCTTATAGGTCGTGTATCCGAGGAAGCTCTTCGAGAACAACTGGCCGCCAATGACGACGTTCCAGCGCATGGAGAAGATGCCGATCTGGACCAGGCATCCCACGATGACATAGATGCGCCGACGAATATACGCGGGCAACTTCGTGACTTGAACGATGCCCAGCAGGATGATCGGGGTGAGCGTGCCAATGAGAAGCTGAAGCACGATCTGCGAGAAGTAGAGCTTGGTGTGCACCATGAAGTTGAGGCTGCGGAAGGACTCATCGGCCTCGTAGATGCGATGGATCAGATCCAGCATCTCCAGGCTGAAGTCGATGATGAAGATGTAAAAGAGATACATTGCGGTGGTGTCGACGCATGGCATGTCGATGGGCAGCTTGCGCCACTTGGTGGTGGCCATGTACAGCAGCATGACCGCGGCAATGCCCGACACCATGGCCGAGAAGATGAAGACCACCGGCATCAGCGGCGAGTTCCACCAGGGATTGGCCTTGATGGAGCCGAAGATGAACCCGACGTACCCGTGCAGGATGAAAGCGGAAGGGATGCCGATGAGGGTGACAATCCAGCCCACCTTGTGATCGATTTCCAGCGCATGCGGACTGATGTTGTACGAACCCAGCGTCATCAGGCGATAGAGCGGACGCTTCCATCCGGCGCTGGACTGCGCGAGCAGAACGATCTCATGGCGGTAGTCGAGCCAGATCTCGAACACCAGGACGGCCATCAGGTACCAGAGGTAGACGAAGCCGAACATCGCCATCGCCGAGGTAGCGTGAGGAGTGAAGTACATCTCAGGCGAGCGTTCCGGATGGCCGAGGTGCAACTGCAGCGGCAGCGGCGCGACGATGAGGAAAGCCAGCGCCGTGAGCAGTGCCAGCCGGTAGGTAGGCGCGACGGCTTTGACGTTGAAGATGCGGACCAGCGACGCCAGGATGAACGCGCCCGCGACCAGTCCCGTGATGTAGGGGTAGAGAACGATCAACACACTCCAGAGGAGGTTGACTTCGTTCGGATACATGTAGCCTTCAACGCCGTTCATAGGGCTCTCCACTTTTCTGTTCGCAGCCAGTCGTGAAATTTTCTACCGCACTGAGCCATCCAGCTCGTTGTAGAAGACCTTTGCGCCGGTAGCCATCTGCGGCTTCAGCACCTGCACATGGTGAGTCTTCAGGAAGGCGTGGATGGGGTCGTTTGGATCCTTCAGGTCGCACAACTGCCGCGCACCGGTTGGGCAGCTCTCCACGCAGGCGGTCTTCAGGCCCTTCGTAATCCGGTGATAGCAGAGGGTGCATTTATCCGCGACGCGCTTCTCCGGATGGATGTAGCGGCAGCCGTAAGGGCAGGCCTGCACGCAGTAAGCGCAGCCAAGGCAATAGGTCTGGTCCACCAGAACGACGCCGTCGGGAGTGGCGAACGTGGCGCCCACAGGACAGACCTGCGTGCATGGCGAGTCGGCGCAGTGATTGCACATCTTGGGGACGAAGAAATACTTGCCGGCGTCCTCCTGGGCGACGACGGGGAAGCCTTCTTTGCCGCCGTCGGGTGAGATGACCTCAGGATGCACCATGTCGTAGTCGGTGACATGGTAGCGCTCGACCCAGGTGCGGAAGTGCCCTTCAGGAACATCGTTCTCTTCCGCGCAGGCACGAACGCAGTTGCCGCAGCCGATGCATTTGGGGATGTCGATGAGCATGGCCCACCAGTGATCGGTCATCTTATAGTTAGGCGACTCCGCGGGAGTTCCGGCGAGCACGTGCTTCCATGCAATGGCTGCCGCGGGCAGCATGATGAGAAAATGTCGGCGATTGAGATTCATTTGCCATCTCCAGCCGCGAGTGCGGGGTTATGCGGCTTGTGGCAGGTTTCGCAGGAAACGCCGCCGGCATGCTGCTCGGCATCGATCTGCGGGAAGGTTTTGGGTTTGGCGGCGCTCGCCGCGTGGCAGCGGATGCAGAGGACCGCGGTATCGAGCTTGGGAGGCGTGATCGAGGGATCGTCGGCGTGCTTGGCCAAGGGCCCGTGGCAGGCTTCGCAGTTGACGTTGACGTGCTTGCCGGTCTTCTTGGCGTCGAGGATATCCGAGTGACAGGTCTCGCACGTCTGGTGGCCGGCATAGTGGATAGGCTTGGCTGCGATCTCGGCTATGGCAGCGCCACGATAGTGGCCGTACTCTCCGAAGGACTTGGGCACAACAAAGTGGCGGATTACAAGGAACACCGCAAAGGCGGCGACGAACAGGAAAGCGAACCGGAATAAATGCCCTGTATCTTTGAATCGTCTCATCCGATTAATTTCCTTCCAACGGTCACGTGCAGCGGTGGTGCGACACCGACTGATGCTTATTGATAGGCGGCGCGCTACAGAGCTGTATGTGTCGCCCGTCACTGGACGAACCTGTCAAGTCTCGACACGTCCGTTCCGTTTTGTCCGGGACATCTTTTGCACGTTGTGTGATCCACCGTGGGGCTTCGATCCAGCGGTCGGCGTGCGAGGTTACATCCGTCTCACGGATCGCCCCAAGAGCCCCAACCTAACGGCTGCGGTCGTCAATCATTGAGAGCGTGCCGGTGGCCTGCGGACGCCGGCCCTGCCCGCCCCCAGTCATATCTCATCAAGGCCAGGAGAACAACTCCCCACAAAAATGCCGGATACATGGATGCAGACTTGTTCTTCGTCCATCAACAATCCTGATCGCGAGGTCATACTGCTGCCATCACGGCAGCGAGGCGCCAGATCTTCGCACGCGGATCAGCGAAAGGGTGCGTGAGCTGTAGTTGGTGAGAAGGAGATCTCCATCGGAATCAGCAATGCCAATATTGCGTGGGAACAGCCCGGCGGGAAGTTTCTGCAGCAGCGAAGCCGGATTCGCAAGGGTGAAGATCGCGAGGTTGCCAGGCGCGTCCGCAAAGCGATTGGAGTTGGCGACGGCAAGCAGGTGATCGCGGTCGAAGAGGCGCAGCCCGACAGGTGCGTCCCCTCCTGATGGAATGGCGCGCTCAAAGGAGTGCTCGGGATCTGTTGGGAGGATAGCTGCGTTGTATTGGAGTACAGCATTGTCACCGCGCGCGGTCACGAAGAGGGACGAAGCGTCTGCGCTTTCTGCGAGGCGCACGGGCGAGCAGCCCGCTGCGACACGCGCCACGATGGGGTCGCGGCTCGGGGAAGCTTCCGTTGCGAGCTCTGCGTCGATGACGGAGATGAACCCGTTGCCGCGCGCAGGGGTACCCTTCTTCTGAATGCAGTCGGTCTTGGTAAGTAGGGGGTTGTTTCCGCCTGCAATCGAGGATGCGTTCGTGGAGGGTACCAGCTCGGTTGCAACGTAGACGCGATGACCGTCATGCGAAAGGGTAAGGCTTGGGACCACATTGCCGAGAGGAATTTGGCGAATGGCTTTGGGGTTCGAAACCAGGCCGTGCTCGTCGATGCCCGTCGCGATGACGCCAACGTTGCCGCGTTGCCCGTCGAGGACACTGTATTCATTCGCTGTGAACATGTACCGGCCGTCGGGTGTTGCAGCGATGTCGAACGTGCCCGCCTTGTCTCCCTGAGAGACGACGGTTGGAGTTGCGTGGCCATTGAGGATGTCCTGGACGTTCAGAAACGCGACACCCTCGTCGCCGACGCCTACGACAAGCGTCCGTCCTCCTCGGAGTAGAGCCATACCATTGGCTCCCGCACTTCCGGTACGTATGAAACCCGACGGAGTAAGTTTCTGGTCGCTAACGCGAAAGACCTGGATGCCCGAGACAACCTCCTTGCGGCTGCCGGCCGCGGCATCCGGACCGGTGAAGTTGGGAGCGCCGACGTTCGTAACGGAGACGAAGACATAGCGGCCATCCGGCGTCTCGATGGCAGAGGTGGGATTGCCAACGGTCGCGTAGTCGGAGGATTTCACCGTGATGCGCTGAGCGTGGCTAGCGACGGCGTGCGACATGGATAGCAATGCGGGCAACCACACGGACGCCAGTAGGACGAGTTGCATGAGGTGTCGAGGTACCGCTCTAACTGTCGGCGAAGCAGGCATGTTTTTCTCCTGCAGTCGAGGCGCATGGATCCGTGAGGGGAAGCATGCGCCTCGACTGCAAACGGTTATTGATCTCCCTGCGTTGGTTGCAGGTATTTATTCAGGAAGGCGAGTTCCCGCTTGTCCGCATCTTCGCGATGGTCACGCTGTTGGAAGCCGTGGCCCTCATTCGGGTAGGTGTGATAGTCGTAGGTTTTGCCCGCTGCTTTCAGGGCGGCGACTAACTCCTGCGACTCCTGTGGTGGCACCTGGGGATCCTCTTCTCCGTGCAGGATCAGCAACGGAGTTTTGATCTTCGCGACATCGGGCAGGATGTTGGCCTTGCGATAGACTGCGGGTTTTTCTTCCGGCGTGCCTCCCATCTTCGTCTCCCACCGGATGGCGGAGTTGCGATTGGTGTACTGCAGGAACAGCGCGCGGTCGACGACACCAAACTTTTCGATGCCAACGGCGAACACATCGGGATATTTGGCGACAGCGTTCGCAACCACGGTACCACCATGACTGCCTCCTGAGATGCCGACGCGCTTTGGATCGACCAGGCCGGTGTTGACGAGATAGTTGACGCCAGCAACGACGTCATCAATCTCGCCACCGCCGGAGTCTTCGACGTTGGCGTTGCGGAAGCGTTCGCCGTAGCCGGTGCTGCCGCGGAAGTTGGGCTCAAGGACGACGTAGCCCTGGTCGGCAAGAAAGAGTGACCACGGTGAAACGCTGAGCGCGATCTGGGCCTCCGGGCCACCGTGCGCGAGGATGACCGCGGGATATCGGGTGCCCGGCTTATAGCCTGTCGGCTTGTACAGAATGCCGGCGATCGGCAGGCCGTCCTTGCCCTTCCAGTGCACAACCTCTGGAGTGATGCCGACGTCTTCGAACTTGGCGCGATGCACCTGGCCGATCAATTGCGCGGGCGCATCGCCCGAGATCTGCGCGACATAGTTGGAAGTCGCTCCGAGGGTTGTTCGCAGCGAGAGATGCACGGTCTGGCTGTCCGCAGACCAATGCGGCTCGCCTTCGATACCGTCGAGGTGCGTGAGACGATGCGCTGCGCCACCTGCCGCAGGGACGATCCAGATATGGCGTTGCTCGGGTGTGTCGCGGTTGGACTCGAAGGCGATCCACTTGCCGTCGGGTGAATAGACGGGCTCTTCGTCTTCACCGGTGCCGAAAGTAAGCTCGCGCGGATGACCACCCTTCGCAGGGATGAGCCAAATCTTGTCCCAGTGGGTCTCCTGCAAGACGACAGCGAGTGTTTTGCTATCCGGTGACCAGGCGGCTGTGTTCACGGCCCACGCTCCGCCCGGATCGTTCTTTGCGGTATAGATAGCGAGCGCAGGTCCTGCGGGCGTACCGGTCTTCGCATCGAAGGGCAGGATTTTCAGAATGCCCGAGAAGAACTCGCGAGACCGTTCCGTGTAGGAGATGCGCGTGCCGTCGGGCGACCACTGCGGACGGGCATCGAAGCGATCAGAGGACACCGCATCGCCGTGGTCCTGCGCGACGTTGGGCGCGATGACATCCTTTCCTTTATAGATTTCCGTCGCCGCAATGAGGTTGGGGCCGCGGCCGTCTTCACTAGCGACGTAGAGCTCGTTATAGCCCTTCTTGCCGGACTCGAAGAGAATCCATGTGCCGTTGGGATTCCACTGGATGTGGCCGTCGGTAGCGCCGCGCGGATCGCCGGGGCCTTTGGGATCGTGAGTGAGTTGCAGGGCCTCGCCCCCAGCGGCGGCGACCACCCAGATCTGCCCCTGGCTGACGTAGGCAATGTGCTTCCCGTCCGGCGCCCAATGAATGTCGGAGATGGGTTCGGCCGAAGAGACCAGGACTTTGTCAGCACCGCCATGCAACGACTTCAAGGTGAGTGTTCCGCCGTGCGGGGAGAGCGTGAAGTTGCCATCGGGCGAGGTGAGCGCTTCCCCGCCACGTGTGCGGTACCCTGCGCCGACCGGGCCGCTAAGGATGTCGTCGAGTGTGAGCTTCGCGGTTTGGGCGAGCAGAAGGTTGGGCGAAAACATTAGAGCTGCAATTAAGATCTTGCGCATACATTTCTCCTTCAATGTTGGTGAGGGGTACGGCCGTCGCTGCGCCATTGCGGCGACGGCCATATGTCTAGAAGAGGAACTTGCCGAACACGACCAGCACACGCCCCGACACGGCCGAGCCCTGCCCGGTGCCGTAGATGCTGGTAGGCACGCTAACGTCTGCGGTAATGGTGCCCAGCGTCGATCCCTTATTCACGTCCGAGTTGGGGACAGCAAAGTTCGGATGATTGGTCAGGTTGTAGGCATCGGCGCCAAGTTCAAAGTGCGTGTTCTCCGTAACAGGTATGACTTTGCTCAGTTGGGTGGAGATGGAAAAGAAGCCGGGACCGCGGAAGGCATTGGGCCGGGTGTTCCCAAAGTCTTTCTGCGCGGCAGCGGTAGCGAAGTCCGCAGTGGTAAGGCAGGGCGTCTTCACCGCTGATTTTCCGCAATGGGTACCAATGACGCTGGGTACAAGGGTGTCGGCAAGCACGGTTCCGCTGAAAGTGCTGGAGAAGCCGTGGGCACTCGCGACGCCGCTGTCGGTTACGGTGAAGGGACGGCCGCTGTAGACGTAAACCTTGCCGCCAATCTTCCATCCGCTGAGGGTGCGGTTGAGGGCTGCTCGCTTCAACTTCGGCGTTGAGTAGACGAGGTCACCGGAGAGGTTGTTTCGCGTGTCGAACGCTGTCGGCCCGTAATTGGCCAACTTCGATCCCGTCGGCACAACGACGCCTTCGGTGTAAGCGTTCGGATTGTAGATGGTGCCGAGCTGCAGAGCCTTGCTCCAGGTGTAGCTCACCTGTCCCTGGAAGCCGTGCACGAATCCGTGGCGTTCGACGAAGGTCAGACCGTTATACCAGGAGAATCCCTCATCGTAGATCTGTGTAACGACAGAGAATCGCGGATCGGGTGCGGCCGTAGGAAGTCCGCCAAAGCCGCTGGTGGAGGCTCCGTTGGCGCCCGTGTTGGAGAGCGACTCGTTGTATCCATGCGTGCCGCTATAGGTAACGGCCACCACGTCGTGCGACGTGAGAGCCTGCTCGACCTCAAGACTCCACTCCAGCGCCTTGATGGTGTGAAAGTGATTTGGATTCACGTAGAGCGTTGGCTTGGAAAAGTTGGGAACCACGGCCTGCAACTGGGTGAGCGTGTAGCCGTTCGCGAAGCCGGCCTCAAAGGCAATGTCGGATGCGACAGCGTTCGTCTGCGCGGTGCCGGGAGTGGGAGAGAGACCAACCGTTCCGGTGGTCACGATGGGCGTGAACTTGTAGGGAGAGTTGCCGAACAGGTTCGCGACGATGCTGGCTGCGATGGTGTTGGCAAAGAGGCCGATGCCGCCGCGGACCACCGTCTTGCCCTCGCCAAAAGGAGAGTAAGCGAAGCCGAGACGCGGCTCGGTGATAACGCCTTCAAACTGCCTGAAGGCCTTGCTCTGACCAGTCTGCAGCGTCGCGTTGTAAGGAACCGAAGCTCCAGCCTGGTATCCGGCGGCGAGAAACTCCGTGTTGGCGAGCGAGTAGCAGCTCTCCTTGCACCATGGATTTCCCTGGTACTCGAAGCGCGCACCATACGTAACATTCAGGTTGCGCAGCACCTGCCACTCATCCTGCCCGTAGAAATCCAGCGAGTCCACGCGGATGTGCACGGACGGATCGACCGGGAACGCCTGGCTGAAGCTGCTGAGATTCTTTGTGTCGGTGACATTGGCATTAGCGAAGTCCACGACGTTGCCGAACGTGTAGGTGCCAACGATCGAGCCGCTCTTGTTAGCCGTGCTGCTGATGCGGTTCTCGCGATTGTTGATACCGAATTGCAGCGTGTGTTTGCCGCGCTGCCACGACACGTCGTCAATCAAGCCAAGCTGTTGCCCGTTTCTTCCGTTCGGAACGGCTGCCGCTATGGCCTGGAACCCGGCGTTGCCGGCACCGCCATCGGAGAAGCTGAAGCCCACGGGCAGTGCCGTCTGCGCTGCCGCGAAGTTCGTCGGACCGGTGATGGCGGAATAATAATTGCCATTGAGAATGAAGTTGTTCACCAGGGTTGGCGTGATGGTGTAGGTGTAGTTGAGCTGCGGGATCACCCAAGGCTGAGGGCTGACCGTGCTGAAGAGCGGGCTGACAGGGCTCGTGCTGCTGGCCTGCACACCGGCGTCGCGACTGATGCGGAAGTAAAGCTTCTGCTTGCTGTTGATGTTCCAGTCGACACGCCCGTCCACGTAGTATTCGGTGTTCACGCTGCCAACCGTGCTGCGATAAGCGAGCGCGCACGGGATACCGCTGGTACCGCCGAATGTTGCGCCGTTGCCGCCAGGGACCGGCGTTCCGGAGAAACCCTTGTTGCCGCAACCCTGGTTATCGGTGCCGTCCTGCAATTGGCCGCTGCCGTTAGTGACCGGCACGGCCCGGCTGATGCCCGGCGCCGCGTTGTAGAGCTTGAACAGATCCTGATAGTAAGGCTGCGACGCCGCGGGCACGTTGCCGAGAATGTAATTCTGAAAGGCGGTGGTTGGCAGCGAGACGATGGTGCTCGATGGCAACGCGTAGCGAAGACCTTCCGTGTTGACGAAGAACGCAAGCTTGTTGCGAAGGTTGACGAGGTGAGGAATGACGACCGGTCCACCCACCGACGCTGCGTATTGGTTGGCGACTGCCCGCGCGCGCGGGGTGCCGGACGCATTTAGAAAGTAATCGTTCGCATTGAAGATCTGGCTGTTGTAGTTCTCTACAAGGTTGCCGTGGAAGCTGTTCGAGCCGGACTTGCTGATGTAATTCACCTGCGCACCAGCCTCACGTCCGTACTGCGCGCTATAGGCGTTGGTGATCACAGCTGCTTCAGCAACATCGTTCGCGCCGAGCGTGTTGTTGCTGGTGCCGGATTTGTTGTTCAGGTTGTAGGGCTCAACGATGTCCGCTCCATTGAGCGTGAAAAGCACCGAGCTGAACGGAAGACCATTGACATTGAAATTTGTGTTGCCGCCGCCGACATTGAGCCGAATCCCCGGTGTGCTGAACGCGATGTTGGTGATGTCGCCACCGTTGACGGGCGTGTTCTCGATGTAGTGATCGTCATACGTCGTGACATTGTTCGCATTTTCCGTCTGCAGCAGCTCGTTGGGCGCCTGCACATCCACTGTTTCACTCAGTGACTTGACGGCGAGCTTGAGGGGCACGGCCGCCTCTTGTCCGATGACCAGGTGAACCTTCACCGGGTTGGCAACAAGACCTTCTGCTTGTACGGAAATCTCGTAATCACCCGGGTTGAGGAACGGGAAGCGATACTCTCCCGACGAGGTGGACACAGTCTTATGAACCGCGCCGGTATCAGTCTGCACAATCTGCACGGATGCGTTCGGCACGATGGCACCGGACGCGTCAGTGATGACGCCGGTGACGGTGGCGCTGGTTAGAGTCTGAGATCGCAGCAGACTTACTGGCAAAAGAGTGAGAACCAATACAAGGAGCAGTCGTACACAGTGCTTCGCGTTCATTCTTGATCTTCCTGGTTTGCGCGGATCTGCGCCGTTGCGTGTTCGAGACAAATGAAGGTGGAGTGCCGAAGATCGTTTTCGCTTGCGTGAGCAAAAGAGAAAGCCCACCTCGGCGTGGACCGGAGGCAGGCTTCAAGTAACGTCTCTGCTCTTTGGAAGTCAGTGCGCTAAATCGAAAATCCCGCTCCAGCAGGGCTGGGAAGCGGGATCGTGGTAACCGTCAGATCGCAGGGATCGTCAGGATTCGGTTACGGGCACACTCCGGGTTCGCCAGCGATGACGCAGAGCGAACAACAATTCGTGTGCAGGAACGTGTGCATAGATGGAACCATAAAGGTGAGTCTCCTGAATGTCAAGACGGCGCTTCGATACATGACGCGAATGCGATTCGTGTTCTTGCTGTCAGAACAATTCAGTAGCCGCGCGTGCCTGCTGCACCGTTTCGAGAGGTATGGGTCGTGGCCGGCTCAGCTAATAACTTCTCGACGAGTGCCGTCACTTCCTCCTCAAGCTGCGCATGTCCGACGGTGTTCCCTGGCCCGGCAAACCCCGCATGCGTCTGCTTCACAAGACCGTCGCGTCCAATGAAGAAGGACGTTGGCCAGCAATTCAGATTCACGCCTTGCGGAATCTTCTCTGCCAGTTGATCGGTAGTGCCGGCAACAAGAACGGGGTACGTGATCCCGTAGTGAGCGATGAAGGCTTTGAGGCGCGGCGTGTCCGACTCCGGATCGCCGGTTTCAAAATCGATGTTCACAATCTCCAGACCACGGGAGTGAAACTTCTTGTAGAGGCCGACCAGAAAGGGCGCTTCATCGTGGCAGTTCGGGCACCACGAACCGCCGATCGCGACGATCACTACCTTGCCGCGAAATTCAGGATCGGTATTAGAGACCGTCCTTCCGCTGAGGTCCGGGAAGGCAAACGTGAAGGGTTCCTTAGGATCCTTGACCGTGGTCTGCTGCGTCGGGTCCGTCGGACCAGCCAGATTCTCCTTGCGCGCCTCAGCTGGGCGCCGCGCAATCAGGTCGGTTGGAGACCCATGCACCGAGCCCAGCAGGCTCTTGATCAGCAGCGTCCCATCCGGCTGTGGAGTCACGGAATAGAGTGCCGGCCCAGCCGCATTGAAGTGTCCCACCGTGAAATTCGTTCCGTTCCACGTTCCCCACAACGCGCCGGTATCGCCATCAATGCGCTGGATCACTGTCTTGATTACCGGCGACTTTCCCGTCGCAGGATCCGCTCGAAACTCCCATGCCGACTCGCCCTTTGAGCTTTTGGTCGCAATTTCCCAGGAGCCGGAGATGTCAGGAGCATTGGGAGCCGCCACAGGATCGACGGGCCTCGCAACCTTCTTCGCCGTGAACGCCGTAGGACTGCCACTGCGTGCTCCCGGATGTGTAGCACCATCGATGCCGGACAGCACGCCATCGGCGAGAGTCGCGTCGAGTGTTCGCGCAAAGTAGTCGAAGGACGCGATCAGGTGGCTTCCATCGAAGCTCACGGAAGAAGCTGGCGTCGCGTCCGGATGATCCGCTGGACCGTTCAGGAAGGCGGCTGCCAGGTTGGGACCCTTACCGGAAATGCGGATCGAGATCGGCACCTGCTGCCCACCTCGTGTCGTGGCGAATCCCTGCCACGTCCCGACAATGTTCTGGGCTGAGCTGCTTGCTTGCCCGACGGCAACAGGCGACGCGAATGTGGATGCCGTAGCAACAAAGGACAACGCCAGAAGACCAGCGAGAAGCCTCATCGGAGAACTCCGTTCTATTCGTTTGGAAAGAAGTGTGGTGCGGATCCAGCCTGGAAAGACGCTGTGTTCGGTCTAACGGCTGAGAGACACGACGGTGCGGGCCAGCAGCATGCGGCAACAACAACACGGTCGTGAATGGATCTGCACAAGCGAGAGCTTAGAACGCCGAAGGGTGCAAGTCAAGAATCGCCACATCGCAAACCTTCGTCAATCGCTGCAGTGCCTGAAGGCTGAGCTGCTCGTCAGCTAATGGGTTCACTCGATGCCCCGGAGCTATCATTTGCTAAGTTACGGGAGGTAGGAGCGGGATGCGCATTAAAATCGCGAGTGTCGGAGAAGCTGTTTTGCGGAGCACGGCGAGGCCCCTCACCATCGAGGAGATTGGCAGCGCACGCATTCATGATCTCATCGCGCATATGCGCGAGACGCTTTCCGATGCCCCGGGTGTTGGTCTCGCTGCGCCACAAGTTGGCGAACCACTGCAGCTCGCCATCATCGAAGACAAGGCGGACTATCAGAAAACGTTCACGCCGGCGGAGCTGAAGGAGCGCGGCCGCGGCCCTGTTCCCTTTCATGTGCTGATCAACCCTGAGATTGAACTTCTATCTTCGCCGGAAGTTACGTTCTTCGAGGGCTGTTTGAGTCTGCCCGGTTTCGTAGGAATGGTGCCTCGAGCGCGGAGGGTCAGGGTGAAAGCCCTCAATGAGATCGGCGAACCGATTCGCATTGAGGCCGAAGGATGGTACGCCCGCATCCTCCAGCACGAGATCGATCATCTGAAAGGGACGCTCTATATTGATCGAATGTGGACCCGGAGCTTCTGCTCGCTGGAAAACTACAACCGGCACTGGAAATCGAAGCCGACGCAGGATCTTCTGCAGGAGTTTGACCCCGTGCGCGGCGTTAGGCCGGCGAGCGACTAGCTACGCAAACTCCTCAATCCAAGAGGGTAACTCGCCTTCGCGACCGTGGGTTCCAGCCTTGACCCGAAATCCTAACCGCGCCGGCGAAGCCACTATGCTACACTTCATCCAATGAATTTCGTATGCCAGATGACCGCATGTTGTTCGCTCTGTATGGGCGGCGGATGTGTGTCTCCTGGTGCGATGCGATTGCGGAACTAAATAAAGTTCAGCCCAGCGCTACTCCAATAGACCCACCGCCAGAAGTCCAATGGCCGGTGGTTTTTTGCTTTAAGGATCAACGAAAGAATGAGGACGGCAGTGAGCGTACCTGAAATTCAAGCCGAAGAACTCAAGCAGCGACTCGATCACGGAGACAACGTGTTTCTCCTGGACGTGCGCGACGAGTACGAGTACGAGATCTCGAACATTGGCGGTCACCTTATTCCGCTTGCGCAGCTCCCGAAGCGTCTGGATGAACTGAATGTCCAGGAGGAGATCGTGGCTGTCTGCAAGATGGGGCCGCGGGGTGTAAAGGCCGTGGAATATCTACAGAAACATGGGTTCACGAAGGTCTCCAACCTGCGCGGCGGACTTCACGCATGGTCGGACCGCATCGACCGAAAACTTCCGAAATACTAGATTCGCACGACGGGCGATTGCGCGGCAGAACCCGATTGGGCCATGCCAAATCTTGTTCGCCGGGTTGACACATTTCCTCTTGCGCCTGGACTACAATTTGCGCACATCGCAATTGCACGATAAAGGAGTCCTTCCGTGGCAGAACCAACGCGCGCATCCGTGAGCGACCAGGCAGCTTATCAACTAGCCAATGTAACCAAGACAGCGCCCATCTACGGTGCGATTACCCCGCGCTGGCTGGTTCGGTTGTTGGATTGGAAGCCGTTGGAGTCAGGCATCTTCCGGCGCAACCGCGTCGTCGAAGATCAACCGATCGATGTCGTCTGTGGACGTTCCGACGATTCCGAGATTCCTCAGACCTATGCGCAGTACGAGGAAGAGCCTCGCGAGTACATCCTCAGCAGCATCAACGCGCTGGTCAATGTGCAAACGCGCACCAGCGACCTCTTCAGCAATCCCTACGACCAGGTCCGCGAGCAGTTGCGCATCACCATCGAAGGCGTGAAAGAGCGGCAGGAGAACGAGCTTCTCAATAACGCGGACTATGGTCTGCTGAACAATATTGAAGCTTCGCAGAAGATTTCGACGCGCAAGGGAGCACCAACCCCGGACGATCTTGATGAGCTCCTGACCAAAGTGTGGAAAGAGCCCTCGCTCTTCCTCGCGCATCCTCGCTCCATCGCCGCGTTCGGCCGCGAGTGCACGCGCCGCGGCGTTCCTCCTCCCACCGTAACGCTCTTCGGAAGTCCCTTCCTCACATGGCGCGGCGTCCCGCTCATCCCGACCGACAAGATTCGCGTCACCGGCAAGGTTCCCAAGTCACAAATCCTGTTGCTTCGCGTAGGTGAGCGCAAGCAGGGCGTCATCGGCCTCTTCCAGCCTGGCCTTGCAGGCGAGCAAAGCCCGGGACTTTCCGTCCGCTTTACCGGCATCGACAACCGCGGCCTGGCTTCGTATCTGATTTCGCTTTACTGCGCTGCCTCCGTTCTAACCCCCGATGCGATTGCATCTTTGGAGAACGTCGAAGTCGGTAACTACCATGAGTACAAGTGACGCGAGTCAAACTGTCTTAGCGCCCTACACAGACGCCGCGAGGGGAACATCGCTTCCCCCGTCCGCGCCCTTGCCCCCAGGCGTTCCGGACCCCGCCCTGCTTGCTCGCATGGCCAACGAATTCTTCACCGCGCTTCCGGGTTCGCTCGATGTCCCGGCAGCGTCCTTCCCGGTTGACGCCCCTGCAGATTCCCCTGCGACGGCTTCCCTTCCCGCGACGATCCCCGCAGCTCGCCCCGAAGCGCCCCTCCCATCCGACCAGCATCTTCCCGGCCTTCCCGGCAGCATTGGGCCGGCCACCGTCGCGCCCATATCAATCCCCGTTCAGGCAGGACCTCCCGCGATCCCCGGCGCACTCGCTTCCACCGTCGCCGAGGCTGTTCCGGCGCCGCCAGCGTTCTCCTTCCTTCAAGACGCAAGGCCGATTTACAGTGACGGACACACCGCACCCGGACCTTATCCTGCAGCCGCGCCCTTGACCGCACCCCCCACGCCTCCGGCCGCTCCCGGCAATTTCGCAGCACCCTTCGACTACGAAGCGCCCGCACCCACGCCACAACGCGCGCAGCCGCTTTCGACGACGGTCCCCGGTATCTCTGGTTTCGCCGACCACTCGCCCGTCCCCCCATTTTCTTTTCTCGAAGAGTTGCGGCCTATCGCTTCCTATCCGCCCACGGTGCCCGGCCCCCTGCCGGCCGCTCCAACAGCTGACGTCGCGTCCGCGGACTTGCCGTTCGATCTCGAACTCCCCAGCGACTACGGTCGTGCCCCCGACCTCGCGCTCTTGTCCGGCTACGGCTCCTTCGGATTTCTCGATACAGCCCGCACCCTGGAACCCGCGACGTCCGCACCCATCAGCAAGCCGGCCGGTATCGAACCCGACGTCCCCCGCGATCTAAACCTCTCGTCCTACCCTTTCAGCGCGGAAGCGATCAAGCGCGACTTCCCCATCCTTCGTGAGCGCGTGCACGGTCGTCCGTTAGTGTGGCTGGACAACGCAGCCACCACCCAGAAGCCGCAAAGCGTCATCGACCGCCTCGCATATTTCTACGAACACGAGAACTCCAACGTGCATCGTGCCGCGCATGAGCTCGCCGCCCGTGCAACCGATGCCTATGAGTCGGCCCGAGAAAAGGTTCGCAGATTTTTGAATGCGCCCTCCACCCGCGAGATCATCTTCGTACGCGGTGCCACCGAAGGCATCAACCTCATCGCCCAGAGCTGGGGCCGGCGCAATGTTCAGAAGGACGACGAGATCGTCATCACCTGGCTCGAGCACCACGCCAACATCGTTCCCTGGCAGATGCTCTGCGCCGAGAAAGGCGCCAAGCTCCGGGTCGCCCCTGTCGACGACAGCGGCCAGGTGCTGCTCGACGAATTCGAGAAGCTGCTCGGCCCGAAGACACGCCTCGTCGCGATTACGCAAGTCTCGAATGCTCTCGGCGTCGTCACCCCCGCAGCCAAAATGATCGAGATAGCCCATCGCTACGGAGCCCCCGTGCTTCTCGACGGCGCGCAGTCCGTCTCCCATATGCAGGTCGACGTCCAGGCATTGGACTGCGACTTCTTTGTCTTCTCCGGGCACAAGGTCTTCGCCCCAACGGGGATCGGCGTCGTCTATGGCAAGCCCGAAATCCTCGAGCACATGCCGCCCTGGCAAGGTGGCGGCAACATGATCCAGGATGTCACCTTCGAAAAGACCCTCTACCAGGATCCGCCGCAGCGTTTCGAAGCCGGCACCGGCAACATCGCCGACGCAGTCGGCCTTGGCGCAGCGATCGACTACCTCGACCGCGTCGGCATGCACAACGTCTCCCGCCACGAGCACGCCCTGCTCGTCTACGCGACCGCCGAGCTCCTTCGCATTCCAGGCCTTCGCATCATCGGCACCGCGAAGGAGAAGGCTGGCGTCCTCTCCTTCGTTCTCGAAGGCTTCCGCACCGAAGAGGTTGGCGACTACCTCAATCGCAACGGAATCGCGGTCCGCTCCGGCCATCACTGCGCTCAACCGATCCTGCGCCGCTTCGGCCTGGAAAGCACCGTTCGAGCTTCGCTGGCGCTGTACAACACCTTCGAAGACATCGACAAATTGGTCTCAGCCCTCTGGAACCTGCGCCTCGGCAGAACCTCCATCGCATAAGCCTGAGCTACTGAGGAATGATGGATGTTGTGGCCGGGCGTTGGGGCGTTGGGCGCGGAGCCAGCGGCGCAAGCGCGACTTTGCCATCGGCTCCGTCCATGTCGACAGCGGATTTGCGATGCTGCAAAGCAGCTAGCTCCTTCTTCTCCGCTGCGATCTCCGCAGGCGATCCATCCACCGAGCCTTCCACGATGCGCGGCCGGCGCTGCGCCGTCAGACTCTCTTCGTCCGGCGAATAGCACGGCGTAATGGTGCAAGGCTTCTCATTGGTCTTCGTTGTTCCGAGAAAGTTGTGGTTGAAGTCTGCCGATGCCGGCACCAGGTAAAATGTCACCGTCTGCGCGAAGTAGCTTTCATCGGTCGTTGGCAGAATGCGCTTCGGGTCAGCGTTGAGGTAGTACACGAGATACCACTTCGTATTCACCGCGCGATAGGCCGACAGATCTTCGAGGCGCACATCAAACCCGGTAGCGTCCTCCTCTTCGCGATCGGAGCCATTCTCGGCCGCCTCGTGGTCCTTTGCCGGATCCTTCCCTCCCACGAGAACCAGTTTGCGGCCGGGGCTCGCATTCAGTCGTTTCGCCGCCTCCTTCAGGCAAGCAAGAGCGCTATTCTCGACGCGCGCCGGACGCAGTGGGTCCTTGTCGAACGCGATCGAGCACACCTCTTCGACACCTGCAGGGGGAGCGGCCTTATGCCGCGCCTGCGCGGACAACGAGATGGCACCGGCAAGGGCAAGCATCGTTGCAAGGGTTGTGGATGTACGCCGCGTTGCGCGTTCGAGCCCGGTAATCATTGGTTCTTTCCTATCGCCGTTTCGACGAGGTCTTGCTTTCAGCTGCGATTCGCATCGAACGATGCTAGTCCGGAATGGATGTCACCGCAGGATGGTCTTTCGTAGGCGGAGGCGGCAGCGGCGTCAGCTTGTCATAGCCGCGCTGACCGTCGGGACCAATAATCCCAGGCCCGGGCTGGAGGTGCGGCGCGTCCACGTTATCCTCCGAGCACGAATACTCTCGCACCTCATCTCCAGGCTTACCCAGCAACCACGTGCGCTGATAATGAACCGGCTCCTTGTAGAACTTCGGATCAGTGACAACCATCTCGACGTGCAGATGCCCAACGTCCGGGCGCGTCCACCGCTCCACGACGTGCTGTGTATCGCTGTGCGGGTCAGCATTCTCGTCAGCCCAGGTGCGCTCCTGCTTGAAACTAATCGAGTCGATCACGAACGTATCACCCTCCCACGAACCGATCTCTTCTCCAAAGAAGGAGGGATCAGGATCATCAGAATGTTTGCGTCCATCGAAAGGCACCAGCCGATAGGTCGTATACCAATAAAGAAAGACCGCGTGGTCCTGCCCCTGCAGCAATTGAAATGGAAGCCCACTGGCATTATGCCGAGGCAGGCCGCCGACGATGCATAGCGCCTCGGGATCAACGGTGTGCTTCACGTTGAACGTATGCGCCCTATCGCCATCCGCCGTAAATGGAAGCTTGTAGCCGGGATAGTCCTTCCCAAGATTGCCCACAGGTTTATCGGCCGGCGCGTGCGAAGGCACCCAATAGCCAGAGAGATCCGGGTGCGACCCGAGTCGCGGTGCCGGACCTTTGGGAAGATCGGCCTCGTTGCGTGAGAATGGGGAGTTCGCGCGACCTGTGTCGTCCACCGGCGCAGGTTTTGCCGTCGCCTGCGCGTGGATGCCGAGTGTGGTGAAGAGAGTGAGTGCAACCGTCAGCGCAGCCGATCGAGAACGCGTAGGTAAGCTCAAGCCAAGCTCCTTGTTCATTGTGGATAGAACCCCGTCGAGATGCGCCACGTTCAACGCACGCATCGCTTTGCGGCGAGAATCCTGCGTCACACGGAAGATTTGATTGAAGGTGGAGGAGGTTGTCACCGCAGGAGACGAAGTGACGATCGCGCGGTTGAGCTCAGCAACAGGAGCAACAACAGCGGCGCGAACAGCGCATCATGGAGATGCTGGGCATGTGAGGAAGTTAGCCGATCCACACTGTGCCGTCAAGTCCAACGCTTGACAGCGATTGCCTTGTTGGCTAGAGTTTGGCTATGTTTCCCGCCTCCGTCATGCGCTGTTGTTGTTGCGGTCCGCTCACCACCCGAGTGGATAGCTTCCCCGCGCACACGACTGTCAGGCACATGGGTTTCGCAGTCTAGAGAACACCCCTCGCATAGATAGTCCAAAGCAAAAGAGAAGCCCACTCCAACACGAGAGGCTTCTCTTTGCACGCCAATGGATGCTCGCCCAGCAACCTATATCCTCAACACCCAAAGGAACCGGCATGAACACCAAACATCGAGTACTTCCGCTTGTTTTCGCTACGCTGCTTTCCTCGATACCGGCTTACGCTCATCATTCCTTCGCTGCCGAGTTCGACGGCTCCAAGCCCACGCGCCTGGTCGGCAAGATTACTCGCGTCGAGTGGACGAATCCACACTCCTACTTCTACGTGGATATTATCGACGCAAAAGGTCACACCCAAAACTGGGGATGCGAGGGCGCAGGTCCGGGTGCACTAAGTCGCCGCGGCTGGAAGAAAGGCGACCTCAAGCTCGGAGACACGATCGTTGTCGACGGCTACCGCGCAAAGGACGGCTCCCATCTCATCGACGCCCGCCGTGTCACCTTCCCGGATGGCCGCTCGGTCTATGGCGGAAGCCCCGGTGACGGCGGCCCGGGCGACAACGGCACCGATCAGGGCAACCTCCCTGGCACCAAGAAAAGCTAGGAGTCATCAGCGGCCGGCTTCGCTGCAGCGCGCCGCCGGCCTTTTCGTTATGGCACAACCCATCCTCCAGCACATCTGCCAGATCCTCTACGACTCGCGCTTCGGTACAGCGATCCGCGAATCCGACAACGCCTTCCCGTTGATCGAGTCGGTGCACGTCTTATCCATCACCCTGCTCGTAGGAACCATCGCGATACTCGACCTTCGCCTGCTCGGCCTCATCCTGCGCGAGATTCGCGTTTCGCGTATTGCCCGCGCCGTCCTTCCGCTCACGTGGGCCGGCTTCGCCCTCATGCTCACGAGTGGCTTCCTGCTCTTCTGGGCAGAGGCCGCGAAAAACTATCTCAACCCTGCCTTCCGCGTAAAAATGCTGCTTCTCTTACTGGTGGGACTCAACCCGCTCATCTTCCACACCACCGTCTACCGCCGCGTAACGCAGTGGGAGATTGACCATCGGTCCCCATGGCGTGCACGCGCCGCCGCGTGTGTTTCCCTCCTGCTCTGGGGCGGCATCATCGTCGCCGGCCGCGCCATCGCGTACTTCTAGCGCTCGAAAGGAAGGGCTGTCTTGCTGTCACCGCAACACTTGTTCGAGGCGCTGGCCCACTCATCGCTCGGCCGCTTCATGCAGACAAGCCAATGGGCTTTCGCCGTCACCGAAATGGTCCACCTCCTCGCGCTCGCGGCGTTAGGCGGCTCCGTTCTCTTCCTCGATCT
>JBEKFF010000018.1:0-26476 GCA_050013455.1 Acidobacteriaceae bacterium | reverse complement strand
CTGAAAGAAATTATCATTCCGAGCGCAGCGAGCGAACCTGCTTCCTCCCGTTCTTGCCCTTGCCTTTCTTTCTGTCATTCCCCCTGGGAATCTGCTGTTCGCCAGCCCACCCACGCGAAGCCGTCCGCGCAGGACCCTGTCAACCCCCCAAACTCGTCCAGAAACGCCAAACCCCCTATAAACACTAGCGATATATATTTCCAAAACGTGGCATAATCACCCCCTCCAACTAGCTATAATTTAAGTAGACCCTCACCCAGCAGCAGAAGCGTTGACTCTCCGCGACTCCAAGGAGGGCTGCACTTCCACGGCTAAACCACAGAAATGCAGTGACTTACGAGCAAACATAGACCAAAGCAAGCTCCAGCAACAACATAACCGGATTGGAATCAACACCCTAAAGGGAAATTCCTCCCTGGGACCAGGGGGATACCTTCACACCTAAGCGCTTTGCATACAGCGAGTTACAAGCAAAAATGCGAAAAAAACAAGGGGTATTGTCGCACTTAACCTACTTCCAATCAGTCAGTTACGACCCAAAATCACTCCTGGAGGGGTGAGGGGGGGGTACCCTGCGCTGCGGGGACGACGGCCTACCCCAGCATCGCCAGCAACCCAGCCTCATCCAAAACAGCCACGCCCAGAGACTGAGCCTTTTCCAACTTCGACCCAGCCTCTTCACCGGCCACCACGTAATCCGTCTTCTTGCTCACCGATCCCGAGACCTTCCCGCCCGCAGCCTCGATCCGATCCTTGGCCTCATCGCGAGTCAGCGTAGGCAGCGTTCCGGTAAGCACAAACGTCAGCCCACTCAGAGTCGTTCCGCGAACCTTCCGCTCTGCGGTAAACGTCAGGCCGTACCCACGCAGCCGCTCTACCAGCGCGAGGTTGCGCTCGTTGGAAAAAAACTCGCGAACGGTCGCTGCCACCTTCGGCCCAATATCATTGACGCGGGTCAGCTCTTCCTCGCTCGCAGCAATCAGTGCGTCAATCGATCCGAATTCCTCCGCCAGCGCCTGCGCCGTGCGCTCGCCAACATGCCGAATCCCGAGCCCGAGCAGCACCCGCTGCAGCGGCTGCTTCTTCGATCGCTCAATCTGCTCCAGCAACGCATCGGCGGTCTTCTCGCCCACGCGTTCAAGCGTCAGGAGCGTCTGACGCTTGACCTTGTTCGGGTCATACAGATCGGCGATGGAGTGCACGAGCGCATTGCGTGTCGGCTCTTCGGCAGCGTCCTCCGCGGGAGATTCCACCGCGTGCTCGGCCTGCTCCTCTAAAGTGTGCCCAAGCAGCTGCGCGACCATGGCCTCGCCAAGGCCCTCGATGTTCATGACACTCCGCGAGGCGAAGTGCCGCAGCTCTTCTTCCAGCCGCGCTGGACAGCTCACATTGACGCAGCGCAGATCGACTTCGCCAGGCTCACGCACCAGCGCTTCACCGCAGCGCGGACAGTTTGCCGGAAAGACAATTTCCGTCTCGCCACGCGGATGTTTCGCATCGCTGACGACTTCGGTGATCTTCGGGATCACATCGCCACCGCGCTCGACCGAAACGAAGTCACCAATCCTGACGCCGAGCCGAACAACCTCATCCGGATTATGCAGCGTCGCTCGAGTCACGGTTGTTCCACCAATGAACACCGGCGCCAACGCCGCAACCGGAGTGACCTTTCCCGTCCGGCCAACCTGAAACAGGACGCCTTCCAGCTTCGTGATCCCCGCGCGCGCCGGAAACTTGTACGCGATCGCCCACCGCGGCGCCTTTCCTGTAAAGCCAAGCCGCTTCTGTTGCGAGATCGCATCCACCTTGATCACGACGCCATCGATTTCGTAAGGCAGACCATCGCGCATCGCGTCGGCTTCGGCGATGAACTTCAACACTGCGTCGATCGAGTCCACCGTTCGCGCATGCGGATTGACCAGGAATCCAGCATCGCGCAAGGCCTGCAGCGCGGCGCTCTGCGAAGCGAGCAGTGGCTCTCCAGCCGCCTCACCGGCACTCGCTCCGCGCAGCAGGAAGTAGGCAAACAGTTCCAGTCGCCGCTGCGCCACGATGTTTGGCTCGAGGGTACGGATCGTGCCCGCGGCCGCATTCCGAGGGTTCGCCGCCGGCGCGAGACCCTGCGTCACGCGGTCCTCATTCATCCGCTCAAACGCCTTCTGCGGCAGGACCACCTCACCACGCACCTCGAACTCCGCAGGTAGTCCGGCCTGCTCCAGCTTCTTCGCCGACACATGCAGCGGAACACTGCGGATGGTCCGCACGTTGGTGGTAACGTCTTCGCCGATGGTCCCATCGCCGCGCGTGACACCAGTTTTCAGCGTTGCCACACCGCGTGCGCCAGCCTCATACTGCAGTGCCAGCGACAGTCCATCCAGCTTGAGCTCGCAAACATAGTGCACGCTCTCCGCCAGCGCGAGACCGCCAGCTACGCGCTCCGCCCACGCCCGCAGTTCCTCTTCGTTGTACGCGTTGTCGAGCGAGAGCATGGGGCGCGAGTGCGCAACCTTGGCAAATCCCTCCTTCGGCTTCCCGCCTACACGCTGCGACGGCGAGTCCGCAGTAAGGAGCTCTGGATGCTCAGCTTCCAAGGCCCGAAGCTGGTTCATCCGTGCGTCGTACTGGGCATCGGTCCACTCGGGCGCGTCCTGTACGTAGTACAGATACTCGTGGTGGCGAAGCTCCTCGCGCAACGCATCGATGCGTTGTTGGGGAGACAGAGCGGCGTCGGGGGATTCATGGGCCATCGCAAGGATTATAGAAAGCTCCGGGTCGGGTAAACTGGATATCTTGGATTTGGCAGGAAAAGGAGTTTAGCGATGGCGCACATGGTGTTCTGCACGAAATATAAGGCTGAGATGGAGGGGCTCGACGAACCGCCGTTCGATACGGACTTTGGCCAGAAGATCTATAAGAATGTGTCCAAAAAGGCCTGGGGCGAGTGGGTGGAGCGGCAGAAGATGCTGTTGAATGAGTATCGTCTGCAGCCCTGGACGCGCGAGGCGCAGGAGTTTTTGGTGGAGCAGATGAACGAGTTTTTCTTCGGCGCCGGGGGCGAACTGCCCAAGGAGTACGTCGCGCCAACGACCTAAACCGAATGAATTCGGGTGTGTTTGGTGCGTGTTTAGCCCGGTTTCGGGTTACGCAGAGGCATACTTAGCCCGGTTTCGGGACGCACAACTCCGAACGGGCTGACCGGTCGGTTAGTGTAGACTGAAGGAACCCCAGCTGCTGGCCCTTTGAGGTGCGAGCAGCAATCGTAACAAGTCGGGACGTGGCTCAGCCTGGTAGAGCGCACCCTTGGGGTGGGTGAGGTCGCTAGTTCGAATCTAGTCGTCCCGACCATTTTTCTTTCCGATCCGCACCATGGTGGGTGAGGTCGCTGGTTGAAGTCCCGCACTGCGACGATGCCGCACACGCTTTGTCCCAAAAAGTGCGCTTGAGCCGGATATACTGATCGCCCGCAATCTAGTAATCACGTATAGTCTTCTGAACCCCTCCTACGGAGCCGCCGATGACGGATCGAGTGATCGCAGGTGGAGTGCCGGGGGACGACACACGGGAACTTCTTTCGACCACCGGCCATCGCACCATGCGAATACCAGTGGTTGCGCTCATCCTGTGCCTGCCTGTGGGATTTCTAGGAGCCCAAACTGCAACCGCACCCTATCAGCTTTCGGGCAGCTTCAACGTGCTCTCGAACTCCTTCAACGGAGTTCCCGGCGCGCGTCAGCCATTGCTCGGGTGGGACGTCGGCGCCGCCTTCCGGCCGTGGCATAATCTTCGCTTCGTCATCGATTACACCAGCTTCCAGGGCAATAACCTGGGATCGCCCCAGCACGCCCAGTTCCCTACTGTTGGTGCCCAATATAGCCACGGCATTGGTCGCGAAAGCATCTTCGGCAAGATGATGTTCGGCGAAGGCTGGATGAACAAGAACTGGGCAGCAAACGGAGCCATCGGGACGCTTGGGTCGTTCACGATGTACGCCGGTGGCGGCATAGACACACCGCTGAGCAAACACTTCAGTCTGCGGGTTGAGGGTGGAATGCAGTACACCAATTTGGCTCTCGAAACCAGTCTCACGTCCGACTTCCCCAACTACAGAATTCCCGGTCTTCCAAACTACTTCGGGCGTGTGTCGATGGGCCTGGTGTGGGCTCCGCGCCTGGCGCCGCCTGCGAGCGAGGTCGCACAGCTATCGAGCGCACCATCGCCAGCACCCGAAAGTGAGATCGCCTTCGAATACGAAGGGTCCATCGGGCATTCGCACTTCGAAGCAGGCACCTGGTGGAGCTACCTCCATGTCGCCGGCATCGAGTACGACCGGCACACCTGGGGAAAATTCGTCGGTGCACGGATGGATTACGTTGCAGAGATCCTTCCGATTACGATTCTGCGTCAGCCCGCCGTCGAAGACGAATACGGTGATCCCTTGAGCCACAACTACACCACGGTTCCGGGTCTCGGGGTCACGCCGGTCGGTTTGCGCATGCTCTGGCGCAACGACAAGGTGTTTAAGCCCTTCTTCACGGCGAAAGGCGGCGTTGTCGCATTTACGCAGAAGGCCCTCTCGCCCGATGGCGCCTACTTGAATTTCACGCTTCAGGAAACGCTGGGCGCGGAGGTTCGTATGACGCACGACTGGGAGATTCGTGCGGGCCTTGGCGAATTCCACTTCTCCAATGCCCGCCAGGTGCCGAGCAACCCCGGCCTCGACGAGGTCATGTATACCGCCGCTCTCAGCTATCACCTGCACAGCGGGAGAGTCGCAGACTGATCGATGCCACGCGATGCGGCTGGGAGCTTCTCCACATTCCTGCTGGAGCTTACTTAGCAGGACTTCGTACTGAGAGGCGCGTGGAGTTCATATCGCTGTTTGCTTTGAGGATCGCGCGCCATGTGATCCGCAGGACTTTCGAATCACCAACTCCACGGGAAGCACAATGCGTTTGGCCCGGTTGTTCTGGGCCGTATCTGACAGCCTTGAAAACAGCAACTCAGCGGCGACGCGGCCTAGCTCATCCGTCGGCTGGCGGACCACAGTCATCGGAGGTTTGAGAATATCGGCCATCTCAAAATCGTCAAACCCCAGGATAGCGATCTGCTCCGGTATGCGTGCGTTCAGCGTAGTGAGCGCATTCAGCGTATGGCGCATGACAAGATTATTGGTGCAGAAAAACGCCGTGGGAGGGTTCTTGCGGCCCAGGAGCGCTCGCACCGTTTGCAGCGTCTCGGCTTGTATGTCGCCGACTGTGTGCGCGTCCGGCTCCAGACCAGCGGCCTTCAGGGCGGCAAGGTATCCCTCCAAACGCTCATTCTTCGTCCACACCTTTCCTGCCAGCCCGAGGCAGGTGATACGGCGGTGATGATGCTCGATCAAATGCTGAACCCCGAGCTGCGCGCCCCGCTTGTTCTGCACCACCACGCTATCAAAGGAACTTCCTCGCACCGGCCGATCCAGCGTTACGATCGGCGTCTGCTCGAACTCCGGATCGCGCAGGTGCGACTTTCCCGGCGCCGGGACAATGATCAGTCCCTCAATATGCCGCCGCAGCATGCGCTTGGCCTCGATAAATTCAGTCGCGGGATCCTCCTCCGAGGTCGTAATTACAGTCGAGTAGGATCGTTCCTTTGCTACGAGGCTGATGGAATGGGCGCATTGCGCAAAGAACGGATCATGAAGATTCGGAACGATGATTCCTATCTGGCGCGTCCGATGGTCTCGCAACGATCGCGCGACCTCGTTGGGGACGTAGTTCAGCTTTGCAATCGCCTCCGACACCCGCGCCCGAGTCTGTTTGCTCACGTGCACGTTGCCATTCAGCACCCGCGAGACAGTCATCGTCCCAACGCCCGCGAGCCTCGCTACATCGCTCATTCGGGATGCATGATTCAATGGGTAAAGCCTCCCACCTGACGCGCCATGATTTTCATCCGAGCATTTCGACTTCCGTGGCGATTTTCCCTAAAGAAATCATACGATGTGCGGCACTGCGCTGTAGTCATGGTTGCTTGAGACCGAGCGCATCAACGTCAAGACGATCCAGCACAATCGCATTTGCCTGATGTGTTACCAATCCGAAGTTGCCACTCCAATCCCACATACCCCATCCAATACTATTCTGGTCAAGCGCAGTGCGGACATCGTGGAGGTAGCGAGCGCGCGAGTCTTGCGGGGCTGTGTCGCGAAAGGCGCCAAACTCGTTGCATACGACCGGAACATGGCGCTCACGGCCCCACGCGGCGGCGAACGCGATACGCTGGAGAATCGACGCCGCATTCCAGCCTTCCGCGCCGTATAGGTAGAGCTGGTAGCGAGCTGAATCGTCGGGAATATTCTTCAGGCGGTCCGCGATCTGGCTGGAGGTGGCGGGATAAGGAATGTCGCTGAAATAATTCCACTCCACCGAGCCCCAACTCGCGCCCTGATGAGTGAACGCATAGGGTTCGTAGAAGTGAAACGTGTAAACAATATTGGGGTCATCAAGGGTATGGGTAGTAAGCAGGTCACCGAGACTATCGTAATGTGCGCCGGACGCAAGGATCGTGTGCTGCGCATCGATGTCACGAATCGCCTTCACGGTGGCGCTTTCCAGGCCGACCCATCGATAGGGGTCTTGCTCTTCCGACTCATTCATCAGTTCGAAGAAGAATCGATCCGGATCGCGACCTACGAAGTGCTTCGCGAGAATTTGCCAGAGCATGATGAACTGATCAGCGCCAGACTGGGTTGCCAGCCGCTGCTTGTAATCATCCCGCGGGAATACGACGAAGTCGACGGCCATGCCGGAATTCATGGCGAGGTCGAGTGCGCTGTCAATGCGTGCCCAGATCTGATCCTTATTTGGATTTCTGAGACCCCCTTGTGAAAGTAATGTGGGATCCAACGGAAATCGTACGTAACGAATCCCCATTGCTTTCATCATCTGAAAATCGGCAGCAGTGATATAGGTAGACGTGTGCTCGGGGGAGTAGTCGCCCCAACCACCGAACCAGCCCGATAGACTGACTCCCCGCGTCAACGCTGCTGCTCGCCGGAACGCTATGCGTTCGTCAGATTGTTGGGCGGTTGCGGTGCGAAAACAGCATGCCATCGCCAGGAGCAACCCGATGGTAGCGAATTTTCGGAAATCCGTTGTCATCCCATGCTCCTGTTCTGCCATCCTAGTTGTGCGTAGTGTTATCGTGATGGCCGCTTGTGGCTAACTCAAGACAAATACGCAATTTGAGACAACGTGTGAGATCAAATTGCTGGTACTACCAGGAGCGTAATTGATTGCGCGGGGAAGGTGGCAGTGATGGTGCTGGTTGTGCTTGCTGTAGTTGGCGGCGTGACGGTGACACCAGGTTGGGCCACAATGGTGGTCAGATTGGCGTTGCTGTAGAGGAAAGACTCGGCGGTTGTAGCCGTAATTTCAGGATAGTTTGCAAGTGACAGGGTTGAGGTGAGGGCACCGTAGGTCTTGTTGATGACGACGATCGTGATTGCACTATCGGACGAACGCAACGCTCCATAGATAGAGAGCGTCCCCTGATTGGCGCTTGCTGAAGATAGAGCTGTATTGCCAAATGTTGATTTATTCCCGTCATAGTTCCTGTAGATTTCGAAAGCCATATTGCCGGGCCCCTGAGCTGTGTAATTGGTTGTCGGCCACAGCTCGGCCATGTCGAGTCCGTAGGCTCCGAAAATTCCCAGAATATCTGCCTGAGTTACTGCACCGTTGATAGATTCATTTCCACCGAAATTGTATTCGTCTATGGACGTCTTAGTGCCGGGATAGTCATTGGTGGCCCAGGCTTGCAGCATCGGGATCAATTCCGGAGCCTGCAGCGGGATATTGCAGTTTCCCTTTGTGGTTGGATTGTAATAATTGGCATCTGTCGTATAGTTTGGCTGCGTATAGGCCGGATCCGTATAGGTGGGATCCCAGAAGACGCGTGTCGAGTTTATGCGAGCCTGTTGCTCGCCCGTATCCCCTGCCGTGGTCGTGCCAACGGTAGCGCCGTTATAGTTGGCGGCAAAGTAGGCGTGGATGTCGACATAATCCAGCAGGCGAACGCCATAGGTCTTGGAGGCGGCGGCCATCTGCTGCAGGTAGTACTCAATGAGTGGAACTCCGCCATGTGCCGTACGATCGGTGGGATCGCTCCAGGGGGAGTAGCAAGGACCCGTTGAATACCCGTTGTTGACGTCCTTTTGAGAGTAGAAGTACTGGTACCACCCGGAGATGATTGGCCCGCTGACCAACGCACTTGGGTCAGCAGTCTTGATCGCCAGCGCCGTACCTATGCCGCCATTGGTGATCTCATCGTAGGTCATGGGAATAGGATGCACGTCGCGATGGACCGCGGACCAATACTCCGGCTCGTTGTCCAGATCCCAGATGGTTGCATCTTTACCGCCGGCGGACGCGCAATAGGGGCTGCTCGTCAGAAGGCAGTTCACCCAGCCTCCAGTCCAAGTGGAATCCGCCCACGCAGAGGTTGCGTTGCCAGCACCCGGTGCGGCGGGCGGTGGCTCGGGGATACTCGTGATGGCCGCGATGGTATTGCTTCCGACCAGGTTCGTTCCGTCCGTTGCTACGCCGTTGCCGCAGCCGTCGCCATTGAACTGCTTCTGATTGGGATTCGTGGATTGGGAAAAGCTGCAGGCCTTCACGGCGCTGTTAGAGACCCAGCCAATTACGGGAGCTGTGCCCTGGGTTGCGATGCCGAGGGTGTTGGCCGCGGAGAGGAAGGCGTTGAAGCTGGTGCCATTACCGTTGTCGCCATTGGGTAGCATGCTGTTGGAGCCGCTGAAGTTTTCGAAGAAATAGTCGTTGGCGGAATTGACTACATTGGTCTGATAGTTATAGCGGGACGTATCGTCGCCGCCCCAACGCGCAATGGCGATGTTGGCGTTGGACGCTGTGGTCGCATCGAGCAGATAGGCATTCATGCCGTAGATATAGGGACTGATGGCGTGGGTCTGCTTGCCGGCATCTACATTGAGTAACGGGCCCGTGGCCGTGGCCGGAGCGGTCAGAGTTACCGTCACGCTGCCACTGATACTTGGATCCTGGGTGCTGGTCGCCGTAACAGTAACAGTTGCCGGAGCGGGATAGGGTGATGTGTAGAGCCCAGCCGATGTAATGGTCCCGGGGCTATCGGTGCTGCCGGAGGGCGCAGCTAAGGACCACGTAACCCCGTTGCCGGAGAGACCGGTTCCGTTTACCGTTGCTGAGAACTGCTGAGTGCTACCAATCGTGACGGGCGCTGGGTTTGGCGTTACGGTCACCGATGTGACATTCGGCCCATTGTAGTTGGCTGTGACGATTGTGTTCGCATTCATGGTCACACTGCAAGTCTCAGTGATCGCAGAGCTGCAACCGGTCCAATTCACAAAGCTGTTAGATCCTGTGGTCGCGGGTGCCTGGAGTGTAACAAGCTTCCCGGAGTTGTAGGTTCGAGTGAAACTGGTTGAGCCATTGGACGCACTGTTGTTATCCGCGGGAGAGACACTGATGGCGACGCCGCTGGGTGGACCTGCGGAGTTCACCGTGAGGACATACGTCGTCGAGACAGGAACCGAGTAGTTGGCGGTCACAGTTGTGTTGGCGGCGAGAGTGACATTGCACGTAGCAGAACTAGAGGTGGTGCACCCAGTCCACGATGAGAATGTGTTCCCATTGGAGGTAGCTGGCGCCGTTAGAGTTACTGTTGCACCGGAATTGTAGGTGCGCGCAAAGCTTGTCGTACCATTACTCGCACTATTGTTATCCGCGGGAGACACCGTAATAGCTACGCCGCTCGCGGGGTTCGTAGACGCAACGGTGAGGACATAGGTTGTTGGCGGCGTCACAGGCACTGTGTAATTGGCAGTGATCGTCGTGTTCGCAGTCAATGTCACATTGCAGATCGTGCCGGTAGTGGTCGTACATCCAGTCCACGAGGAGAAAGTGTCCGTACCAGAAGTAGAGGGCGCGGTGAGACTGATCGCCGTCCCAGAGTTATACGTCAGGCTAAAACTTGTCGTCCCGCCGGTCTTGCTGTTGTTATCCGCTGGCGAGGCTGAGATCGCCACTCCGCTCGACGGGTTTGTCGAGTCAACGCTGAGGGTGTAGGTCGTGGGTGCAGGAGTTGTGTAGTTGGCCGTCACTGTCGTGTTCGCGGTGAGTGCCACCGTGCACACAGCGGCGCTCACTGAAGTGCAGCCCGTCCAGGAAGAGAAGGTGTTTCCGCCTGATGTAGCAGGCGCTGTCAGCGTGATGGAGGCCCCGGAATTGTAGGTGCGCGTGAAGCTCGTGGTGCCGTTCGTAGCACCACTATTATCGGCTGGAGACACCGTCATGGCGACTTCGCTCGCGGGGTTGGTGGAGTTCACCGTGAGGACGTAGGTGGTCGGAGGTGGCGTACCTGAGCTACTGCTGCCACCACAACCGACCAGGAATAGACTTATCCCGATCGCTACTCCAACACTAGTCCGCCTCGCCTGGATCATATCAACTTCCTTTCGGGTAATAGGGGCACATATATCTTCCAGCAGGCGACTTTCGAAGGAAGTGGTCGTTTAGTCTATTGGACACTGTTCGTGCGAATTACGTCTTTGTAATACGTTGCGCTTAGTTTCGGGATGCGTTTCTGCGTGTTGAAATCGACATAGACAATGCCGAAACGCTTCTTATATCCGTCCGCCCACTCAAAGTTATCCAACAAGCTCCACAAAAAATATCCTTTAACAGGGACACCTTCTGACGTGGCCCGTTGTAGTTGAGTCATGTAATTGCGAAGATACATAATTCGATCGCTGTCATAAATTTTCCCGTCCGGGGCTATCCTGTCATCGGAAGATGCACCATTCTCAGTGATGTACAGGGCCTTTACTTTCCATAATTCATGAACGAGTCTTGGCGCCCAATAAAGAGCTTCCGGTCCAACATACAGCCAGGCACTATCCATATGGGGAAATGAGGCAGGGACGTCCACGATTTCGTAGCCGTTTACGGAGTTGTCGGCTCGCACATAAGTAGGTTGGTAGACATTAAGGCCGATAAAATCCAGTGGGGCCTTAATAATATCCAACTCTTCTGAGGTAAATCTTGGGGCGTTGGCCCCTAGCTTCTGCAAGTATGAATCGGTATAACGACCCTCCTGTAATACGGTGAGGAACATTGCGTTCTGTTCTCGCATGGCTCGACGAGCGGCTTCGATGTGGTCACTGGTCTCGATGACGGGTGTGCATGCCTGCACGTTATCCGCGATTCCGACATGGACGTCTGCCTTTGCGTGAGCGCGTATCGACTGGACCGACAGTCCATGCGCAAGGACAACGTAGTGAGTCAACTGGGCCAGCCTTTTTGCATCAAGCCGGAGGCCTGGAGCGTGGGTGCCCTGGCCGTAACCCAGTTCAACAAAGCTCCTCATTTCATTCATGGTCATAAAGTGCTTCACACGATCGGAGAGAAAACCCGCAATAAAACCCGCATAATCAGCGAATGCCTTTGCCGTATCGCGGTTCTCCCAACCTCCTCGATCCTGAAGCTTTTGAGGTAAATCCCAGTGATACAACGTACAGTAAGGTGCTATGTCGGCTGCCATCAGCGCGTCCACCAGTCGGTTATAGAAATCGATACCGGCTTGATTCGGCTTCCCCGTGCCATCGGGATAGATGCGTGACCAGGCAGTGGAGAACCGAAAGGCTTTCACGCCCATCCCTTTCATGAGCTGAAGGTCCTTAGGAAAGAGGTGGTAGAAGTCATCCGCTACGTCACCGGTATCTCCGCGGAAGGTCGTTCCCGGGGTGTGAGCGAAGGTGTCCCATATGGTTCGACCCCGTCCTCCTTCATTCACAGCTCCTTCTACCTGATAAGCAGCGGTCGCTGCGCCCCATAAAAAGTTTTGAGGAAAGCTCGCATCCGTGCCGCTCACTCCGGCCTCGGCGAAGGCTCTGCCAGTCCAGGAGCTCGCCAGAGATCCCGCGCCCAGGGTCAGCCCAGTGGCCTTTAAAAATTTGCGTCGATTCACCAATAGCCCCTGTAGATCAGAGATCGCCTACGAAGCTACAGCCTCAAGGCCCTGGTGTTACGAGCTCTCCTGTTCGTCAGTTGACGGTGAGAACCAAGTTGAGAGTTTGGACAACCTGCGTGGGCGATTTGCAGGCAAGGTTGTTATACGGGCAACTCGCACCGGTTGCAGTGACAGCGATCTGCGAAGACGATGAGGAGGTTGTGGACGTTGAGGTGCATCCACTAAACATCGTCAAGCCAACTCCGCTTATCAGGACTAGGAGCAGGATCTGCAGGCGGCGGCGCTTTCTGAAGCCGAGAAGAGCCAAGGCTACGGCCATCATGCTTCCCGGGATTACAGGGCTTGGTCCGTGGTGAGCGGCCGCCGTCGATGCAGGTACGTTGACCGTGAGCGTAGTCGTGGAAGTGCCTTGTGCCAACAGCGAGACAGAGGTGGGAGCAAAGGTGCAGGTAGCTCCGATAGGCAAGAATCCGGCACAGGCAAATGAGATGGATCCGTTGAAGGAAGCATCTGCGGTCAACGTAAGCTTTGCCGTTCCGGATCCTCCCGCCGGGACCGTGATTGTTGAGTCAGCGCTGGTGATGGTGAAGGACGTGGCGGGAAGATTGATGATGTATGCAGCCGAAGCGACGGCACTCATGTTGTAGTCAGGCGGGGCGACAGCGATTGCATTGATCGTCGTAGAAACCGCAACGGTAATTGGTCCACTATAAGAAGCTGTTGTTCCTGCTCCAATGACCGGCGTTGATCCATCAATGGTGTAGTAGATGGATGATCCAGTCGTAGCGTCAGAGATGCTGACGGTTTGTATGCTGGCATAGGTACCGGCTGACACAGAGAAAGTAGGTGTCGCGGCGGCAGGTAGGTTGATCGTATAAGTCGCGGAAGCGATTGCACTATTGTTGTAGTTCGCTACGATAGCAACCGCGTTGAGGGTTTCCGAGACACCTACAGTAATGGGTTTCGCATAAAGGGTGGAGGTGGCGCTAGGCGTTGAGCCATCCGTCGTATAGTAGATCGCTGCACCTGCAGTCGCGTCGGCAATGGCAACGGTTTGAGGCGTCGTGTAGGTGCCGGGCGCTATGGAGAACGTTGGTATCGCAGCGGTTGGGAGGTTGATGGTGTAGAGAGCGGTCGCAACCGGGCTGGAGGAAAAACCATTGCCCGTTGCAATGGCGTTGAGCGTTTCGGTTATTCCAACCGTGATGGGACCACTATAGGAAGTGGAAGCCGAGGTGGGAGTCGATCCGTCTGTGGTGTAGTAAATCGCTGCGTTCGTTGACGAGTCAGTAATACTCACGGTCTGGACGGTGGTGTACGTGCCGGCTGCCACGGAGAATATAGGGGGAGCGGCTGGGGGAGCGGGCGTTCCTGCACCGGAGACTGCTGCTGTGCCGGTGTTGCTAAGGGAATCGGTGGCCGTGAGGGTCGCGCTGTTGATACCAGTCGTGAGTGGGCTAAAGGTAAGCGACGTAGCGAACGAAGCTCCAGACGAGGCACCGAAGGTGGTCCCGGCACATGCCCCCGTTGTCGCGGCGGTGAATGCGGATGCCGAGGTTCCCGTGAAGGCAAAGGTGACCGTCGGGGGAGTAGCGGTGCAGCTGCCATCATTGAGGAAGGTCGTAAGGTTGGTCGCAGTGATTGGATTCTGAACTGGCGACGTGGGCGCCGTGACATTGTCGACGGCGATTTCGAAGACATTGCTGTTGTTGTCTGCTTCGTAGAGATTGCCGAGCGCATCGCTTGTCAGCAGCTTGCCACTCTGCGTTGAGACCAGGTACATATTTTTGCTGCTATAGCTTCCACTGACGTACGGGAACGCAAGAATTCCCGTTGTGTTTTGAAGCAATGCATAGATGGTTCCGTTGGGCGAGGTGGCGACGCCGTCAATCTCGGAATCATAGTTGGCGGGAGTCGCTGGCGTGTAGGTATAGATCACCGTTGGCTTCGTTGCATAGCCTGAACCAGATGTGTAGGGCAACTCATTCACATTCGAACTGAAGCTTTCCTGGTTGTTAGTCGAGCCCATCGCGGAATCGGTAAAGAACAGGTCGCCCGATCGGTCGATCGCCATGCCGCCAATGCTCAACTGTCCCGTGGTATCGGGTGCGCTGGCCGTCGGCTCTGCGTAAACGATGGTTGGAGCAGGTGAACCGGTATAGAGGCACGCGGCCGTGCACTCGTAGATCGTGTCCGGGTTGTTTCCTCCCTGATTCTGGTTGGTCGTTCCGAAGAACAGATCTCCACTGGCGTCAAATACCATGGAGACGACGCCAGACCCTCCAGAGAGGGAGACATGGTTCATAATGCATTCGTTGGTATCGGTACCGGTGCAGTTGGGTGTAGTACCCGAGACGGCGCCTATGGTTGCATACGTTCCATTCACATAAGGAACCTTGAGCACGTTGGAGCCATAAGAGAATCCAATGTACAAGTTGTTCTGGCTATCCACGGCGACACCGTTCGGGTTGCTGAGAGAGCCTAGCACCGTCGCAGTTGTTCCGCCTGGAGCGAATAACAAGATCTTGTTGTTATAGGTATTGGTGGCAATCAGATCTCCGTATCCGTTCACCGCCATCGTATCTCCGGCGGGCTCGCCACCAGACTGCGCTCCACCTCCGGGTAGCGCACCGAGCTGCGTGGATTGGGTTATAACGACATTCTGGAACGCAGAGGGTGGCAGCGTGATGGTGTAGAGCGCTGATGCAACTCCGCTATCGCCGAAGCCTCCGCCGACCGCGATGGCTTTAAGGGTCTCGGTTGACGGTACGGCGATTGGATTGCTGTACAGCGTTGAACTGGAAGTGGGCGTTGAGCCGTTCGTTGTATAGTAGATCGCCACTCCAGCCGTGGTATCCGCGATGGAGACCGATTGGGGAGTTGTGTAGGTTCCAGGGGCAACGGAGAACGTCGGAGTGGCGGACGCGCCCACTACATTGATGACGTAGGCTGCGGTGGCGACCGAGCTGTTGGTATCACCCGGATCCACTGCGATAGCATTGACAGTTTCCGAGTTCCCTACTGAGACCGGGCCGCTGTAGAGGGTCGATGTACCCGTGTTCGCTCCAGGCGTTGAGCCGTCCGTGGTGTAGTAGATCGAAGCGCCCAATGTAGCATCGGTCATCGTGAGCGACTGCGCGCCAGTGTATGTGGCGGCCGCTAAGGAGAAGGATGGCGTGGCGACTGTACCATCCCCGGTTCCCGAGGCGGCTGCCGAACCGCTGTTGCCATTGGTGTCCTGCGCTGTCAGTGTCGCCGTACTGGTACCGACGGCGGCTGGCGTGAAGGTGAGTGTCGCTGTGTAGGAGGCGCCGATTGCGGTAGAGGAACATGTGCCGGTTGTAGCCGCAGAAAACGCAGAAGCGCTTGTTCCGGACGCGGTAAACGTGACCACCGGTGCCGGACTGCACCCTCCGTCATTCAAGACGGTGATAAACGTGGCCGTAGAGGGAGCAGCAACTGCCGAAGGAGTAGCTACGAGAATGTTGAGGCCAACCCACTCGATCTCGTCCTCACCCGCCGTATTGTTATAGGTGTCGATGTAGAAATTGCCGTTGCCATTCGACGCCAGCAGTTTCCCCCCTCCCGTTGATGCCACGTACATCTTTGCGGTGTTGATGACGCCCTTGTTGTTGGGGAAGGCTAACAATCCAGGGCCGCCCGTTACCAGGGCGTAGACCGTTCCACTGGCATCAACAGCCACACCATCCACTTCGTTGTCATAGTTGGCGGGCGACGAAGGTGTATAGGTGTATAGAACTTTGGGCGATGTCGCGAAACCGCTGCCAGACGTGAACGTGAGTTCGTTGAGGTTGGAGGTGAAACTCTCCTGGCTGTTCGTAGTGCTCACGGCTGAGTCGGTAAAGAAGAGGTCTCCGTAGGAATCAACAGCGAGGCCGCCAACATTGAGCTGCCCGGTGGTGGTGGGTGACGAGCTGGTCGGCTCCGTAAACAATAACGCAGCCGCCGGCGTGCCGGTGTAGAGACAGGCCGCAGTACATTCCCAGATGGAGTTAGGCGCTGTTCCTGCCCCATTGTCTGCAATATTCGTCGTGCTATAGAAGAGGTCTCCCGCTGCATCGAATACCAGACCCGAGACCCCGGAACCCTTCGTATTCAAGTTATTCATAACGCATTCAACTGTGTCGGCGCCCGTGCAATTGGGAGTGCTGGAGGAGGGTGCGTTGATCGTCACGTAGGCACCGTTGACATAGGGAGCCTTGACGACAGTAGCGGATGTGGCGAAGCCGATGTATAGATTGCCGTTGCCGTCGATCGCCACTGCATCCACGTTGTTACCTGGAGCTCCTAAGATAGTGGCTGGCGGCGGTGTACTGACTAACGCAGAGCTTGCTGCATACAGGAGAACCTGGCCACCGTAGGTATTGCCCATAATCACGTCGCCCTTCGAGTCCACCGCCATGGAGGATCCCGCGGGCTCCTGACCCGATTGGCCACCACCGCTGGTGAGCAGTCCGAGCTCCGCAGTCTGGCTAAGAACGATATTCTGGAACGCGGATTGGGCCTGCACCTGCGCAGTCACACTGAAAACGGACAAGGCTGACAAGACAACCAGGGCATTTGAGAGCAAACTATTTGACCGCGGTGAGTAGCTTAGGCCTGTCCGATTTACTTTCATCTCTAATGCTCCTGTATTCGGTTCTCTTAGGATGGTGAGAACATCTCTTCGTCCGTTCGTTTCGCTCTGTCGTCTCATCGTGTGTTCCACTTTTGCCTCAGGGCCTCGAGCAGTTTCAATGCTCCCGCACGATCACCTGTGCGTCCTATTGAATCGTTACGCTCATCGTGAAGGGCAAAGATACCTGGTTGGAATTGCCGTAGGTGACGTAGGGATATTGGGTAATTACCTGGCTACCAACCTGCTTCGCCGTAATCGTGACGGTATAGGTCCCTGCGGGAGTAGAATTCCCCGTCGTGGTACCGAGTTGAGTAGTGCTGCAGCCGCTGATGCTGGCCATGATCCCCGTGCAGAGCAATAGACAAACCAGCGTCGGGAGAATGCCACGGACGGATTTCTTCTTCCTGCGGAATGCGAAGCCCAGAAGGCCGAACCCGAACATTGCGGCGAAGACGATTTTGCTCTGTCCATGATTCATGCTGGCCACGCCGGAGGGAACGTTGGTATTGATGGTCATGATCACGGTGCCAGGCCCGAAGCAACCACCGACAGCCCCAGGCGCTGCTGCGGCACAGGGAGCGGAGGCTCCTCCCATAAAGGACAGGACAGTCCCAGGAGCGGGGCCAACATCGACTGAATTAGCGTCACTAGGATCGGGAGTCGTGTAATTAAAACTGCAAGTAGCATAGGCCGGCAAGCCGTCGCAAGCCAGTTGAACCGGTAAGGAGTAGTTATTCAAGAGCGCGCCGGCACCAGCCACGCCATATCCAAGGACCGAGGTCAACGTGAGCTTAGAAGTGACCGTTGAGCCGGGAGAAACGGACAGCGTTCCGGGATTCGAAGTAATCTGCACCACGGGATTCCGCAACGCGGTGAGGGTGATAGGAGTACCCGTAACCGTTGTGTAATTGGGATTCGTGACACATGTGGGATTGCAGAGAGTCGAACCCGTTCCAACGGGACTGTACACGGGCGTGATGGTGTACGTGGTCTCAAGGTCAGGGATTGAATTATTGCTCGTATTAATTGTGAAGCATTGCGCGGAGAAGGAACCAATTCCGGTGGAGGAGACCGAGACCGGGTCGCAACCCGGGTTCGAGGCACCCTGATAGGTCACCGTGCCATAGTTAACACCGACCACAGTCCCCTTTGCGTTATAGACCGGCTGCCCGATCAGTGGCACGCCATCAGTAGCGGCGATGGTGACTGGATAGGTGTATTCATACTGGCTAACCGACCCATCATATGGCTCTTGGGCTCCGGTATTGCCCGCTAGAACATAGTAAATACCACCTATCTCAACCAGTGATTGCGAGGTGGTCAATGGGCCCTGCGTTATCGTCACAGCTCCGGGAGCGATCGTTACCTGCGCCGTAGCAGTCGAAGTTCCGAAAATCCGGTCTCCCTGGTAGCTCACGCTAAACGTATAGCTGCCTGCGGAAAGCTGCGGTGGCGTGATCGTGATCGTACCTTTTGCAAGTGTGCCTGTGAGGACAGCAGGCGCGGTCAACGTAGCGCCAGTAATGGTCAGCGTGACTTGTCCTGTAGGAACTCCTGTACCTGATGCAGCGGTTACTGTGATCACGGCTGGTGCACCGTCGACCGTCGGATTCGTCACACTCAAGGCGGTGGCTGATTTCGCTAAAGGTACGCCGACACCGACAACATTAATTCCAACCGGAGAGTTCGCTGCGCCAGACTGCGCAAGTATCTCGGTTGAGAGGGTCCCTTGATCACCTGGTCCGGGGTTGAAGGTGATGGTTCCTGTGCAGGTTGCCCCCACTGCAACTGGAGCAACGCAGCTAGTTGTTGTCACACTGAAGTCAGCAGTGCTCGTGAAGCCCGTGAAGTTGAAGGGAGCATTTCCATTGTTCACCAGCGAGAAATTCGCCGTCGATGTAGCCGTCGCACTGCTTTGCGTTCCGAAGTTGTCGGAGGCATCCGCGCTGACCACGTTCACATCCTCCGCGGTCGCATCAGCGACATACACATTTTCTTTGGAGTCCACCGCCACGGATGCTGGGCTGGTAACTGTTGGCGCGACGATGGTCTGATCCGCTGGATTTAATGTTCCACCTTCGTTTGGAACGCGAATCGTGCCACCCGGCATCGATACATATACAGATCCAGATGGATCCACTGCCAGACCTGTGGCATTACTGAGGGTTGTGAGCAAAGTGGATTGGGCGCCAACGGGCGTCACTTCGTAAAGATTCGATCCATCAGCGACATAGAGATTTCCATTCTCGTCTGTTGCTATGGCGGATGGCGCGTTGAAACCCCCTAAGTCGGTTTCTATCTGGGTTAGCGGACCAAAGGTTCCACCTACGTTTCCCAATTTCACAACGCGATGATTGGCAGGATCCGAGATATAAAGATCGTCATAGCCGTCTGTCGCTAGCTTGAGGTTACTTCCAAGACCGCCCCTGAGCGTGACCTGGCCCGTAGTGTTCAAGCCCGCTGCTCCTATCGGTACCTCATAAGCGTTACCGTTATCGGCGATAAAGACGTCGCCTGCCCCATCCACAGCTACGCCACTCGGTGCCACGAGATTCGCTCCCACGGTGGTAGTAGCGGCCACCGCACCATAGCCCTTGGGATACTCCTCGACGGCAGCGAGACCTGAATCCGCGACGTACACGTTGTCGTTGGCATCCACTGCGATCTGGCTTGGCGTTTTCAGGCCAGCACCGATCAGCGACTCTGCTCCGGGTTGCACCTGAATGGCCGAACCGGTACCAGTTCCCTGCAGCGTGAGCGAATCTAGGGTGTTACCCGAACCGTCAAGCATGAGCAGCTTGGCTGAAACATCGCCCGCGACGGTGGCGTTCAATGTCACATTTACCGTGCAGCCAGTTAGGGTGCTGTATGCGGTGCCTGCCACGCAGGTACCACCACTCGCGATGGTGAAGTCAGGAGTCGCGGTACCTGATTCCTGAATCGCAAACGATGCTGGAGTTACAGCCGAGTTGAAAGAAAAGGAAACCGGCGACGATGTAGCGGCCGGAGTTCCTGCTGCCGTTGAGCCCAGTTGGGCAGCGTTGAAAAAAACTTTGGCGATCGTCTGGCTGCCGCTTTGATTCGTCGGAACATAGAGAATGTCACGAGCCAGATCAACACTAACCTGACCATTGGCCGGCACGGGCGTCAAAAGCACAGCCGAAGAAGTCTGCGGCGTTCCGGAGGGGTTCGGAACAAAGAAGACGCCTTCCGTTGAGTCGCTGATGTAGAGATTTCCCGCCGCGTCGGTAGTGACTCCCGTGACTGCGGGAAGACTTGGATCCACACGAGCGAGACCGACGTCGGTGGTCAGACCCGTTGATCCTGCAGGAATCATCAGGACGCCAGGAAGTGGGCCCTTCTGATCGGTCTCCTCAACAAAATAGATGTTTCCGAATTTATCCTCGGTAATAGATTGTGCCCGCTGGGACATCGCGCTAAGAATAAGGCTGTTTGCCTGACCGGCGGTCGAGGTGAGCCCCGTCCCGCTGACCGGCTGCGTAAAGATAAAGAATCCGCTGTTATTGTTGCTCACAACTACATTATTGTTGGGGTCTATCGCAATCGCCCACGGCTGAAAGTAATAAGGTGTTGTGTTGGGCGTATCTCCGCATGCAAATCCATAAGGCGGCGCTGGTGTTCCCGAACCTTTGGGGCACAGCGCGGTTGATGCATTACCATTCGCAGCGCTAATAGTGGATAGCCCATCCCAGGTCATTGTAGTTGTATTGAAAGGGAATCTTCCGAGAGTATTGTTGTAGTTCCCTTCAAGATATAAATCGTTGTTGGCGCCTATCGCGATACCTGGGTTCGCGTAACCACCCAGGCTCTTGCTAGGCAGTAAGGTAATGACCAGGCCACCGTTCACGGGATACTCATACAAGCCACCGTTCGCATAATCCACAAACAACAGGTCACCATAGCTATCGAGGGCTGTCTGGAAGACAGTGCCTAAACCGGTAGGCGGTGTCAATTCCTGGGCGTAACTCGCGATAGTTCCCTGCGCCATCGCTCCCTTGCAGAAAAGCACACAGAAAAGGAGCGCCGTCAGCACGTAAGTAGAGAGCTTGCGCGGCGAATTGAAGGACTTGGTGAACATGATATTTCTCCCTAAAGGACTCATACCAACCTACAAGCGGCTACTATCCAACCGCGTCTTAAGCTTTCGTCCCAATGCTCCCGGGAATCGATTTGTTTATTTCCCGGTGATCTTCTTGTTAGCTGCATACTTCTGCATTACTTTGCCGCAGTAATCGTTACGCTCAACGTGAATGGCAGTGACGAAATTTGGTTAGTACCAAGATCGAGCGTGTAGATACTTACGCTGTACGTACCCGCAGGCGTGGTGACATGAGGTGCTGGGGGTGTTGTGGTGTAACCCGAATTCGTGCAACCGGTGAACCCAAAAAGCGTTCCGGTAAACAACAACAAGCCACAAAGCAGAGTGAGTGGAGCGCGATTGAACTTAGTTCTCCTCCGAAGCCCAAGTCCCACGAGGCCCAAGCCGAATATTCCGGCGAAGAGAATGGGAGAGGTCTGCGTCCTGATTGAGGATTGATTGACAGGAATGTTGCTGCTTATGGTGACGTGGGTGATCTGAGGAGTTGCAGGAGCGCCCACGGTGCTACTGAACTTGACCAGCGGGACATCAAAGGTGCACTCTGCGTCTGGTGGAACAGTGTCAACCGGTTGCACCTCGCAATACATTTGCACACCGTTTTGCGGGTTGTATCCCTCGAGCGGCGTGATGGTGAGCGCACTCGTTACCGGGGTACCGGCCGGCGTCGTTAAGGACGCAGGGCTAGCCGTAATAAGCGCGCTGGGATTGATCACCTGGATAGTGACGACAGAGGAAGTGACATTGGCGAAGTTGAGGTCCCCGGCATAAACAGCGGTGAGATTGTAGGTTCCCACTGCCAGGTTGGAGGTATTGAATGTTGCAGTCCCATTTGCGCCCAAGGTGATGGGGTTTTGTTTTGGATCTGCAGGCGCCGACCCGTTATTGAGGATCTCTATGCTGCCGCTGGGTGATCCGACTGCCGACGTTACGGAAGCCTCTAAAGTAGCCGTCGCCCCTTGCAAGACGTAATACGTGTTATATATTGGCGCAATTCCAATCGGGTTACTAAGGATGATTGTGGGTGTAGCTTGCGCAACAACAAAGCTATAGGTTCTGGAGCTTGAGCTGCCGCCAAAAATCGTATCGCCTTTGTAGCTCGCAAAGAGGAGATATGTGCCACCGTTCAACCCTGTCAGGTTAAAGCTCGCGGTTCCATTTTTCAGAACAACGGTCTGCGTGGTTTGCGACGATCCCTTGGCTTGAGGACCCAAGGTGAGCACGAGGTTGCCGCCGGTTGGTTCGTTACCCGTAGAACATGTAGGGTCTACCGGAGCCACCGTGGCGGACACAGTCGCATTGGCTGGATAGCTTAAACCTGTTGCGGGAGTCAGCGTGATCGTTGTTTTGGTCAGGCAAAGATTATTCAGCGCATAGGCTTCCAGCACAGCGCTTGTTGACGGAGCGTTCACTGCAGTCGTCGGAACCGACATAGCAGCTTGGCTGAGGTAGTTGTTTGCCGCAGTAACCGTTACGCCTAGAGAGCATGCCGTAGCACTCGGGATTGGCGTTGTGCCAGTTGTGTCACAGGGAATCTGGCCGTCGGTTTCGATGGAATAGTCTGCGGCATTCGTACCCGAGAATGTTGGGTTACCTGCAAGCGCCAAAGGTTCGTTGCCAATGTTGTAAACCTCCACATCCACTGGATTGCTCTGGGTCTGGGTGCTAACGGTTCCGAATCCGACGAATGCACCGCTTAAGGACAGTAGGTTCGGTGTACTGATGGTTGTGGTGGTGGGAGCGGCGGAGCTTGTATAGGTGGGGACGGTATACGACGCTGCGGTTACGTACAGATTGCCCAGGGAGTCGATTGCGATGCCGCTTGGCGAGGTGACACCAGCGCTATCGATCTGAGCAGCATCATTGAAATTAGGACCTGAGGTCTCGAGAGGGATGCGCAAAACACCTCCGCTCTGCGCTACATACACGGACCCGGACGGATCGACTGCAAGCCCAGTGACGGGTGAGGACAGGTTGCCGGGAATGGTGATCTGGTTGCCCCAGAAGGTAATCTCGTGGAGGTTCGTACCATCTGCCACATAGACATCACCGGAATCGTCCACTGCGACGGCGGTGGGTTTAGTGAAGCCGGTACCGATAGTATTTGGGATCGTGGTGGTGCCTGAAACAGTGGGCTCAAGCGCCATGGACATCTGTGGGTTATAGGTTCTCACTACCCTGGCATTTGCTGGATCGGCAGCATATACATTGCCGGCACCGTCCACCGCCAGATTAAGGTTCGCTCCGAGACCCGAGAGGAGGGTCGTCTGGCCAGCGGGATTTAATGTTCCATTCACGGCAGGAACTTCGATGATCTTTCCTGAGTCGCCAATATAAACGTCGCCGAATCCATCGACTGCGACGCCCGTGGGCGCCGTTAGGCCCGTGCCGATTGATGTTCCAGCTGAAGCAGTGGTGGATCCTGCGGCAAACATCAATACCTTGCCAAGGCCGGAGTCAGCAACATAGGAGTTACCGAGCGAATCACCTGCAACTTGCTTTGGCGAAACAAGGCCCGTAGCCAAAGGGGTTTGATTTGCAGGAATGAGAAGAGCGGCAGCCGGCCCTTCACCGATACCCGTAAGATCTGTCGTGCTGCCACTGATGACCTTGTTGCTCGAGTCCAACATGGACAGCTGACCTGACACACTGCCCACGGAATTGGTTCCCTGCGGTGTAAGCGCGACCCAATACTCGCAGGAGGTGAAGGCGGTGTAGGTGCTGGGCTTCGCTTGAGTGCTGGGGGCACAAGGAACCGTCGGCGCATTGCCGGTCGCGGGTGGATAGGGGTTGGTGGAGACAGCGCTAAAGTCGGTCCCGCCGCCTGGCTGTGAAAACACAAAGCTCGCCGGAGTCACACTCCCACTGAAGGTGAAGAAGACGGTGCCAGTAGCACTCGGCGTACCTACCGGCGTTGCGCCTACATTCGCCGCACCCAGCTGATAAAGGATGAGATTCCCGGTGCCCGGAATACCGGTCGTTGATCCATTCGGATTCCACAAATTCGCAGTGCCCTGCGGCAGCCAGAAGAAACCACGGGGATCAATCGTGGGGTAGGCATTGACGGGTGCCGGAGAAAGATATTCGGCGTCCCCAAAATTAAAGCTGCTCGCGGTCACGCCTATTGGGCTGCCGCTTTCATTGGGGATCTCAAGTAATCCATTCCTGGTGCCGCCATAGCTATCGGAGGTGTCTCCAACGTATACGTTCCCGGCCGCGTCTAGTGTGAGGCCGTTGAACTTCTCAGTGTTGCCTGCATCAATGCGCGACAAGGAACCTTCGGCTCCTGAGATACATGGCGTGGTGGGCGCAGTGGTCCCAGCAGCACTCGAGGCCATGCAGGCGGTATAAGCGCTCGCCGGAACGAAGAATACTCCCGTGGTGCGGCTAGCGGGCGGGTCATAGGGGTTCTCTATGAAATAGAGATTCCCATTCACGTCCACAGCCATCGGCATGACCTTGTCTTTCAATCCTTTGATCAGGTACTGAAATTCAGGCTGACCTGCGTCAACGCCACTCGGAAAGAGCGGCACTGTTCCGCCGGCATTTACCGGGATCATTACAATGTCATTTGCCTGCTGCTCCGAAACGAAGAGAATGCCACTGCCATCTTTGGCTGCACTGTTGAGGAATACCGCGTTTTGCGTTCCATTCCCTTCGAATCCGCCGTCGATCGTAGCTTCCCAGGAATCTGACGTCGAGTAAGTCCAACTATTGCTCGCGGAATCATAAGGAACACGATAGATATGGTTGCTGCCGCTGTAGCGGTCAGTGATGTAGAGGTTCCCCAGGGCGTCCATCGCCATACCTTCGTTCCAGTACGTCCCGGCCGAATCGATGGAAGACGTAATGGTGGAAAAAGTCGTCGAACCCACCGGCAGCCGATAGATGGCGCCATAGCCTCCTCCCCCGCAGACATCTAGAAACAGCGCGTCTCCGTTGGGGGCAATGTCAACGTTGTAGATCTGGCAATAGCTGGTGCTGTGCTGCAGCGGAATCACTGATCCCGTCGTCACCAATTCCTTCTGCGCCGAGGCCACACTGCAAAGGGACGCAATCCCGATGAATGACACTAACCCGGTGCGCGCCAGCCGGCTGAAGTACGCTGCAGACTCGATGGCCATAAAACCCCTCCAGAAAATCTCATTCCAAGCACTTGCGAGTAATACCGATCTACCCTCATCCTTAGCCCGGCAGGAAACTGCGGCCTATAAACTTCACAATCAAGGGCAAACCCTAAGCTGTCGACCTACTGATCCTCCGCAGCCCGAGTCAAAGGGGCAGCGGAGTTATTACTCAAAACGTAAACTTTGCACCCAGTTCGATAAGTCGTCCGCCTATCGGAGACGAGCCGTACTTGATATTTGCGATACCGAAGTTTGGATTCTCAAGCATGCCGGTTGTAAGAGGCTTTCCAGTTATGGCGAAGTTAAGGTTTCCCAAATTGAGGTTCTGATTGTCGTCATTGTTGAAGGAAACGTTCGCGTGATTGAAGGCATTGAATGCCTCTACACGGAATTGAATGTTCCTGTTTCCGCCAGCCGAGAAGTTCTTTAGTAAGGACAAATTGTGGTTTTGATAATAGGGACCCCGAATATAGGGGAGCCGATCTTGCCCCTGTCCCGAAGGATTGGGGGACAGTGCATACGGACCAGTTGTGGGGCTCCCAGGTTGCGGAACTCCGAAGCAAACCGGGTTAATGAACTGGTGGCTAGCCGGTCCTCCAGAGGGATTGCAGGATACTGTGGGCATCAGTTGATAGTCCGGTGTGCCCAGCCATGTGATCGAGCTCAGATTTGTGACACAGTAGGTGTTGCCATTCTTGTCGGGCGGGATTCCATAAGTTTCTTTACACGGAATATTGTTTCCACTGGGCTCCTGCTGGGAAGTCGAGACCTGCGTCGGCTCAAGAGAACCAGAGCCGAACCCAAAGTTCTGCCCTCCATTCGAGGCCAGGTTAACTCCACTCATGATGGTTGAAATTCCTGATAGCTGCCAACCGTTGGCCAGTGCGGAGATAAAACGATGATCTCCGTGATATAGCTTCCCGGGGTCCAAAAGATAGTGCGCGTTTACAACATGCGTACGATCTTGCGGGGATGGGTTGTAATCGTTGCGAAGATTCACAGGATCGACGAGGACATTGTTGTAGGAAGCCGCCGTGGCAAGATTCTTGGAGAAGGTGTAGTTGAGTCCAAATTGAATCATGCCGGAGGACTTATTCCAACTTGCCTGCAGGCTGTTGTAATTTGCGTAGAAATTGTGGTTCAGAGCGTAAATGTGTTGATAGAAGGGGAAGGGTCGAAAAAAGTCCTGCTCGGCGGTCGTCAGGGCAGAGATGCTGTCCGGTGATTCGCCGTTCGGCAGGTTGCACAGGCAGAAGGCCGGCGAGCTCTGGAACATGTAGCCCTGGGGTATGAGGTTGAGATCCGACGCTTCGTTGTAGCTGCCACCACTCGAACTGTAGCTACTCATATGTTGACTGCTGCTGCCGACGTATGCGACTTCGAGTAGCGAGTTCCATGGCAAGCGCTGCGATACAGTGGCGTTGTACACGTAGTAGGTCGGCCGCACAGTGTCGTGATCGGTAAGAACATCGACGCTGTAGTCAGCAGGATTAATGGGCGCTTGCTCATCGACAGTCTGAAACGTAAACGACTGGTTCTGTATGAATGTTGTCTTGTATCCCTGAGCCGTCGCGGCTGCCTGGG
>JBEKFF010000017.1:0-26549 GCA_050013455.1 Acidobacteriaceae bacterium | reverse complement strand
GAGCGGGTTGATCGAGCCTTGCAGGGAAAGGATCTCGATCGTCCCCCCTTCACCTTCTACCACCACTACAAACGGCCCACCCCGCAACTCGAGGCCCAGGATCACCTAGAATTTCATCGGACCTACAACACCGACATCGTCAAGATCATGAACGATTTCGACTACCCTCAATCCAAGACCGGCAAATGGTATGAGCTCAAGCCGCTGGACTCTCCCTACCCCGACCAACTCACCACGCTCAAGCTGGTTCGCGACGGACTCAACGGAGACGCGTACTTCCTCGACACCGTCTACGGCCCCTACATGACTGCCATGATCCTCTTCCAATCGCAACCCCAGTTTGCAAGCCTGGGCAAGTCCGAGGAAGTTCAAGACGAGCAAATCAAGAGCCTCCACGAATTCCAGCAACAGAATCCCGACGCCTGGCACAGCGCGTTAGAGGCAATCACGCAATCGACCCTCAACCATATCCGCCACAGCAAGGAAATTGGCTCGTCCGGTGCCCTCGTCAGCATCTTCAATGCCGAAAGCAAATTCGGCTCCGTCGCCGACTACGAGCAATTCACGCGCCCCTACGACAAGCGCATCTTCGACGCCCTCGCCGACACGAAGCTTTCCATCCTTCACCTCCACTACCTCGAGAGGCCGTACCTCGATCAGTTCAAGGACTTCCATGCACCGGTCATTCAGTACTCCGTGAAGACCAGCGGTATCCGCATCTCTGATGTTCGCAAGGAATATTCCCAGCCAATCGCCGGAGGAGTCGACGAAATCGACTTCGACAAGTTGACGGTGGCACAGATGCGGCAGCAGTGGGAGGAAGCCAGATCCCAGGCCGGAGCCCACTACATCGCTGCACCCGGCTGCTCCGTTCCCGATGGCTCGACCCCCGAGGAACTTGCGCGCTTCCCCCGCGCCCTCGGAGTCTAGACGAGCACCTATCCTCAACGCTGTTCGGTACGAAGACAGTCCCGATGGTGGCTTCGTCACCCAACGCCCGTTTGTCATGCACGAAAATGTATGGTCCGCCGCTTGATCGCCCACTTCGCCTTAGGCCATCGTGTAGCCACGTTCTCCGCAGCGTAGTCGCAACCGGCTGTCCATCGAAAGCCGCGCGCGTCTCGACCATGAACGTCCCGTGAATTAACCGTCCGCCCCACCTCCAAACTTGCCCCATCCCGCCGCAAGTGATACTCATTAACCACACATGACACACCACAACCAGCCGCGCCTTCCTCTGCCCCTGTGTTGCCCGCGCTGTTGTCGCCGCTGAACGCTCGGTTCGCGCGCCCCTCATCCCTTCCCAATAAAATGAGCCAGCCAAAGGTCCCCAACCTTTAGCGCTCCCCCAAATTCCTCAAGGAGTCCTCCATGCCCGCACCCGCGCGCCGCGTCTCCCTCGACACCTGGGCCGTCGTGCTTTCGCTCACGCTCGCCCTCCTCGTTCGCATCGGCATCCTTAAAGTCGTCCCCTGGTAAAACAGCCAAGCCGCTCCCAGACAAGCAAGGACCCTACTATGCCCGAAACCATCCTCATCAGCCAGCTCACCACCGCTCCCGAAGTCACAGCCAGGCCCAGCGCCGCGAGCAGCTTCCTCGGCCTCCTCCCCGGAATCCTCCTCCTCGCCGTCGTCGGCTACGCCGGCAAGTTCATCGAGCAGTTCATCGCCCGCTACGGCAAGGTCCACCACCTCGTCCTCCCCAATATCGAGTACGTGCTCTGGGCTATCCTCATCGGCCTTATCATCGCCAACACCATCGGCGTCCCCGCCCTCTTCCGCCGCGGCGTCGCCACCTACGAGTTCTGGCTCAAGACCGGCATCGTCCTCCTCGGCGCCCGCTTCATCCTCGGCGACATCGCCAAGCTAGGCGGCATCTCCCTCGCCCTCGTCTTCATCGAGATCCTCCTCGGCCTCGCCTTCATGACCTACCTCGGCAAGGCCTTCCACCTCAAGCCCAAGCTCGTCTCGCTCCTCGCCATCGGTTCCTCCATCTGCGGCGTCTCCGCCATCATCGCCGCACAGGGCGCCATCGAAGCCGACGAAGAAGACTCCTCCTTCGCCATCGCGGCCATCCTCGCCCTCGGCGCCATCTCTCTCTTCGTCTTCCCTCTCGTCGGACACGCGCTCCACCTCAGCGACCGTGCCTACGGCGTCTGGACCGGCCTGGCCGTAGACAACACCGCCGAAACCGCAGCAGCCGGCGCCCTCTACTCCGACGCAGCCGGCAAAGTCGCCGTCCTGGTCAAGACCTGCCGCAACGCCATGATCGGCTTCGTCGTCCTCGGCTACGCCATCTACTGGGCGTCGAAAGGTCAGGCTGCGGGCATCCAGAACAAGGCCGCCTTCCTCTGGACGAAGTTCCCCAAATTCGTCCTCGGCTTCCTTCTGATCTCGCTCCTGGCCAGCGTCCACTTCTTCTCCAAGCCCGGCCTGCTAGCGATCGGCAACCTCTCCCGCTGGGCCTTCCTGCTAACCTTCGCCGGAGTAGGTCTCCGCACCAACTTCCGCGACCTCAGCAGGCAAGGCATCCGCCCCTTCCTTGTAGGAGCCATCGGGGAAATTGTCATCGCCATCGTAACCCTCGGCCTGGTCTTCGCCGCCGACCGGCTGTTTCAACTCTAACCGCCCTTCCGGAGTAACAAGAACCTGGCACCCACCTCATTGCACGGCATCGAGCACCGTGAGGTTTTGTCCAGTCTCAGATTCTCGAAGAGAATCTGCTGTCACCACCAGGGTGACGCCTGGCACGAGAAGACTATTGATTGAGCGTCGGAACTCTTCTGGAACGGTCACCCGGGAACGTTCCTCAGGCAACATCTCACGTTTGCCTTTCCAGCTTTGTCCGGGCAGAGGCAACTGCATCCAGTGTGGTCCCTGCGCGTCGACGGCAGAGAGACTGTACGCCGCTGTCTGCTCAACCTGTCCCGCAATTTCGATGGGCGACGATCCGATCATCACCCCGTTCCGCAGAACAATCAACCGCTTGTCCGCCCCGCTCAGCACAAACGATACCGGCCCCTTGGGCGCTTTCTCCGGCGTCCAGAATCCTTTTCCTGCAACCGCCGCTGTGTTGGCTGCGACGCTTTGCAGCAGATCGGGCGTGGGCGCGATACGCGGTATCGAATCCGAGTCCGTGACCACGACTGTCATTCCGAGCTTGGTTGAGGAATAGAGAAGCTTGGCGAAGGCCAGAGGCATACGCACGCAACCGTGCGATGCAGGATAGCCAGGAAGGTGACCGGCATGTAACGCGATTCCTGTCCAGGTCAATCGCTGCATGTAAGGCATCGGAGCGGAGTTGTAAATATTTGATTTGTGGTCGATGTGTTTCTGCAGAACCGTAAAGATTCCTGTCGGTGTCTCATGCCCCTTCTTTCCTGAAGAGATCGTTGAAACTCCTATCAGTACGCCGTTGCGATAGACATTGGCCCGCTGCACCTTGAGGTTCACGATGAGGAGAACTGGCCCGGCGGGGGCGATTGCTGGAGACCAAAGATACTGCCCCGGCTTCAGTCCTTGAATCGTCTCAGCGACGCTCGGCCCATCCAGCTTTGCCTGCGCCAACGCATGCAATCCGCCGCCCCATTGCAGGATGGCGCTGCCTGCCATTCCCCACAGAAAACTACGTCGACTAGTCAATCCAATGCTCACGAACTATCCTCCCCAAAAGGTCAAATCTCTCGTATTGGCGTAACGACATGTCAGCACAGCCACATCAAAGAAGATACTTGTTTAGTCCACCGCGTATTTCTTACGTAAACAAGGTATTCAGATGGGAGTCTAGCCTCATGAGGTGCATCCGACCGTTCTCGGCTAAATCCCTGGTGCTTGAGCCGGGTGCGGCAGTGGCCATGGTGTCCGGGTAGCGCATTGGGCTGTGAGCGAAGCGTCACTGACTCGAGCATAGGTCGCGGAGATCGCTGACGAGAGCATGGATGCGCTCGGGCTCGGCATCCCACGCGAACATAAAGCGCGCGCCTCCGCCGATGAAGGTGTAAAACATCCAACCGCGCGCGCGCAGGCCCTCCGCGACGGCAGGCGGCAGCTTCAGGAACACGGCGTTGGCCTCCACCTTGAACATCAACTCGACCCACTGCAGGCCGCTGACCTTGCGGGCAAACTCCTTCGCGCAAGTATTGGCGTGCGCGGCATAACGGAGCCACGCGCCGCTCTCCAGCATGCGAACCCAGGGAGCGGCGAGGAAGCGCATCTTGGAGGCGAGTTGGCCGGCCTGCTTGCAACGATAGTCGAAGTCCTCTGCGAGCCTGGTGTCGAAGAAGATCACGGCCTCGCCGATGGCCATGCCGTTCTTGGTGCCGCCGAAGCAGAGCACGTCCACGCCGGATTTCCAGGTGATCTCCGCTGGCGTGCAGCCGAGCGAAGCACACGCGTTGGCGAAGCGCGCGCCATCCATGTGCAGCTTCAATCCGAGTTCGCGGCAGGTGTCCGCGATGGCGCGAATCTCTGCGATTTGATATAGCTCGCCTGTTTCGGTGGGTTGCGTGATGGTGACGACGCGGGGCTTGGGATAGTGAATGTCGGTGCGCTTGAGCGCGACGGCGCGAATGGCTTCGGGGGTAAGTTTGCCGTTGGGCGAAGGGGCAACGAGAAGTTTTGAGCCGTTGGAGAAAAACTCCGGCGCACCGCACTCGTCGGTCTCGACGTGCGCAGCCTCCGAACAGATGACGCTGTGGTAGCTCTGGCAAAGCGACGCCAGCGCAAGTGAGTTAGCGGCTGTGCCGTTGAAGACAAGGAAGACCTCGCAACTGGTTTCGAAGAGCGTGCGGAAGGCATCGGATGCGTGGGCGGTCCAGGAGTCGCCGCCATAGGCAGGCTCGTGACCGTGGTTGGCTTCGTCCATCGCCTCATAGGCTTCCGGACACACTCCGGCATAATTGTCACTCGCGAACTGCTGAGGTTGCTGTTGCATGGATACCGAGGATAACGGATTGGTCACGCTGCAGCAATTGAGCCTCGGCATGCGAGCAGTCGGCATCTTCGTGAGCGTCACAGGAAGGAAACGCCGCGGCCGGCGGAAGATGCCGTATCTTTTTGCATGGCCACGGCATCGAATGGAAACGGAGCTAGGTTTACGGAGAGGTTTCTATGCCTGCCATTCGCACGTGCACGCAGTGCCATCAGAAAAATCGCGTCAGCGCCAAACATTTGAGCAGCACGGGACGGTGTGGGGCCTGCAAGGCACCGCTTCCTCCGCTGGCGGAACCATTGGCCGTGGACTCTGCATTGTTTGATGAAGTTGTTCAAAATGCGACGGTGCCCGTGCTTGTCGATTTCTGGGCAGCGTGGTGTGGGCCGTGTCGCGCGGCAGCTCCTGAGGTCGCGCGGACCGCGGCCGACATGGCGGGAAAAGCGCTGGTGTTGAAGGTGGACACGGAAGCAAATCCACAGCTCTCAGCGCGATTCCAGGTGCGTGGGATTCCCAACTTTGTCGTGCTCTCGGGTGGCAAGACAGTGGTGCAGCAGGCTGGGCTGGTGGACCACCACCAGATGGAACAATGGCTGCGCTCGGCTGCTAGCTAATGGGCTCAGGCTGCTAGCTGATAGGGTAAGGCTGGGAGTCGGAATGCCAAAACGCAGTGCAGGTCTCCTCATGTATCGACGCACGCCGAGTGGGATGGAAGTCTTCCTGGTGCATCCAGGCGGCCCCTATTGGGCGAAGAAGGGCGGAGGCGCGTGGGGCATTCCGAAGGGCGAGTACCACAAGGACGAAGAGCCCCTGGATGCGGCGAAGCGCGAGTTCACGGAGGAGACAGGCTTCACGCCGACGGGGCCATTGGTTGAGCTTGGGTCGATCCAACAGAAGAGTGGAAAGATTGTTACGGCATGGGCGATCGAAGGCGACTGTGATCCCTCAGATTTGGTGAGTAACACCTGCAGTCTCGAATGGCCGCCACGGTCGGGGAGATTCGTTGAGATTCCGGAAATTGATGAGGGGCGGTGGTTTGGGATGACCGAGGCGCGCGAGACAATCCGCAAGGAGCAGGAGCCGCTCCTTGAAAGGTTGAGCGACGCGTTGGCGAGGGCGGAGCGTTAAACTATACTGAGACACGCTTGATCGATGATCACCCGGCAACGTAGGTGGTCACGGAAAGGTAAGCAACGAGGTTCCTATGAGCGAGGTTGCGATGAATGAGTTATTCAAACCGGATTCAAGCATGATGCGCTTTCGAATCGCGTTGATCCTTGCGATCGTTGCGGATGTGCTCCAGATCGCCCTTCTTCCAATGTTCGTGGAGGGAGCGGCGTCCCCTGCCGATGACGCGCTCGATGCAGGAGTCGGGATCGCGTTGATTGCGCTGCTCGGATGGCACTGGGAGTTTGCGCCATCGTTCCTTGGCAAGCTGGTGCCCGGCGCTGACTTGATACCGCTGTGGACATTAGCGGTCGCGAGCGTCTACAGAAAAACGAAACGCATCGAAGCGCCTGCGGCCTGAAGCCGACGCCCGCAGCCTGAGGGCTTAGTTCCGGCCGTAGCGTGCCAGCCACTTCAGCTCCTCACGAACCTTGATGTACCCGTGCCAGGGGTTCTTGTCGAGCGGATGATTTTCGCCAGGAAAGACTAATAGCTCATGCGGAACATTGAGGCGCTCGAGAGCGCGCTCAAGCAGAACCTGTTCAAGGTAGCTGACGCGATTGTCCGCGTTGCCTCCAACGATGTGGGTGGGCGTTGTCACCTTGTTCAACTGAAACAGCGCGGCCTCGCTCTGATAGAGTTCTGGCTTCTCCCAAGGCGTACCGGAGAGATACCATGCGTCGTCCCAGGTGAGGTCGTCGTTACCCCAGTTGGCCGCATGCTCGACCGCCCCCGCGCCTGTGACAGCGGCCTTGAACCGAGTGGTTTGGGTGATCAGCCAGTTAGTCATGTAGCCACCATAGCTGTAGCCGCCGATCGTCAGCTGATCGGGGTCGGCAATGCCGTCGTGCACGAGCGCGTCGACGCCCGAGAGAATGTCGAGCCCCGGCGCGGAGACGAGATGCGGGCGGATTCCTTGCATGAACTCATCGCCATAGCCGGAGGAGCCGCGATAGTTGGGACGAAAAACTAGCCAGCCTTTCGTTGCGGCGAGCGTCGCCCAGTCATACCAGTCCGCCTCGAAACGATCACCGTCGGCATCGGCCGGCCCGCCGTGAATCAACGTGAGCATGGGCAAATGCTTCTCGTCCAACTTGCCCGGAGGATAGATGAGCACGCCCTCTACCTCTGCACCATCGTTCGACTTCCAACGATAGGGCTTCCACGCTATCTGCGCGCGCTCGTGGAAGATTGGGTTGAAGGCAGTCACGGCCTTCGCGTCGTTGACCATCAATGCGCTGTCCGCGACGTAAACCTGCGTGGGATCGGTGATGGTGGAGTGCGTGAAGAGCAGCTCGCTGCTATGCCGGGCGGCGTCGAGAAAGTTATTGTTTCCGGCTGCGCTTGTGACCACGGCCGCTTTCTCGCCGTCAATGCGATACACGCGCTGATCGATGCCGGTGAGACCCGCGGCAAATATTGCGCCGTCCGGCGTGACGGTCGCGCTCTCCCACGAACCATGAAACGCCGCGCCTAAGCGGTTGAACTTTCCAGTTGACGCGTCGATGGAATAAATCCGTCCCTGAACGTCCTGGTACGGACCTTCAATGGATCCGGCGGCCGCCCGCACCAGAAAGATGAGATTGTTTCCGGAAGGCATCCAACGGATATCGCTTTCGAGTCCCTGGTTATGCGTGAGCGGACGCGCGTCTCCACCCTTTGTTGCGACAAGAAACAGTTCACTGTCAGCTGGATTCTCGAGACGAAGGGAGACTGGCCCAGTCTCAAACGCGATCCGCTGGCCGTCAGGCGAAGGCGCGATCTCCTTAATCTGCAGCGAGCTGGTGGTCAACACGGTGGCATCTTCGGGATACACCGGCTTGTCTGCAGTTGGTTTCGGATCCTGATGGGGCGGCGAAATCTTGGCGCTGTTGTGGAGGGCGATCGCTACGGGCAAGGAGAGCAAGACATCGCCTCGCTCCTGTTCGCGCCAGCGAATGACATCCTTCCACGCTTCTTTCTCTGCATCCTCGGCGTCTTTGGACAGTGCCTGCGTGACGGAAAAGACCACGCTGGCGCCGTCGCTTGACCATGCGAAGGCGTGCGCATCCAACTTATCGCGGTAGAGCGGCACTGCCTCGCCGCCATCGATCGGGATCAGCCAGACGCGCGTCGTGCCCTCCTTGCTGTCGTCGTCACTCGCGGGCTCACCGGGCAGCGGCCGGTCGGAGAGGAAGGCGATCAAGCGTCCATCCGGCGACCATTGAGGAGACGAGTCATGGCCGGCGTGCGTGAGCGGAGTAGCGACTCCACTCTTCTTCCACAACCAGAGATCTTCGCTGAACCGGTTATGCTGCCAGTCCGGAGCGGCCGTCGAGATGACCACGGCCTTTCCATCCGGCGAGATACGCGCCCCGAGGATGTCGGTCGCGTTCATGAACTCATCGATCGAGATCGGCGGCTTGTTGGGTGCAGTTGAAGCACTCTGTGCGCTGGCCGGAAATCCAGCGCCAATCAGGATAGACAGCAGGAGTACGGATGCTGGGGCAGTTCTCATAGAGGTGTGGAAAGATTCCATCGGAGTTGGTGAAAGCTTACAGCTTGCGCAAACAATTCAGCCGGCGGAGAGAGTATAAGTTCCTCCGCCGGCTGATGGGTTAGTGGAGACGCACGGCCTAGAAGGCGTAGCGCAGAGAGAACTGCATACGGCGGGGCACCGTGAGCAACGCGCTCGCGGTTCCGAGATTACCGCCGGTTAATTGGGAGCCGATGGAAAAGGGATCGAACCGGTTGGAGTTGGTGACGTTGTAGATCTCCCACGCGAACTGGAGGTTCCCATAACGACCAAGTCCCCAGGTCTTGTTTACATTCGCGTCGAGATCGAGGTAGCCGTCTCCGCGGAATTTGTTGCGCTCTCCGGTTTCTCCCGGATACGGCAAGCGTACGGGGGAACCGTTGTACACACCACTATTGATGGCATTGCCATTTGGGAAGTACAGAACGTTGCCACTCGAATCGACGTGCTTTTTGGCGCGAAGGGTGGGGTCCGTGTTAACCCCGTAGCCTTCCTGCTGCCAATCGGTTGTCCAGCCGGGCTCGAATAATGAGAACGGCAGGCCACTGGAGTAGCGGAAGATGCCGCCAGTTTGCCATCCTCCGATCAGTGCTTGAACGAACGGGTTTGCTGTTCCCAGGTATGTCTTTCCTTTACCGAAGGGCAGCTGATAGATCCAGGTGGCCGTCACCAGGCTGGTGGTGTCAAAGTCCGAGACGGCCTTGTTGAGATAGGGCTTCCAGGTATTGATGATGGAGCTATTTCCTGCCGCCACGCCGGCGGGGATGGAGAACTCCGTGGAGCGTTCCGCGTCCGATCCCCAGTCAATCGACTTGGAGAAGGTATAGTTCACTTCCATCTGGAATCCATGACTCATGGGGTGACGCAGGGTGAACTGCGCTGCGTTGTAGTAGCTCTTGCCAATCGTGGAGAGGGCATACAACGAAGAGAACTGATTCTGCCAGAACTTCGACTGGTAGCCTGCCGGGCATTGGCCGTCCGGACCGGCGTTATAGACGCAGTAGAAGTCGATGTCCGCCAGCGAGGTCGTTGCGCCGTAGTTGTACCGGTAAGGCGCCCACTCATCGCTGTAGATCGCCTGGGTCGCGCTTTCTCCCGGGTAATCTACGTTCGCCATGAACGGAAATACGTTCTCAAAGTACGGTATAGCCTGTACCGTCGCGGTCGGATCGCCCCCATGCTCGTCAACCTCCTTGGAAAGCGTTGAACCCGCGGTATAGTAGTCGCCGCCTCCCAGCGGATCGGTGAAATCGACAGGCTCTGCGAGATCGAGGGCTTGCAGCAGATGGTTGCCGAGCCGGCCCACGTAGGCCAACTCAAACGTAAATCCAGCCGGGAACTCGTGCTGCATGGAGAGATCGAATGCTTCCGTGTAGGGTGTCTTGAGGTGGTTGTCAATGCCCCACGTAATGGCAAAATTCCCTACGGGCGCAGTGAACGGGAAGGTTTCAGTGGGAGGCGATACCAGGTCGTTGACGCCCGACGGGATGTTGTGCCGTCCCGTAAAGCGAGCGGCGGCATTGGCGGTGATCACACCCGCCTGGTTGGTCACCGCGCTGGAGATACCAAATGAGCCGTTCTGATCGAACGTGTTAATCAAGCCTTCGCCGAAGTGGTCATAGTACATACCGGCGCCGGCTCGCCATGTGGTCTTGGGATCCGACGAATAGACAATGGCGAAACGCGGTGCGAAGTTATTCTTATTCGCCGGGTAAAAGCCAGGCTTGTTGTAGAACTTTCCTGCCGGCGCGAAGGTTAGATTCGGCTCGTAGATCTCGCCTTGAAGGGCAGCCGTCTCACGTTGGGTGTACCAGGCGTGCGTGTCGATGGTTGGTGCGACTTCCTGGCCCCTCGTTTCATACGGTGTCGTTAGATACGTGTACCGAACACCATAGGTAATGGTCAGATTTGGCAATAGGTGCCATGTATCCTGGGCGTACCCTTCATACTCATTCGCCTTGAAGTGCCTTGCCAGCGGGGTCCCGTCGGCAAGCAAGGTTGCACTGGTGGCGCTGGTGATCTGGTAGTTGGACACCACGGTCACGGAAGGCACGGTGCCGATCAAATTCGCATACGCGATCTCGTAGGAATTCCCGAAGCCCCCATCGACTGGATTCAATCCCAACCCGGGGAGAGAGTCGGGTTGCGGCGGATTACCCTTCAACCAATAAGGATTGGTGCTGGCATTGTTGAACGAGTTCGCATTCGATGTGCGGTTCTGGTCGACCCGGCGCCAGTTCACGCCGAACTGCATATTGTGCTGTCCCTTGGTCAGAGAGAAGTTGTCGATAATGTTATTGACCGGGACGCTGATCACCGTGGTCCGCGTCTCCGCCGTGGGGTTCGAAAGAAAGCGGAAATCGACATAGTCGCCCGTGCCAACACCGGCGTTGCCATAACCCTGATAGATATATCCGTACCGAATGTCATTGACCATGTTCTGGCCGATGGACCACGTATCGCCGAAGATCATCCCCTTGGAGTTGTCTTCAAGGGTGGACGAGGGTCCCTGCCCAGGGAACTGTTCGGTGAAGCCGGTAGTGTCCTTTTGAAGACCGCCGCGCCCAAAGATATGCTGGCTCGGCGTGGGAGTGTAATCGATACGAACAATGCTGGTATTCAACGTCCTTGGATTCGGAGACGAGAACGTATAGGAGCCCTCGTTCAGTCCATCTCCGAGGCTGGTGCCATTGGCTGCCGGCACGGAGTTGAACAAGGCCAGAGAATTCGGATTCACCCCGGGAGGGTTGGGATAAGCCGCGGTCCCACACGCCTGGCATCCCGCGTCCAGAAGTGCGACCTGCGCGGGCGTGATTGTATCGGTTTCGGTTCCACCGCTGCTGTTGTCTCCTATGTATTGGATGACGCCCTGCTGATAAAGCGCGGTGGGAACGGTTTGACTGACGATGGCGCTCTCCGCGATCCGCTCCCCTTCGTAGTTAGCGAAGAAGAACAGCTTGTCCTTGATGATCGGACCACCGACCTCGCCTCCAAAGATGTTGCGGATCAATTTTGGTGGCCGATTGGCCTCGCCGCTTTCGAGTTGTGCCTGCTTATTGAAGTAATTGTTCGAAACCGTATTCGAAGGGCGGAAATATTCGTACGCCGAGCCATGGAACTTGTTCGTTCCGGACTTCGTGATCAGCGAGACCTGTGCTCCTGAGGACCGGCCAGCATCCGCATCCGCGTTGCTCGTGGTCACGCGGAACTCCTCAACGGAATCCTGTGTTTCGCGGAGAACGCCGGTGAATGCCAGGCCGCGGACTTGATCGTTATCGTCAACGCCGTCGAGTGTAATGTTTCCCTGATCGGAACGCCCACCATTCACGGCACCCGTGCGGCTGTCCGCCATCGCAGGATTCGTCGGCGGAGGCAGGAAGAAGACGCCCGGCTGCAAGGAGAGCAGATCTGGAACGTTGCGCTCTTCACTGGGTAGCGCCTGAATCGTCGCGTTATTGGTAGCCCCGCCGAGTGACGCATCAATCGTGTTCAAGGTCTGCGTGGCCTCGGTAACCTCCACGACTTCGGTGGTTCCCTTCACCGCGAGCGAAAAGTCGATCGTGGCGGGCTGGTTCACCAGCAACTCCGCTTGCTTGGAAGTACTTCCGAAGCCCGGTGCTGTCACCGTGATGACGTACGTCGCTGGTGGAATCTGCAAGAGCTCATAGTCTCCACCGCTCTTGGATGTCGCTTTCAGGGTTGCCCCGGTCGCGCCGTTGCTCAACGTAACCGTAGCCCCTGGGACGGATGCTCCCGTTGGATCTTTCACCACGCCACGAAGTGAGGTTGTGGCCATTTGCGCAAAGCTCACTGCACTACAAAGGGAGAGAAAAAGTGCGACTACGAATACACCGATGCGTCTCATCAAAAGCTTCCTCCAGAGAGATAACAGCTTGACCAGCCCCAAAAAAAATGGGAGATAAGTGTAGGGATCTGCTTAAGTCTGGTTGCCCAACAATCAAACAGGGGTAGAGATCTTCAATTCGTGGATATGTAATGTATTACAGCAAGGTGACGTCAAAAGCAAGGGGACATGACGCCGCCAGAGACCCGGATTTGAGTATTTATCGGTCTTCAATGCAAAAAGAAAAGCCGCGAGGAACGCGGCGATTCTGTACCACTTACAGGCAGCGCGACGAATCCACTTCTTCGTGCACGCTACCTGTAAGTGCAAGCATTTTCTGCAACTCTATGGCTTTGCAGTATGTCCCAGATGATCGAAATTGAGGATGGCATTGAAAACCAGCGGATAGCTCCCCACTGTTTCGCCGCGGTACACGGGATTATTTGCAAACAGCAGCACATTGCCGTCTCCCAGGTGCGCATCCACCACGATCGCATGCTCAGCGATCGTGGTTTGGTTACTCAGCAGCCCCGAGAGCAACATGCCCTTCGCATCCGCAAATCGCAGGATGACCTCCGGACGCAGCGCCGCCGGAATGACCGACGGATTGTTGCGGAGTTGCTCTTCGTTAAGCGTCTTTGCCTCCCACGGCTTCTGCTTCACCAACGGCTCAGGATCGACATCTTTTCGCCCCTGGACCTCATCGCTGTCTTCGAGAGTTCCACGCCCTGTGGGCCGCTGCGCATAAGGATCCATGAGCGTCCTGCCGGAGCCTCTTCCACCCTCGACACTGCTAATGTTGAACGCCATGCCATTCGCGCTGATCACGGGAACCGACGCGCCATAGCCCCACGCAATCGGATCATCAGGCGCCACAAAGATGGAGTCCAGAATCGTGCCAACGACGCGCGCATCGCCTTTTACGACGGACACTCCTGGAGCCAGACCGCTGTCGATCGCGAACTCGGAAGTGTCCTCCGACGTGATCAGCAGGCCTCCCTGTTGCACGAACGTCCGGAGGTGCGCTAAGCCTTCAAGCCCAAGGCCGGGGCGGGTATCCGGGGTGGAGTCCAGGCGACCGAGGTTCGGGGTCAGATCCGTAGTCTGCCACGGCGTTGCATTCCCATACCTCGGGGTGCCATTGAGAATGGACTGCGTGGACGCATTGCCCACCGGTGCGAAGACGATCACGTCGTACTTGCTGCGCAGATCCGCTTCAGCCGCCGCCGTCTGTGTGCTGATGTATTTGTACGGGACGCCAACATGGTCGAACTCGTAGCGCCACCAGCCTTCAGTCTGCGTTGCCTGCCAGGTGTGCATGAACGCGATCCGCGGCGCCTTCACTGGATGCGTGGCCACATCGGGTGCGGATGCCAGGCGTGCCGCATCGAGCGATAGCTCCTTCAACACCGGCGCCAGCGTGGCGTCGGACGCATTGCTGATTAACAGCGAGCCTGCCCCGTATTTATTCCCCGCTGCATCGAAGGCTTTTTCTGCAACCGCGATATGTGCATCTTTCAGCTTGTACACGAGCGCCAGCAGCGAGCTCTGCCCGGTGTTCGCAATGACCGCAACCGAGCCCGTGCCTGTCTGCTTACCTGACAAGCTTTGCGGGTCGTCGACACTCGTCATCTTCGCGGCAAGGACCGCGGGGTCCGTTAACCGCGCCACCTTCAGATTGAACAGTTCCGTGAAGCTCCATCCGGTGTCATCGTAGGGGTGCTTTTGCGGATCATCCGGAGCCCAATACTGTTTGTCCAGAAGCGCATCGGCAATCCTTGAGTAGGGTTGATCCATCCGGACCACAATGCTGCCCGCAGGGAATGTTTGTTGCGTAGGCTTATCGCCGCGTTTCGCGGGAGGAACGCTGGCAGTCACTGCATCCGTGAGCACGCTTACCTCGACGTGCTGCTTCTTCAGCACCTCGACCAACTGCACCTGGCGATTCAGCTCGGCCGGGTTTGCCGCGAGCACGTAGGCCGCAGGCCCCTCGACGGTTGGCTTCAAGACGGAGCGCTTGCTCTTCTCGTAGTAGTTCACCAGGAAGTGATGCGTGTTCTTCGAGAAGTACGACAGGGTCGAGAGCAGAGCGCTCTCCTCGTAGTTATTGTTATCGCGCTGCGACCACGTCACCACCGGGAGCGGCGGATTCTGCCGATACCATGTCCGCGAATATTCCTCTGGCGACAGGATGCGCTTCTCAGTGTCCGCACCGCCGTTGCCGAACGTCTCGTACAGACGGCTGATACCGTTGTGCAGGCCCGCGAGGAACATCAAGTAGCCGGGGCTCCAGGTATCGAAGTCGCCGTGCGTAAACACGCCGGGCATGCCGAAGTTCTGCATCTGCGCCACATTGTTCCATCCAAGCTCAGCCCACTCATTGGCGAGCACCGGATCGATCCACGCGTTGTAGGGGCCATCGCCTACCGTGTTGTCGTAGAGAAACGGTACGGACTCATGCAGATCGTGCAGCACCTGCGCATGCCAACCGACGTAGGTGTTGAGCACGTTGTTGGTCAGGTTAAGCGTCATGCCCATGGCGTCACGATTGTTGTCGTGCGCAACGTAGTGCCCCCAATACACTAAGCGGGGCCAGTCTTCGGTTGGGTGCGCGCGGTGCCACTTGTAGATGTCGACCATGCGATCGCGGCCGTCGACTTCCACCACCGGCGTAATCAACACGATCATGTGCGAGCGAATGTATTTGATGTACGGCGAATTATCCACGGCTAATCGGTAGGCCATCTCCATCAGCGCGGTCGGCGCGCCGGTCTCCGTCGAATGGATGGTCCCGGTGATGTAGTACACGGGGTACGAGGCGTCAATCAGCGGCTGTGCCTTGGCGTCATCCATGCCGATCGTGCGCGGGTCGGCGAGCTTCGCGAGGCGCTCATCATTTTCCTTCTGCCCCTTGAGCAGGTTCTCGTCGGCGATGGCCACGGCGATCATCTCGCGGCCCTCTTCGCTATGCCCGATCGTGACCACCTGCACGCGCGGCGTGCTTGCCGCCAGCAGCCGGAAATATTTGTATACGTCCTCTGCGTACGGAAGCATGTTCGGTGCGCCGGACACGTCACCCAGGACCTTCTCAGGCGTTGGAACCGTCGTGGACGCAGGCAGATAATTCACCAGGGGCGAAATGAACGACGGGTCCGTGGTGTATTCCAGAATCTTCTTTGTGTACTGCTGGTCTACCGGCTGGTTTGGGTCACGTGCGTACTCGGTGTTCGTAACTTGAGCGGGTGCGGAGACGCACAGGGAAAGCACAGCGGCGGCCAGAAAGGCCGAGAGAAAGGCTGAATGTCGCATATCGATTTATATACCGGAAGCCGTCCTGAAGACCAACTTTCCGCTTCAATCGGACAAAAGCGCAGCGCATGTGCATGCAACCAAAGAGGACGGCGCCGGGCCTTGAGCCCGACGCCGATGTTGTTCGAATGATTGAGAGCCGAAGCTCGCGATATGAAGTTGCTAGTTTGACCCTGGCTGACCCTGCGGCCCCTTGTCGCCCCGATCGCCCGGTCCGCGCATTCCCCTCGGATGGTTCCGCAGCTTGGTCCACTGCTCCGCTGTCAGCACGCCCCGAATGTCAAGCAACATCTTGGCGTTGGCCTTCTCCAAATCTGCGCGAGTATCGGCAATTTTATCGATCTGCGCCATCGCCTTCGCCTCATCCAATGGCGTCGCATCCAGCAGCGGTTCCAGCAGCAACTGCTCCTCTTGCAGCGAAGCGTGCATGTGAATCAGCTGCACACGGCTCTGCAGGAACAGGTCTCCAATACGCTTCTGCTGCTCAGCGGTCAGGCCGATGCGCGCCGCGACCTCTGGATTCTTCCACCACATACCGAAGGGCAGCATGGCGTCGCGGCGTCCGTCATCGTGAGCCCACCCGCTTCTCTCTCTGCGTCCACGATCCATGCCCCCGTCAGGGCCGGGACGGTCGCCGCCGCCCCAATCATGCCTCGGACCCCAGGGCCGGTCGCCGCTGCTTCCGGGAGGCGGTGGTGCACCGGGCGCAGCGGTCGTCTGCGAAACATCCTGCGCGTGCGCCTTGCGTGCGGTCAGTGCAAGCGGTGCTGCCACGATAAGAGTTGCTGCAAATAATCCTCGGATAGTCATTCGTTCTCCTTCAAGCTTGCTATGGATCCTGTCGCTTCGGCCGGCGCATCGTTCGCGGTCAGCGGAAGCAAGCCCTGCGGAACTGACGAACTCAGATCCTCTTGGACATCGCTCATCAACTGGTCGTCGGACACGGCTGCCTGGGCCTGCTGTACCGGCGGCTGCACGACGGCAACATGCGCCGGTTTGTGATGTAGCGCAATCGGCGCAGCGGCACAGAGCAGCGCTGCCGCCGCAACCAGGCTCCACAGCGCGCGCGGCGTTCGATACGCGGGCTCCGGCATGACAGCCAGTCGCCGATGCACTTCAGAGGATGCGATCACCGTCGTGCGCAGGTCACTCATCACGGCCTGCAAGGATGCAAACTCTTCCGCGCAACGTCCACACACCTGGAGGTGTTGCGATCGCTCACACAACGCTGGATTCGAGAGCAACGCTTCCATCTGTTCAACTGTGAGGTGATCGTTGTTCATCTCTTCCCTTTCTTTCTCGAGCCCGTGGATCGGCCAGCTCGAATGTGGTCTAACGCGCGATACAAATGACTCTTCACCGTCGGGACCGGCATGCGCATCACCTTGGCGATCTCAGCCAACTCTTGCTCCTCGATGAAGCGCAGCAGAAAGATGGTGCGCTGTGGCGTCGACAGCTTTTCAACTCTCTGCCAAATCTGTTCCAGCTCCGCCGTCGCGATCATCCTCGCTTCGGCGGACCGCTCGGGATGCGGAAGCTGGGACTTCAAATCATCCGCACTGACGGCCGTAGTGCCCACGCGCTTCCAGAAACGAAAGCTCTCCGTCCGCGTGTGGCTGCGCAGCAGATTCACCGCTATGTACATCAGCCAGGTTGCAATCGAGCATTCACCTCGAAAGTTGGCGCGCGTGCGCCACGCATTCAAAAACGTATCCTGCGTCAGCGAGAGCGCGACATCGCGATCACGCACCGACAGCAGCAGAAAGCGAAAAATCCTATCCTCGTACAGCGCATGTACTGCCGCGATATCGTCGAAGGGCGTGACGCGCTCGGCGCCGTTCTCAGCCAGTGTCAGTTCGCCGGATTGGAGACTTTGCTGCGACATCATGCGTTGTGCTTGCGGAACCTACGCTGTTCCTGCATGTAGAGACGCGTCCCCCGCCAGGAAGACTACACAGCCGCAAAATTTTTGCGAATTCCGTCAAAGCGAAAGCCCGGAGAGAATTCTCCGGGCTTGATGAGGATTTGCGATTGACGCCGCTTAGTCGCCGTCGTCGGGCAGGCTGTGATGGCGCACGTCCCTGCCACGCACCCAGAAGATCACGTCCTCCGCAATGTTGGTTGCGTGGTCGCCAACGCGTTCCAGGTTGCGCGAGATGATCAGCGCATTGAGCGCCTGGGCAGCCAGCTCTGGCTTATCTTTGATCAGGTCGCCAAGCGCACGGAACGCATCGCGATTCATGTCGTCGACCTGGTCATCGAGCATCAGCACCGACTGCGCCATTTCGGCATCGCCTTCAATGAAGGCCTGCAGCGCCTTGCGCACCATGGCCGCCGACAGCAGTGCCAGCCGGGGAATATCTACCGGCAGATCGACATTCGCCTGCCTCCCAAGATCCAGAACGCGGCCGGCGATGTTGACTGCCTGATCGCCCATGCGTTCGAGGTCAACATTGATCCGGATGACCGAGATGATAAAGCGCAGGTCCACCGCCATCGGCTGTTCCATCGCGAGGAGATCGAGGGCGAGCTGGTCGATCTCCCGCTCCATGCGGTTGATGGCCGGCTCGGACATCTTGACCAGCTCACACAAGCTCTCGTCCCGCGAGGTGTAGGCCTCGGTCGCGCGCTGGATGGCCTGCTCCACCAGTCCAGCCATGACCAGGAGGCGCTCTTTTAACTCGTCCAGACTCTGCTGGAATTTGATTCGTATCATCCGAACCTCCCTGTGATGTAGTCCTCGGTGCGTTTATCCGAGGGGTTCGTAAAGATCTTGGTAGTCGGAGCGAACTCGACCAGTTTGCCCATCAGAAAGAAGCCCGTATTCTCGGCAACGCGAGCTGCTTGCTGCATATTATGCGTTACGATCACGATTGTGTACTGGCTCTTCAATTTGAAGATCAGATCCTCGATTTTGGCCGTAGAAACTGGATCGAGCGCACTTGCCGGCTCGTCCATCAACAGCACTTCGGGATCGACGGCGAGCGCGCGCGCAATGCACAAGCGCTGTTGCTGGCCGCCCGAGATACTCGCGCCGGACTTCTTCTTGAGGTCGTCCTTGACCTCGTCCCACAAGGCGGCCTGCTTCAGGCTGCGTTCCACCACCTCATCCAGAATGCGCTTCTTGCGAAACCCATTGAGCTTGAGGCCGCTCGCGACGTTGTCGTAGATCGACATGGTGGGAAATGGATTTGGGCGTTGGAAAACCATGCCTACGCGCCGCCGGATTTCGACGGGCGTCGCATCCTTGTAGATATCCACGTCGCCCATGAGGACAGTGCCGTCCGCACGCGCTCCGGGGCTGGTTTCGTGCATCCGGTTCAGGCACCGCACAAACGTTGACTTGCCGCAGCCCGAGGGCCCGATCAGCGCCGTCGCGTGGTTTGCCGGAATTTTCAGGCTCACATCGTGCAACGTGTGCACGGTCCCATACCATGCGTTCAAATCCTCGACGCGAATGTCGACTCCCACTAATGCCCTCCCTTGAGCGCGCCGCGATTCGCAAAGATACGCACCAGCGTCACCGAAGCCATAATCATCACAATCAATACAAGAGCTCCAGCCCAGGCCAGGCGATGCCACTCATCATAGGGTGACAGCGCGTACACATAAATCTGCAGCGGCAAAGCTGCGATGGGCTGATTGAGATCAAAGCTCCAAAATTGGTTTCCGAACGCCGTGAACAGCAGCGGCGCCGTCTCTCCAGCGACTCGCGCAAAGGCCAGCATGCAGCCGGTAATAATTCCGGGCGACGCGGTGCGCAAGCTGACCGAAAGCACCGTGCGCCACTTGGGAATGCCCAGCCCCAGCGCCGCCTCGCGTACCGATTTCGGCACCGTCGCGAGCATCTCTTCGGTCGTCCGCGTGACCGTCGGGACCATCATGATGGCGAGCGCGACGCTTCCGGCCATACCCGAAAAATGCTGTTGCCTGGCGACGATCAGGGCATAAGCGGCCAAGCCCATCACGATGGACGGAACGCCGTTGAGCACATCGGCTGTGAACCGCACCGCCGCACCCAGCCACGTCCCTCGCGCGTACTCCGCGAGATAAACGCCCGCGCCGATTCCCACCGGAATTCCAAGCAGGCTTGCCAAACCAAGGATCACGCCCGAGCCGGCGATAGCGTTGGCCATGCCGCCGCCGGGCTCGCCCACCGGCACCGGCACATGCGTGAAGAATGCGAGATTAAGCGAGCTCGCCCCCTTGTACAGCAGGTATCCGAAGATCGCGACGAGCGGCACCAGGACAAGGATCGTGCTGATGATCGCCACTCCTGTGACGACGTGGTTGGTAAGGTTGCGTCGCAAGGTAACGAAGTTCGACGCGGTGCGGGAGCGTAGAGGCAAGGCGTCCATCAGTGCGCACTCCCTGCATTGTCACGCACAACCGCCCACACCAGGAGCCGCGCAATGGCGTTCACAATGATGGTGACAAGAAATAGTGCGAGGCCGATCTCAATCAGCGCGCTGAGATAAAGGTCACCGGTTGCCTCTGTGAATTCGTTCGCGATCACGCTGGCAAGCGTGTAGCCCGGCGCGAACAGGTTCTTCATGATGGCCGGGTGGTTGCCGATCACCATGGTGACGGCAATCGTCTCGCCCAAGGCGCGGCCGAGTCCAAGAATCACCGAACCGATAATGCCCATGCGCGCATTGCGCAAGACGCCGATGCGCAACATCTCCCAGCGCGTAGCGCCCAGCGCCAGGACCGCCTCGCGCTGGTGGACGGGCACTGCGCGCATCACGTCGCGGCTGATCGAGCTGATCACCGGGAAGATCATGATGGCCAGAATCACGCTGGCGGTAAACATGTTCACACCAAAGTTGGGCTCGACGAAGAGGCCCGTCCACCCCAGGTATTTCTCCAGCACCGGCCCAGCCTGGTCACGAATGATGGGCACCAGCACAAACACGCCCCAGAGGCCGTACACCACGCTCGGAATCGCTGCCAGCAACTCGGTGAGAAAGGAGATGGGGGCCCGCAGAAACTTCGGGCAGATATCCAACAGGAAGATGGAGGTGGCCAGCGCCAGCGGCACTGCCATGCACACCGCCAGCAGCGAGGACAGCACCGTTCCATAGATAAACGGCAGCGCACCAAAATCGCCTGAAACCGGATCCCACGTCCGCGTCGAAAAGAAATGCCAACCGAACGCCTTGATCGATAGCTGCGAGTGCGAGACCAGGACGGACACAATCAGGACCACGATGGCGAAGATGGTCAGCGCGCAAACCACCATCAGGGCTGCAAAGGCTCCATCGGCCATCCGGCCTGAGCTCTTTGCCTGCAGGAACATGCGCACCGCCGACGGCGTCACGGGCGCCACTGCGGCTGGCGAACCCATCTCCGTCTGCGGAACCATGGTCTTGATCATAGGAGGGGGTGCGATCCTGTGTGGCGCCGAAAGGGGCTCCTCGGGCGCCGGGGGCAACGGTATGATCTTTGGCTCATTCATCGGGCTGCTCGCAGGCTCCCTTATCACTTTATGAAAGGAATGTGAATGGACCGTGAATCTGCGGGTCAGCCCAGCGTTGCCAATACGTCAAAGAGCAAGAAAATAAAGGGGAACCTTCGCGACTCGCAGACCCCCCTTTTTCAGGGTTTAGTGGACGGTTGCGATGGTCTTGCGCACCATCTTGATCACTGCCGGCGGCAGCGGAGCATAGGTCATACTCGCAGCCTCGTCCTCACCGTGATCCACCATCCACTGCAGGAAGTCGTGCAGCACCTTGCCCTTGGCCGAGTCCTTGGAGGGGTCCGGAATCAGCAGCCAGGTGAACGATGAGATCGGATAGGAGTTCGCTCCGGCAGCATTCGTGATCGACACGCGGTAGTCAGCCGGCATCGCCTTCGCCGCGCCTGCAGCTGCCGCGCTCACCGAGTCCGTCGAGGCCTTGATCCAATTCCCACTCGAATTCTTGACCACGCCGAACAGCATCTTGTTCGACTCCGCGTAAATCAACTCAACATACCCAAATGAGAACGGGCTGTTGCGGATCATTCCTGCCACGCCTTCATTGCCCTTCTGACCCACACCGCCGGGCCACTGCACCGAAGTCGCAGAGCCGATCTTCTGCTTGAAGTCCGGGCTGACCTTGCTCAGGTAGTCCGTGAAGATGTAGTTCGTGCCCGATCCATCCGAGCGATATACCGGCAGAATCGGATGGTTCGGCAGGTTGACGCCGGGATTGTCCTTGGCGATGCGCGGGTCGTTCCACTTGGTGATCTTGCCCAGGTAGATATCGGCAATCACGTCACCGGAAAACTTCAGCTCCGCGCTGATGCCCGGCAGGTTATAGGCCGGCACAACCGCGCCCAGCACCGTCGGAATATGCAGCAGCTTCTGCTTGGAGTCTGCCAGCTGCTTGTCGGTCATCGGTCCGTCCGAGGCGCCGAAGTCCACAATCCCCTGCGAGATCTGCCGGATGCCGGCGCCCGATCCTACCGACTGGTAGTTGATCTGCACGCCGGGATGCACCTTGCTGTACTCGGTGAACCAACGCTGATAGATCGGGTTGGGAAACGTTCCGCCCGCGCCCGTAAGATGCTGCGCCACGGCGGGCAGTACGCTCGCCGTCATCGCCGCCATTGCAACCAGGGATAAAAGTTTTGTCTTCATGATCTCTCCCGCGCCGCGAGCGCGCAGTTCATCGCTGCCGCGCGGCCGTAATATTCGCTTCTGTCGGTGACTGGCCCTTCCGTTGGGAAGGGCCAGTCACGAATAGCTCCACTCAAAATCCTACGAGACCCGGCGACCGCTCACCGTGAATGCGACCTTATTTTACTGCCGCGTCACGCTGGTATTCGCCCATCTGCAGGAAATGGCAGATGTTGGAAGCCACCAGTCTACGGGATGTAGTAACGCATGCTGATGTCGATCATTGGCTCCGTCGCGCGAGCACCGGTGGGGCTGGTGATCGGGCCTGTGGCCGGAATGTTATTCCCGGACCAGAGGTTGCGCTGGATGTAGCTATAGGTAGCCGAGTACTGCAGGCGGCCATACGTGGGGCTGTTGACCGCGCGCCAGGTGAACCCACCCATAGCTTCCTGGATGTAGCGCGTCGGCGAAGCGCAGTTGGTCGCCGAGATGGACCCTGCGGTACCGCTGGCGTTGCCGCTCACTGCCGGCAGGTTGTAGCAACCCGAATCGTTCAGGTTGCGCGGGCCATAGCCGATCGGCGCAAGTCCAGTCGGCGTGACTACGTCATACACCGTCCGCTGGGCATACTCGCCACCGTAGTAGCTGAAGAAGTCCCAGTTCTTGGAGGGATGGAAGATCAGGCTGAACAAGCCATGATCGTTGCGGATGGGCTCCAGTTGCTCGTTCGGCTTCAGCGTAGCATCGGCCAGCTGCGAAGAACCGTAGCGTCCCGTACCTGTGCCGACCAACCCCTGCACCGCAACCTCAAAGAGAGGAATCGGCTTCACACGAAGGTTGAAGAACACGCCGCCCGCCGTTGCGGTGCTGTTCTGCATTACGGGCGAGTAGGTATAGACCGGAGTCGCTGTCGTTCCAGCCACGGTCAACACCGGGAAATACTCGTTGCGCAGGAAGCGCAGAAGGCCGCCTACCTCGGCGTGCAGTTTTGGCTCATCGAGCGCAGCCTTGAACATCAAGTCAGGAGCGACGTTGTTCGCGTAGGTGCTGATGGCTCCCGTACCTGCCGTGTTGCCAGCAGAGACGTTGCCCGCAGCGTTGTAGAGGCCGCCATTCTGGCCGATACCGCCAAAGAAGAACTCGGTCGGAATCGGACCCGCAGCGGTGAAGCTGGTGATCTGCGCCTGTTCGGCCGAGGCAGCGAGCGTAACGGCCTGGGTCGTGTAGTCACCGAAGCGCTTCTCAACACGGATACCCGGCTGACGCTCCCAGGTATAACCAACCATGTACTGAGAATCGATGGTCAGCGGCTGAATCTCGGTCCGCGGATCGTCACCCTTGGCGTCTTCCGTTAAGAGCGACCACATCTGGCCGCCGGTAACCGTGAAGCCGCTCGACGTCGCGAACTGGCCCCAGATCTGGCGCTGACGCATCACGTAGCTGTTGCTCTGGTTGTTGTTGGACGAGGTGCCGGTTCCGAGGAAGTCCATCTCCCAGTAGCCAGTCAGCTTGTAGGCGCCCGCGTCGCCCGTAACCAGCACGGACAAACGGCTCTGCCGGCCGGAGAAGTTCAGCTCGCTCACATGCCCTTCATTCGCGCTCGGGAAAGGAATGCTGTTGAACGGCGTATTGATGTCGGAGTTCACCGAGTGCTGACGCCACACACCTTCAAATGCCGCAAAGCCACCAGGGGTGATGGTCACACCCTTGTAGTGCAGGGCCGCGGGCGAATTGATTTCAGCCTCCACCTTGCGCTGGTTGGCGATCACGTTGTCGTTGAGCGTGGTGGTCGTCGTCTGGAGCTCGGTCACGCTGCTGGATGCCGAGTCGGCCTTGGTGGCGGCCGCGGTGGCGGCGGCCTGTGCCTGCGCCGCAGATGCGGCTGCCGCAGCGGCCTGCGACTGCGCCTCGGCTGCGGTCTGCTGGGCGGCGGTTACGTCACTGTTCTTGGCCGAGATCTGCGACTTCAGCGCGTCAATCTCGTCCTGCTGCGCCTTCAAAGCTTCCTTCATCTCGCGCAACTGAATCTGTGCCGGGGTCTCTTTCTGTTGCTTGGGATGCCTCGCCGTCTTGGCTGGGACGGTTCGGTCGGTCGTCTGGGCACTCATCGGAAGCTGGGTCGTCAACAACGTCATTGCGACCAGCGCAGCACTCAATGCGTAATATCGTTTCATCATTCCTCAGGGACGGTGGCTAAGGCGCGCAAACTCTCTTATGGATTCTTGCAACTGCCTTGCCAGATTTGTCCGTGAGTTGATCCTCGCAACCCTGTATGAATGAACAGGGAACGAATCATGAATAGAAGATGAATAGGCTCTGAAGTGGCCGATGTTTTCCACTTTTGGTGTGTGGATGTCGTACAGAGGCGCCCGATCAGGCCTCGGACGCCGACACGGGATAGAGCATCAGCGGGAGCGTAAAACAGAACCGGCTGCCCCGGCCGAGCTCGCTCTCCACCCACATTCGCCCCTTATGCGACTCCACAATGTGCTTCGCAATCGAGAGCCCCAGCCCCGTCCCACCCGACTCTCGCGAGCGCGTCTTGTCTACCCGGTAGAACCGCTCAAACAGTCGGCTCAAATGTTCCGAGGCGATCCCCGCACCGAAGTCTTCGACGCAAAACCGAACATCCTGCGGCGCGTTTGGCAGAATGGCAGCGCTCAGCACCACCAGCGCCCCATCCAACGCCTGGCCGGGCAGCGCCTGTCCCACGCTGGCTGGGCTAACCCCATAGTTCAGCGCATTCTCGATCAGGTTGCTAAGTACCTGGACAATCGCATCGAGGTCCGCGACCACCTCCACGTGCGGAAACTCGCCGATCTCGAGCACTCCATGCTTTTCCCGCGCCAGCGCCGCCACCGCGTCCTCGGCTTCCTGGATCAGGACGCCCACCTCCACCGGCTGCGGCCGCAGCTTCTGCTCCCCGGAGTCCACCCGCGCCATCGCCAGCAGATCATCCGTCAGCCGGCCCATCCGCTTGGCACTCTTATAGATGGCCTCCAGAAATTCCCTCACCTGCGGCGTGAAGAACAGGCCCGTCCGCTCGTCCTCCAGCAGCGTCTCGACATATCCCGAGATCGAAGTCAGCGGTGTCCGTAACTCATGCGAGACATTCGCGACAAACTCTCTCTGCGTGCGTTCGACCTGCTCCACGTGGGTGATGTCCTGCATCACGACAACCGCGCCGCCCTCGGGCATCGGCGCCGCACTCACGGCAAAAATCCTGCCCATGGGCAAGGACACCGGCCGCATCTCGACATACTCGCGCTTCTCCAGTGCCTCCTGCACGCACTCAAGGATCTCAGGAGAACGAATCGTCTGCACCAGCGAGTGCCCCGCCCGCACATTCCCCGACGACTCAGCCACCAGTCTCTGCATCGGCACGTTCGCCCAGACAATGCGGCCTGCGCCGTCGACGCTGGTCACGGCGTCCTGCATGGAATCCAGCAGCGCCTCGAGCTTCCGACGGCTCTCCGAGCTGGCTTCGAGCTGCCGAACCACCTCGGCCGCCGAAACATGCAGCGCGTGCAACAGCGGCTCCATCTGCCGAAACGGAGCCTCCGGCCAGCGCGAATCCCGACCGGCTACGGTCGCTGCGGCAGGCTCAATCAGCTCGATGGCATTGGTGACCACGCTGGTTCCCCACGCTGCAATCCACAGCGCGACCACGAGTCCCGTGCCAATCACCATCCACCAGCGCGGCAGCAGCAGCGTGGTAGCAGCCATCACTGCGATGCCCACCGCGATGCGCCAAAACAGCGCCGTGTACAAACTCTTTCGAAGCCACGATCCCATGCGAGCAGATTACTCGGTTGCCGCGCCCACGGCACTCCCGATCGAAGCTTCCTTCGCCTTGGGAAGATCAAACCGGTAGCCGGCCCCGCGCATCGTCTTCAGGAACCGCGGCGTCTCCGGATCAACCTCGATCTTCTCCCGAATCCTCCGCACATACACGTCCACACTGCGCGGCGTCACAAACCGTGCATCGCCCCACACCGCATCCAGCAGGTGGTCGCGGCTGAATACCCGCCCCGGATGCCGTGCAAGATAATCCAGCAGGCGAAACTCCGTTGCGGTCGTCGTCACGAGCTCGTTATTCACGCGAAGCTGCATGGAGTTTCCGTCAATCTCCAGGGTGTCGATATTCAAGACCGAAGACGCACCCTGGGTCTCGGCTGGCCGCT